>PKTW01000157.1 GCA_002868955.1 Desulfobulbaceae bacterium
CGCCAGGGCTATTACTAGTGTAAGAATATTCATTTTTGTCTTCATGATAATCCTCCTCCACCCCAATAATTTCCGTACCGCAGCAGGTGGCCTTTTGGGGTTAAGACTGTTTCCACCACCACGATGGAGCTGCTGCGACAGTTATGAAATCAAGCACATAATTTTATTGTGTATCGTGCCAGCGACCAAAACAAACGCATTCAAGACAAAAAGGATCCTGGTTTATGTGTGTCTTTACTTATTGAATATCAAGAAGTGTGCCAGGGCAGGATGTTGGTGGCAAAGAACAGTGCAATTAATAAAAAGAGCAGGAAAAACAAAAAGATATATATCTTTCAGGCAGACAACAGGTAGATGTCCGTGAGTCTATGGGATTTTTGGAAAGTGTGCCATGGCGCACTTTGGGGTGGCACATTGTGTGCCATGGCACACAATGTGCAGGAAAAGAAAAATCAGGCTTCCCGGAAAGTAAAGCCGAATTTTTTTATTTTGCGGTAGATGGTCCTGCGACTGATGCCAAGGAGGTCGGCGGCCTTGGATTTGTTCCAGCGGGCGCTCTGCAGCGCCTGCTGCAGGGCCAGGGCTTCCTGCTCTTCGCTCAGATTTTGCCGACCCGGCAGTTCAGCGTGTTTTGCATGAAGTTCAGGTGGGAGGTGGTCTACTGTAATAACGTCCTGGTGACAACGGATAAAGGCATGTTCCAGGGTATTTTCAAGTTCCCGAACATTACCGGGCCATTGATAGTGGAGAAAGGCTTTCCAGGTGTCAGATGATAAACCTTTGATATTCTTATCGAATTTTGCATTAAATTGGATTAGGAAATGGTTGGCCAGCAGGGGAATGTCGTCCTTGCGTTCCCGCAGGGGCGGCAGGTGAATCTCGACAACCTTGAGGCGATAATACAGATCCTGGCGAAACTGACCATCGGCTACTTTGTTTGGCAGGATCTGGTTCGTGGCAGCGACAATGCGCACATCAACCTTGATCGGGGTGGAATCGCCAACACGCTCAAATTCCATGGATTCGAGAGCCCGCAGCAAACGCAGCTGCATGCGCGGCGAGATGTCGCCTATTTCATCGAGAAAAAGAGTGCCGCCGTCCGCGCGTTGAAAGCGGCCGACCTTGTCCCTGAACGCCCCGGTAAAAGCTCCCTTTACATGTCCAAAGAGTTCACTTTCCAGGAGATTCTCGGAAAGCGCTGCGCAGTTGACCTTGACCAGGGGTTTGTTTCTCCGGTCGCCATTGTGGTGCAAGGCCTCTAAAACAAGTTCTTTGCCTGTGCCGCTTTCGCCGGTAACCAGGACCGTGGTCTTAATCTCTGCCAGGTCTTTTATCAGGGTCTTGGCTTTGCGGATAGCCTCGCACTTGCCTAGAAAGTATTCCTTGTCATGTTTTTTTTTTAGACTGCGTTTGAGTTCAACCAGCTGGGTTTCATCCTTGATCAGCATTATCGCTCCCGTGAAATTATTATTGGGGCCGAGCAAAGGAGAGGCGGTAATGCTTACGACCTGCTGCTTGGCGTCATCCAGATGACACTCTATATAAAGCTTTTCCAGGGGCTTACGCTGTTCAATAATCTCATGCAATGATGTAAGGCATTTCCCTTGGCAGCGCTGAGCCATTTCATTGACAGGCTTGTGCAGCAGGTCCTGGCGTCTGACCCCGCATATTTTTGTGGCAGCATTGTTGATCTCGAGGACCTGCATCGATTTGTCGACAGTGACAATGCCGTCCCTGACGCTGCGGAATATACCCTCAAAGTTCCGGCGGCATTTTTCCTTTTCCTCAGTCATGGCCTTATGCTTAAGTGCCACACTGACAGAACGCTTCAGGGCATCCTGGCGCACCGGTTTGATGATATAATCCAGGGCACCGTAGCGCAGCGCTTCGGTTGCCGACTCAATACTTGGTACCCCGGTTATCATGATGACAGGGATATGCGGTTTCTTTTGCCGAATGACCTTGAGCAAATCAATGCCGGTCTTGCCAACCAAGACGATGTCGACAAAAATAAGGTCGAAATCTATCTTGTTCAGGCAAGCGACCCCTTCATCGTAATTTTCAGCACAGCTAACCTGATATCCCTCCTCGGAGAGAAAAAAGTTGAAAGTGTAGCGGATGCTTTCTTCATCATCAACCACAAGAATTTCTTTTGTCATCATGAACTCCTTGCTTCACTGTTAAGATGTATGGGGAGATTGACGCATATGTTGGTGTATTCGTTCTCTCTGCTTTCAATAGTCAGCAAGCCGCCATGATCTTCCACTATACCGTGGCTGATGCTGAGGCCGAGGCCGGTGCTTTGGCGGTCTTTCTTGGTGGTAAAAAAAGGATTACGAATCTTCTCCATGAGTTCCTCCGGGATACCTATGCCGTGATCAAAAAATGATATCCTGACAAACGGTTGCACCGGGCTGTTCATTAATTCAGTTTTAATCTGCAAGACCTTGCCCGGGTCCGTACCCGGAAATTTCTGGTTCAAGGCATAGCGGGCATTACTGATGATGTTGATAAAGACCTGTTCAATTTCATGAGCCTGTGCCATGATCGGAGGTAAATTTTGGTGGATGTCTGTATGAAGAAGAATATTGTCCTTGTAAAGCTGTGAGGCTGTGAGGGCCAGGGTATCGGCAAGAACGTTGCTGACAACGGTCATGATTTTTTCTTCCTTACGGGAGCGTGAAAAGAAAAGCAATCCTTCGACGATGCGGGCTATCCTGTCACTTTCCCTGACAACCCTTTCGGCAATATCCCTGATAAGTTCATGGTCGTTGTATTTGTTTATAAGTATCTGGGCATAGTTGATAACGCCGTTAATCGGGTTGTTGATCTCGTGCGCCACGCCGGCGGCCAGTTCACCGAGAGCGGCCAGCTGTTCTGCCTGCAGCATTGCCGCCTTGGCATTTTTTTCACTGGTTACATCCCGGAGCAGGACAACGGTTTTTTGTTTGCCATCAATATCGACAATTGGGGTATACGCCTGCTCGAAACTCTCACCGTTTGAGGTTTCAAATTCATATTGCTGGGTTTTGCCTGAATCAAAGGCAGCCTTCATCAGGCAGAGCTCACAAGGGATATCTCGGCCATGAAATGCCCTGTAACAGGGGATTCCCTTTTTTTCACCGATGAATTTTTTATGGGCAATATTCTGAAATTCAATTTCATGATTAATGTTAACGATGCTGACGCCTTCCTTCATATGGGAAAGAATGCCCTGCAGTTTATCGCGTTTTTTCTGGATAATTTCTTTGGCTTTTTCAAGTTCGGTAATGTCTTTAAAGGACTCAACAATACCGTCCAGGGTGCCATCAGGTCCTGTAAAAGGGGTTGCGGTCAGGATGCAGGGGACAACGCTGCCATCGGATCTTTTTTTCTCCACATGGCACTCAACAGACTTTTTACCATTGAGAATAAGGATTAAAGGACAATTCAGTGTGAAACACTTGGGGCCGGCAAAAATCTCATAGCATTTTTTATCAACAGCCTCATCGGCAGCAACCCCGGTGATTGTCTCAAAGGTCTTGTTTGCTTTTAGAATATTAAAATTACGGTCAATGACACGCATGCCGACAGACGCTGTCTGGAATATCTGGTCCATTTCGCCAAGGGCAAGGGCAAGGGCATTTTCCGTGCGATGCCGGATATTTATACTGCGCTGGGCGTAAAAGCTGAAAAAAATGAGGAGGGAAATAACGAGAAATCGCTTCCATAATTCATGGGGATCAGGCGTAAAGATATGTGAGATAAGGGCGCCTTCCTTAAAAATGACGACATGGAGCCATGACTCAAGAAACCAGTACAGTAAACTGATCCCGACACCGACCCATATCAGGCTCTGGGTAATATCATGTCGCGATGGAAGACGGAAACGGTACATTGTGCTCTGCCTCCGGAAAAAGCCGGGTACAAGATAGAAAAGACAGCCCGACTATCCGCCAGTGCGAACCCAGGACTCTCTTCTCCTGTCTCTTTGGAGGTTTAGCTATATTTTAACCGTATATCGAAAAAAATACCCCTTAATTTAATTATTATACAGTTTCTTGGGAAATTTACAAATGGGAAAAATTGTCGTACTAAATCGGTTTGACATGGTGCGGAGAAATGGATATCGGGGCACTATTTCCCGGGTGCATAAAAAAAGGCCGTAACCCTTTAGGATTACAGCCGTTGTATTTAATTGGTGGCGATGCAGGGACTTGAACCCCGGACACCACGGATATGAGCCGTGCGCTCTAACCAGCTGAGCTACATCGCCACGCATAAGAGGGGACAACTATGTTAAATTTCCCTTGACATGTCAACAGGAAAATAACTCCTTTTTAGCCTTAAAGACCTAGCACACAAATGCATGAAGGAGATCTGTAAGAGCGTTAAAAACAAAAAGAGCCCCAGCGGTAATCGGGGCTCTTTTTGTTTTCTATGTAAACCAGGCTAAATTGATAGCCGGGGAAGGGCGTTACATCATGCCGCCCATGCCGCCCATGCCGCCCATGCCGCCCATGCCGCCTGGAGGCATACCGCCGCCGCCGCCCTTATCCTCTTCAGGATGTTCTGCGATCATGCATTCGGTGGTCAGAAGGAGCCCTGCAACACTTGCAGCATTCTGCAGGGCAAAGCGGGTTACCTTGGCCGGGTCAATGACACCTGCCTTGATAAGGTCTTCATATTCTTCGGTTTCAGCATTGAAGCCCATGGCATTTTTCATTTCCTTCACATGCTCAACAATGACGGAACCTTCACGGCCGGCGTTGTTGGCGATCTGGCGTACAGGCTCTTCCAGGGCGCGGGCAATCAGCTTTTTGCCAAGGGCCTGGTCGCCTTTGAGCTCAAGTTTGTCGAGCACCTTAATGCAGCGCAGATAGGCAACACCGCCACCGGGAACAATGCCCTCTTCAACTGCAGCACGGGTTGCATTCAAGGCGTCTTCAACACGGGCCTTGCGCTCTTTCATCTCTGTTTCAGTGGCGGCACCGACATTGATAACGGCAACGCCGCCTATCAGTTTAGCCAAGCGTTCCTGCAGTTTTTCACGGTCGTAATCAGATGTTGACTCATCAATCTGGGCCCGGATCTGCTTGACACGGCCTTCCAGTTTACTTTTGTCACCACCGCCGTCTACGAGGGTGGTGTTGTCTTTATCAATAACAATGCGCTTGGCACTACCAAGATCATTGACAGTGACATTCTCGAGCTTGATGCCGAGATCTTCGGTAATCACCTGGCCGCCGGTAAGGATGGCGATATCCTCCAGCATGGCTTTCCTGCGGTCGCCGAAGCCGGGGGCTTTGACAGCAGCAACATTCAAGGTGCCGCGCAGCTTGTTAACAACCAGGGTGGCAAGGGCTTCGCCGTCAATGTCCTCTGCAATAATGAGCAATGGTTTGCCCATCTTGGCCACCGACTCAAGAATGGGCAGCAGGTCTTTCATGGAGCTGATCTTTTTTTCATTGATCAGGATGGACGCGTCTTCAAGGTCGACCTCCATCTTTTCCGGGTCAGTGACAAAATAGGGCGACAGGTAGCCGCGGTCAAACTGCATACCCTCAACTACTTCCAGGGAGGTTTCCATGCCCTTCGCCTCTTCCACGGTGATGACGCCTTCCTTGCCGACCTTGTCCATGGCCTCGGCAATGATGTTGCCGATGGTCGCGTCGTTATTGGCGGAAATGGTGCCTACCTGGGCAATTTCCTTCTGCTCCTTGGTGGGTTTGGAAATCTTTTTGAGCTCGGCAACAATGGCCTCAACGCTGCTGTCGATACCACGCTTGATATCCATGGGGTTGGAGCCGGCAGCAACCAGCTTGGAACCTTCAGCGTAGATGCCCTGAGCCAGGATGGTGGCAGTTGTGGTGCCGTCACCGGCAACGTCACTGGTTTTGGAGGCAACCTCTTTCACCATCTGTGCACCCATGTTTTCAAATCTATCCTTAAGCTCAATTTCTTTGGCAACACTGACGCCGTCCTTGGTGATTGTGGGAGAGCCAAAGGATTTTTCCAGCAGAACGTTGCGGCCTTTGGGGCCCAGGGTAATTTTAACAGCATCTGCCAGGATATTGACGCCTTTGAGAATGGACTCGCGGGCTTTTACTCCGTATTTAATATCTTTTCCAGCCATAATTATCTATCTCCTCTTTAAAGCCAATTTTATCGTTTGGTAAAATCCAGAATGGTTTGAAAGCTACAATATAATGGGTGCTGTTTTTATTCAACAACGGCAAGAATATCATCCTCACGCATGATGAGATGATCGACACCGTCTAATTTGACATCAGTGCCGCCATATTTGCTGAATAAAACACGGTCTCCCACTTTTATATCAAGTTTGATCCGGTCGCCGTTATCGTTAATCTTGCCTTTACCGACTGCGATAACTTCACCCTCAGCTGGTTTTTCTTTTGCAGAGTCCGGAATAATAATACCGCCTTTGGTCATTTCCTCTTCTTCCAAACGCTTGACCAGAATCCGGTCATTCAGTGGACGAACTTTCATTTTTTTTCCTCCATATACATGTTAGTTTTTATTTTTTAATTTTTTCCCGATGGAGCAGGTGTCTGCTTCATCTCAGGGAACAAGACAGTAACAATTTAACTAAAACCTTGAAAAACAAGGTTATTTTGGCATACATGCCAGGATGGGCGAAACTATAGGTACGATATTTTAAAAATCAAGAGAAGATTTTAAAAAAAATTATACTTCAACCACCCAGCCGTAGGGATCTTTTTTATGTCCGTTCTGGATGGCCTGCAGCTCAGTGAATAATTTCCGGGCGAGGGCTCCTGTTTTCCCATTATTAATGGTACACACCTGGCCTTTATAGTTGAGTTCCCCAACCGGGGAAATAACGGCAGCAGTTCCGGTTCCGAAGATTTCCTGCAGGCTCCCTTTTTCATTGGCCGCCAACACATCGTCAATGGTGATCCTTTTTTCCGAGACCTTCAAGCCCCAGTCTTTCGTCAAGCGCAGGACAGAATCCCGCGTGATGCCCGGCAGAATACTGCCGGTCAACGGCGGTGTTATAAGTTCATCATCGATCAAGAAGAAAATGTTCATGGTGCCGACTTCTTCAATGTACCTGCGTTCAATGGCATCCAGCCAGAGCACCTGTGTGTACCCTTGGTTTTGCGCCTCTACGGCAGCCATTATACTGGCAGCATAATTACCGGCCGTTTTGACATTGCCGACGCCGCCGGCAACAGCACGGACATACGTGTCAGTCACAAAGATTTTTACAGGATTGAAACCTTCAGGGTAATAGGCCCCGACCGGACAATTAATAATGAAGAAAAGATACTGTTTGGCTGGCCTGACCCCGAGTCCTGCTTCTGAGGCAATCATGGCCGGTCGTATATAGAGCGTTGCCCCTTCAGCCCTGGGAACCCAGGACTTGTCGAGGGCAACAAGTTTTTTCATGGCGCTGAAGACAACATCCACAGGAATTTCAGGCATGCACATCCTTGTGGCTGAGTCATTCATTCTTTTCAGGTTGTCAGTCGGTCGGAAGAGGTAGATCTTGTCATCGGTGCCGCGGTAGGCCTTAAGACCTTCAAAAATGGCCTGACCGTAGTGCAGGACCATAGCTGCCGGCGCCAGTGAAAAATTTTCATACGGCTTAATTGCAGCGTCATGCCAGCCCATGCTTTCGTCATACAGCATGACGAACATGTGGTCAGCCATATGCTGTCCAAACCCTAAGGAATTTTCGTCCGGCTTCGCCTTCAGGAGGTCGGGAGCCGATTTTACGACCTGGATATCCATGCAGTACTACTCCTTCGAATAAGCTTCTTTTTTGCTTTTCCTTTTTAATACAGTATATTAGAAATCAAGGAAGGATTTCTCTATATAAAAATAAAAATATAGCCTATACCTCCAACATCATGAAATTGCAACTTTATATAGCGAAAGTATTTCGCTGGGGAGTATAAAGACAGCATTGGCATAGTAAGTATAAATCAGGCCTGCGGCCCGAAATAAATCCGCTGCTGCGTCGGCCTGTCAAACAGGGTAGTCATTACACTGCAGGGACCCAATAAATGGAAACACAGCCTGAAACAAAGCCCCAAAAACCATTCAGCCCGCTTGTCTTCCGGTATTTTCTCCTGCTTTTTCTGGTCTCTTTCCTGTTGTTTGGCCGTCTGCTCTGGCCCTTCTTTTCCATTCTTATCCTTTCTTTTCTCCTGGCAGGACTCTTTCAGCCGGTTTTCAGATTTTTTCATGAGCGACTCAAATTTTCAGGCCAGTTTTCCTCTCTGGTTACATGCTTGCTCATTATAGTAGTTGTCTTTGTGCCGCTCATGATATTTGTTATTGCCCTTTCCAAGGAGGTTTTGGGGATATACCCTCTGATAAAGGGTAAAAACCTGGCCCTCATGATGCAGCAGCTGCTGGAAGAAAACCAAAGCGTTGGCAGGATAAAGGAAATTTTTGCAGGATTTGGTATTGAATTGCACCCTGAACGGATCAGTGCGGTTTTCTCTGAATTTGGGAAAGTAGCCGGGCTCTTTCTTTATAACCAGGCAAGCGCCTGGGCTGCAAACATCATGAATTTTGTCATCAGTTTTTTTATGATGGTCATTGTTATCTTTTTTCTATTGATCGATCAGGAACGTTTTATCTCCTATATCCTTGAACTTTCGCCTCTGCCGGACCAACAGGAACGGCAACTGTTTAGAAAGTTCGAAGAAATTGCCAAGGCTGTTCTTGTCGGCAATGGCTTGTGCGGACTGCTGCAGGGCTTTCTGGGCGGAGCGGCATTTATGTTTTTCGGCATTACCTCTCCCATTTTATGGGGAGGTGTCATGGCCATTCTTGCCTTTCTGCCCATTTTCGGCATCGGGCTGGTTCTGGTGCCGGCCGCCATAATTCTGTTTTTGAAAGGCAGTGTGGGGGTGGGGATTTTTATGCTTATTTTCTACGTGACACTTTCTTTTTCTGTGGAGTATATGTTGAAGCCCTGGATGGTTGGTGAACGGGTAAAGATGCACACGCTCCTCGTTTTTCTTTCCATTCTGGGGGGGCTCAGTGTCTACGGTGTTTTAGGGATCATTTACGGCCCCTTGATCGTCACAACATTTCTTTCCCTGGCAGAGATATACCGCAATAACTACAGTGAATATGTCAGAAAGGCCACCTGCTAGCGAGAACAATAAAAAAGCCCGGTCAATGAATGACCGGGCTTTGGATTCCCTGGCTCCCCGGGCCGGACTCGAACCAGCGACAAGGTGGTTAACTGGCCCGCGGCCGCGCCTTTGGTAAAACCGGAATATCTGTAACGTGCAGCGGCACAGTGATGCGGCTGCGGGACGTTTTATGGGCGGCGCTGCCGCTGTCGCCCGACTGTGCGCCGATCCTGCGTTTTCGGCTGAACTGGAAGCGGCCACCATATTGACTTTTCATTCTACCAAATAGACTTAAGATTGCCAGTGGAAATCATAAGTGTTAATTATTCTTCACATATTCAACATGTGGCAGGGAATGTGAACTATCGTTTAGCCGAAATGCGCAATAGCTGAGAGAATAACAAAGAATGGTCGATTTTATCCAACAGTTCAATCCCATCATGCAGGCGTTTATTGCCACACTCTTCACTTGGAGCGTCACGGCAGCAGGTGCGGCACTAGTTTTTTTTACAAGATCTTTAAATCAAAAAGTAATGGATGCAATGCTTGGATTTGCTGCCGGGGTAATGATTGCTGCCAGCTTCTGGTCTCTTCTCGCACCAGCCATTGAGATGGCTGAACAGTTGGAACAGGTTCCTTGGTTGACCGCAACCATAGGATTTATGGGTGGTGGAATTTTTATGCGGCTGATTGACAAATTTCTGCCACACCTTCATCCCGGGCTAAATATTGATAAAAGTGAAGGGATAAAGACTTCATGGCAACGAAGTACCCTTCTTGTCCTTGCAATAACTTTTCACAATATCCCGGAGGGCCTTGCTGTAGGCGTAGCCTTTGGCGCGGTAGCAGCTAACCTGCCGTCTGCTTCGATTGGAGGAGCAATTGCTTTGGCAATTGGAATTGGGATTCAAAACTTCCCTGAAGGTACCGCTGTATCAATGCCATTGAGAAGGGAAGGGATGAGTAAAGGGAAAAGTTTTTTTCTGGGGCAGGCTTCAGGCATGGTGGAACCAATCGCTGGGGTTCTCGGAGCTCTATTTGTCATAAAAATGCAAAACATTTTACCATACGCTCTTTGTTTTGCTGCCGGTGCCATGATTTTTGTCGTTGTGGAGGAATTAATCCCAGAATCCCAACGAAAATATGAAAATATCGATTTAGTGACAATGGCAACAATGTTTGGTTTTTCGGTAATGATGATACTTGATGTGGCTTTTGGGTAAAGAGACTTTCTGACACTTCTTGACGCGCTATGCGGTTACTTATAAAACCGGTTATTATTTGTTTTATTGCGATGATGGGTTCAGGGTACGGAATAAATATATTTGAGTTGAAATCTGACCGGTATCGAGATTAATACAGTTATCAAAGAAGGTGAAGCTTATGAAGCAATAACCACTCTGGCACAAAATAGCGGTGTGGACCTGATAGTCATGGGATCACATGGCAAAAAACGTCTTCAGCGCCTGCTCATGGGCAGTGTCACCGAAAGGACCATTGGATATGCTTCCTGCCCGGTGCTTGTTATTCATTGATATTTGATAAGGCCCCTTTTCTTAACATTTCCGGCAACGACTTTAAGAGGTATTGAGAGGGGCATGATTGCAGTTAAAGGCTCAAGGGTTCTTTGCTACCCCTGGTCGCATTTTTATCAGCAGCAAACCCTTCTGCGTCAGAATATCCACCGGTTCCAGGGTGATGGGAATATTGTGCGCTCCCATTTTGGCTACAATGGGCTGTATGGAACCCAATTCTACAGGATATTCCTTTTCACCGAGGGATGAAAGCAGAAGCAGAAGAGCATCAGCCGGATCAGTCGTATAGAGTGATTCGGGCTTTGGAAAACGCGGCGTTACGAAAAGCACCTTTTTACTGCTATCAAAACGGAGAAAGATTTCACAGGTCACAGGCAACCTCACATTGCCAAGATTCATCGAGATATCTCTGCCGGCTATTGTTGTATTCAGCGTCAGGTTCTGACTGGCGACAACACCCTGGAGGAAGAGTGATTTTTCTCGCGCCTGTAGCTTTTCCAGAGATTGAATGGTTACATCTCCCTGCACATATTGACTCCGGGCTTCAAGAGAAATGGGCAGCCCATCCTTTATGGTCCGGAACAGGACCCCCTCCGGGATGGTGATTGTTGCCGCTTCGTCAACGGCCGCTGCCGAACAAATGATTGTCAGGAATAAAAGAAAGAAAAAAGTCAGGGAAAAAATTTGCAGCGATTTCACTAGCGATGATTTCATGACACGAATCCCTTCTATTTATAAACTGGGTAGCAGGTTCAAAGGTGCGGTCTATGCAACTACTCTAAAAAACTTCGAAAGTATCAGGGTTCAAAATTTAAGGCACGAGCAGTAAAGTGTGGTGAATTTTTTTCATGCTCCGGCTTTGCTTGCCGGCTTTTTTCCTTCAATTTTCTGGACATGGGCCACGATGGCATCGTATTCCATTACTACAAGATACCTGCCCTGTTCGGCCACCTTGCGGCAATATTCGGCAACTTCCTCGTGGGCATACATCATGGCAGTGAGTTTTTCCTGGCGCTTCCTTATATATATCAATGCCCATAAATTTTAAGGATAATATGCTCTATTCATGTTCATCTTTTGTAATTCTTTTCCAAAGTTAGAACACCTCTCCCATTATTAATACTGTAACAGTAAACCAAGTATATTGTGCCGGATATTTTCCCCCCTTACTCCTCACTTTTTACTTTATATTACAGATCCAGGTACCCTTCGGGCTCCAGGCTCGTGGCCAGCATCACCATGTTAATGTCAGCATGGTCCTTCCAGCTGGGAACTTCCCTGTTCGCGGGTTCGAGCCAGAATTGCTCGATCTGCTCCTGGAGCGGCAGATAGTGTTTTAGAGCATCCAGTAATGAATCCAGGCGGGATTGGGTGCTGTAACGATCAGGGTGAAGGGAAACAAGTGCTTCTATCCTGGGGATTGCCTGCAGGCCGATGGACAGGCCCAGCTCCCTGAAGGCAAGACGATGGGACGCCGGCAGGTGCATGGAGTTGTCGCGTGTGAATATGGACAGGCCGACTACGGACGTCTCGAGCATGTCCTGCAGCAACTCCGGCAGCGGGAGTTGCACATTTGCCCCTTGCAGTTGCACCAGGCGCCAGGCATCTGTCATCAGGCCGCCAAGACCGAGGGGATCGGGAGTTGTCCAGTTAACACCGCGGCACATATCGGTCAGGTCCATAATTTCAGCAGCAAGTGTCCGGGGATCACTCTCCGGCAGCCCGGGCGTGTGTGCACTGATTTCCATACAGGTGATCAAGCCGTCCAGGGGATCATGCTGTCCCATGGAGGCCACCAACGGCCGGGACAGATCAATACTCATCTTCCAGTACAATCCTTTTATGCCGTCGACTTCGGTATGACAGAAAGCACTATGCACCCGGCTGGCAAGTTCTGCTGCCCAGGCAGTATAAATTGGATTGTCAATGACCCTGCTGGCGCAGCAAAGAGCATGCATCCACTTTGTCAGGTAATGGTAATATTGGCCGTCGCGCTCCCATTCAAGCCTTTCATCAAACGGTTCCCACTCCTGCCGTTCCGGCAATTTCTTGCCGATCCGCAGCCCGCCTGCAATGGGATGCAGCTTGCCGGTTCTCTCATCAAGACCGCTGATCCAGCCGCTGCGGGGATCATCATCCCGATGACGGCCGAGGATTTCATGAACCTGGTCCACAAGGCCCAGAGCCAGATGCAGGTGCTTCTCCCTGCCGCTCTGCTCATAGAGTGCCAGGTAATTGCAGACGGCAAAGGCGTCGGTCCACAAATAGCGGCGAACCGGAGCAGCACCTTCCGGCAGCAGACCAGTCCGGCCGGCGAATTCCTCCATGATTTCCTGTACAATATTTTCTTCCATCAAAGTTCAAGCTTCATAGCGTGAAAGTTTTTTCAGTTTGCCCCATTGTCTTCATTCTCATCTGCGCCGCTGGTGAAAATGCGAACCTTGGCTGCCAGCTCCCATATTTTTTGCTGCACAGCCCAATTAACCGTGCCTTCAGGATACGAGCCGTCTTTCTTTTTTTCACCGGCTTCTTTGCCTGTCAGCAGTGCAATGCCCTCGTCAATGGTGGCGACAGTATAGATATGAAATTTCCCATCCCGTACTGCTTCGACGATTTCATCCCGCAGCATGAGATGCTTGACGTTGCTTGCGGGGATGATAACACCCTGGGTGCCGGTCAGACCCTTGGCCCTGCAGACGGCAAAAAACCCCTCGATTTTTTCATTAGCCCCGCCGATGGCCTGCACTTCACCGCGCTGGTTCACGGATCCGGTGACCGCAAGATCCTGACGGATCGGAAAACCGGAAAGGCTGGAGAGGAGGGCATAAAGCTCCGAGGAAGAGGCTGAGTCGCCTTCAACACCCTCATAGAGCTGTTCAAAAGTTATGCTGGCTGATAAGGCCAGGGGAATATCCTCGGCATACCTGCCGCCAAGATAGCCTGCCAGGATAAGGCTGCCCTTGTTATGAATAGGCCCGCCGAGTTCAGTTTCGCGGTCGATATTAATAATACCCTTGCTGCCCACAAATGTCCTTGCCGTAATGCGTGAAGGCTTACCAAAGCTGTAGTCGCCCAGTGGCAGAACAGATATGCCGTTTACCTGCCCCACCTCCTTGCCCGTGGTATCAATGAGGATGGTCTCCTCTTCAATCATTTCCTGGATAATCTTTTCGATCCGGTTGGAACGAAAGATCTTCTCTTCAATTGCCTTATTGACCTCACTTGCAGCCACCAACTCTTTTTTTCCCTGTTCCGCCCAGAAAGAGGCCTGACGAATGATATCCACCACGTCGCCGAATACGGTGATCAGTTTATTCTGGTGGGCCGCAAGCCGGGCGCTGTATTCGATGACACTGCTGACCCCGTCCGGACTGAAATGTTTCAAGCCTTCTTCACGGCATATATTCCCGATGAAATGCGCATAGAGTTTGCCGGATTCTTCGGTCCAGGGAGTACGGAAATCAAAATCGACCTTGACCTTGAAGAGCTCGGGGAAATCCCGGTCAAGATTGTAAAGGAGATAATAAAGCAGTGGGTCGCCGATAATGATCACCTTGATGTCCAGGGGAATGGGCTCCGGTTCCAGAGTGCGCGTGGTCATGAAGCCGAGGGCCTTTTCAAGGCTTTCGATGACTACCTCCCCGTTCTTCAGGGCCCGCTTGAGAGTTTCCCAGGCCAGAGGCTTGGTAAGCAGTTCAAAGGCATCAAGCAAAAGATAGCCGCCGTTTGCCTTGTGCAGGGCACCGTTTTTTATCATACGGAAATTGGTGACCAGGGCGCCGAACCTGCCCGCATATTCAACGCGGCCGAGCAGATTCGTTGCAGTGGGGTTTTTTTCATAAACAACTGGAGCTCCCTTGGTGGAGCTGTTGTCCACGATGAGATTGGCGCGGTATTCATCAAAAGTTATCTGCTGTTCCTGCATCATGGCCATGAACTGCTGTTGCTCCGGTGAGGCCTCCGCCATTTTCTTCAGATGCTTGAAGGAACTTACATGCTTGAGCAGGAAGGCCCGGACTTCAACAAGGAAGGCGACAACATTTTCAAGCTCCCTGTATTTTTCCTTCAAATCATCGAGAAAATGGTCGATGGCAAATGCAACGGTCCTGCGGTCAATCTCCAGCATCTTGTTCTTGGCTTCTTTCTGCAGTTCCTGCGCCTGCCGCATCGTTTTGCGGATTTCCTCCTCCAGTTCCTTCTGGCCCTTTTCAATCTTCTTCAGGGTAGCATCTTCCAGCTCTTCCATTTTCTCGGCTGTCAGGGCTTCGCCCTCAATTACTGCTACGATACCGATGCCCTCCGGTCCCTGCAGTAAGCGGAAGCCTGCTTTCTTGACCTTTTCCTCCAGTTTTGCAAAAAATTCCTGGCTTCTCTTGTTGAAACGGTCTTTATTTTCCTGGCGCTCCTTCTGGTACTCATTGCTTTCAAATGCCTTGGGAACCTCTGTTTTCAGCTCCTCAACCAGCTGGTCAAGATCATCCCGGAACTTACAACCCTTACCGGCCGGAAGCCTGAGCGCTTTCGGAGTATCGTTGTCGTTGAAATTATTGACATAGAGCCAATCGTCTGGCACAGGTTTTGTCTCGACAAGGGTTTCCAGGTACTTGCTGATAATGGTCTTTTTTCCTGTCCCCACCGGCCCCAAGGCGTACATATGATATCCCTGGCTCTTAATGTTGATCCCGAAAGAAATGGCCCGCAGGGCCCGTTCCTGGCCGATAACTCCTTCATAAGCCGGCAGTTCCCCGGTACTCTTGAAAGCAAACTGCGCAGGGTCGAACTGGTGCCGGAGCTGTTCCGCAGAGAGCTTTGTAGCCTGGTAGGACATTGTGCTGTTTCCTCCTGTGTTGTTTTTTGCTGCAGACCGTATCGGTTTGTGCCCGGCCCGAACTCTGGAAGGCAAAATAAGTTAAAGAAACCGTCTTTATAAAATACACTATGACATACTTACTATATTATTTTATTTGTACCCATAACGGATGTCCACACTTTTGCGAAAGAGAAAAAAGAACTTATTTAAAATCCCGCTGCAAAACAAAGGTAGCCATTGTGACAACTGCAATACCCGGGAAAATTATTGCCGGCGGCAAACCTTTACCAAGACTCCAGTTGATCATCAGCACAAAGGCCGGATAGAAATAACTGTAGGCCATGACCCGTGTGGGGCCCAGGTAGAGGGTGGAGATATGGGTCAGGTAAAATGTGATGATGGTTGAAAAAACAGCCAGGTAGACAATGCCTGCCCAGACCTTTGTTTCAACCGTTTGCCATTCAACCCCGCTTAAACCTGAAATGGAGAGCAGAAGAAGCCAGACAGTGCCGGTGGCCAGGACCCAGAAGGTCATGATCACCATGGATTCCCGTTGATGCAGACGTCTTACCAGGGGGGTATAGGCAGCCATCATAAAGCAGCCTGCCAGAAAAAGAAGGTCTCCGTAATTAACATTCAACTCGAGCAGCCGGTTAATATCACCCCGGAATATAACCCAGAGAGCACCGACCATACCGAAGAACAGGGCCCAAAGCCGACCACGGCCCAAACGTTCTTTAAGAAAAATTGCGCTGTAAATCCCTGATATCCCCGGCACCAGGGTAAAAATGACGCTGGTGTTCAAGGCAGTGGTGTACCGCAGCGATTCAAACATACACCAGAAAAAACCCACCGTAGAGGCACTGATCAATGCGTAGCCGCTTAGCTGTCTGGCCGACGGCAGGGAAAAACCATGGTTCAGCACAAGAATTGGCGCGAGGCAGAGAACGGCCACCACGTAGCGGACCAGGAGCAGCACTGCCGGCTCCAGGCCATGGGTAATGGCAGCGCCTACCGTAAATGAGCTGGACACAATAATCGATGCCAGCAGCATGAGGCAGTGCACACTCCACAGCGGCAGCTGCGTGTTAAGATAGTTTGGTTTTTGGGGTTCAGACATGGAGGGACAAGATACTCGCTGGATTAGTAAAAGAAAAGGCGAAAGAGTTGGCAGGTGACAGTAGTTTGCTGGTCCCGGCATGATGTTTTTTTTGCTGACTGCCGGCAACTGTCACCTGATTGCCGGCGAACTTGACTTATATCAATGAACCCATGGTGCGGGTCCGGTATATTGTAATGCAACAACGACTTACCCTCTAACAGAGAAGGTGTCATCATGCGTGAGAAAAAGATGAGCAGGAACAAAACATACAATGTCCTACCAGGCACCAGGATGGGCCTGCTGAGCACCGAGTACCTGGAAAAGCTGACCGAGGTCGCCAAAAAACACAATATTCCCTTTTTCAAGATAACCTCGGCCCAGCGGTTGGCGATTGTTGGCCATACGCCGGAAACAGCGGAGCAGATCTGGCAGGAACTGGGCCAGAAAACCGGGCCGAAAAAGCCGGTCGGCATCCATTATATCCAGGCCTGCCCGGGCATTAAATGGTGTAAGTACGGGCGCCAGGATTCCCTGGCTCTGGGGGAAAAGCTGGAAAAGGCCTTCGGCGCTCTGCCCCTGCCCGCCAAAACCAAGGTAGGCATATCGGGCTGTCCCTTGAACTGCTGTGAAAGCTACGTTCGTGACATAGGTGTTTTCGGCAAAAAGAACGGCTGGACCCTGGTCTTCGGCGGCAATGGCGGCGGCTGCCCGCGCATAGGCGATATTGTTGCAGAAAACTTAAACGATGAAGCGGTCATTACGATGGTGGGCAAATGTTTAGAATACTACCGGAATAATGCCAGGCCAATGGAAAGGACCGGCCGCTTTATGCGAAGATCAAAGATCGACGCATTCTGGGAGCATATAGGGGTAAGGGGAAAAAGCAGGTACTAGGAGCCGAAGCCTCCGAAGAGCATGGGATGCAGCAGTCGCATGAGGATGAAAAGCACTATGGCGGCTGCCAGGGCCGGAGGGTAATATTCACCCGGTGCCAGCCGCTGCTTGCCCCTTATGATTGCAGCAAAGGGAATGGCCGAGGTGTCGGCCAGGAACTGTTTTACCTGGACGGAACCCGTGGCCTGCTGCCGCCGGTCCTGGTGTATGGCACTCACTATTCCATACACAACAAAACCACCAAAGAATATCCAGTCACCGACATACGCGTTTGCCAGCAGGTGTGCCAGCCCGAAGAGCGCAAAGGCAAAGTTCTGCGGATGGCGCGTTATCCTCTGGATGCCCTGTCCATTGCTGACGATCCTGCCGGTCAGTTCCCCCATGGTGGTCATGGGGTTTGCCGTTACGAGAGCCTGTAGCAGGACGATGATAGCCCCAAGCATGAGAAATTGCGCCAGCAGCGTGATTGAGTAGCCTGCTGTATAAAGCAGAATGCCGGCATGCCGGTGGGTGAAATAGAAGTAACAGAGCGGGACAAAGGTGGCAAGGGCAACCAGGGAGTAGATGGCCTTGAATCCCGGTGAACCAATGCGCTTGATGGCAAAAGTGCGCACAGGGGTGCTGGAGCCAATGATGTGGGATCCTCCGAACATAAACCACCAGAAAAGAATCATCCCCTCACTTTGCATAAGAACTCCTAAAAGAAATTTAACGGTCAAGATCAGGGAAGCGGAGTATCTGTATAGGCGATGTTCGCCTCGTCGGCGGTAAACGCTTCCATGGGTTTCCCGGACTGCAGGTCTGCCACCCAGTTTGGATTCAGGAGTATTGATTTAGCGCTCAGGATAATATCCGCATCCTTGAGGGCTTCATCTGCGCTGGCCCGGTCATAGATTCTGCCACAGATCATAATCGGCAGGTCAGTAACTTCCCGGGTGATTTGTGCCATATTCTGCTCAGTGCCAAACGCTTTCCCGGTAAAGTCATAGGTGGAAACAGATATTGCATCTATGGGCTCACGGGAAAGCAGACTTATAATCTTTTGGTATTCCTCTTTGCTGTCGTAGAGTGAGACTTCCATGTCCGCTACTCCCCAGTTTGATATCCTGAAAGTAATGAGGCGGTCCTCTGGTACAACCGCCCGCACTGCCTGGATAATTTCATGGGCAAAACGATAGCGGTTTTCAACAGTGCCGCCGTAGCTGTCGGTCCTCTGATTGCAGTATGAGGAGAGAAACTGGTTGATCAGATAACCGTGCGCCCCATGGATCTCAATACCGTCAAAGCCGGCGGCAACTGCACCCTTGGCTGTTTCTACAAAACCGTTGATGACATGCTCGATATCAAACTGGTTCATTTCGTCCGGAACCGGATATGGCTCTCCGGTCAGAGGATTTTTCTGCTCCGGAGTGAGGGGGCTGGGGGCAATGGTTCTCATGGCTGGATTGACCTCGGGCCATGCCATGCGGCCGCAATGAAACATCTGCATGATGGCAATGCTGCCATGCTTTTGCATGGCCCTGACCACGGGCTGCCAGGTCTCTATCTGGCGCCGGGTAGTCATGCGTGCCTGGCCTGGATAGCCCTGGGCACTTTCATAATCTGTAACTATCGCCTCGGTAAAGACAATGGCGGCATTATTCTCTGCACGCCGCACCAGGAAATCCAGGACATCCTGCCGGGGGACACTGTCTCTGATCGATGACATGCGGGTCATGGGGGCAACGCCGACCCGATTTTTCAGGGTGTAATTCTTCAACTGGAATGGTGAAAAAAGGGTAGTGCTACTCATGGGGCATATCCTTTTAAAATTTTCATAAATCTATTATGGGGTTTTCTTAAACGGTTCAAATTGCGCTGTTCTCATTGCTTAACTGGCGAATTATTCAATCAGGGCATCAACCTGATGCCGGATATTATTACTGTCAGCAGCCGGGCTCACCCGGGTGGCCGCAGCAGTTTTTCAAATTCAACAGTTTAAAGGTGTTGTTCTTTATAAGCATTGTGAGCTTTTTTGTCAGCGGCATCGGCTTGGAAATATTACTGACAGCGTCTTTGATATTTGGTTTTTTCTTTTTGGCACACATAAGACTCCTCATTTTAAAAATGTACTGTATTGTTTTCAATTCCAATTTATAATCTGTTTTACAGAAAAATACAGAACCATTTACTGACCTTCAAAGAGGGAGGAATTTTCCGTGGATATTTTACTCAATTATATAGAAGTGCGCGTCCTGGCAAGCCTGATGGAAAAGAGCATGACCACACCGGAATATTACCCGCTGTCACTCAATGCCCTCACCAATGCCTGCAACCAGAAGTCGAACCGTGAACCGGTTGTGGCCTTTGATGAGACGACCGTGGTGCGGGCCCTTGACGGCCTGCGGGAAAAGCAAATGGTTGTGCTCAGTGCCTCGTCCCGGGTGCCCAAATATGCGGAAATCTTTGTAGATACCCGGAAACTGGTAAAACGGGAAGCGGCCCTGCTCATGGTACTCATGCTGAGGGGACCGCAGACAGTAGGCGAATTGCGGGGACGCACGGAAAGAGTATACCGGTTTGAGGACCTGGCCGAGGCCGAGGCCACTTTAGATGAGCTGAGCGAATCAGGTTATATTACCAAGCTGCCCAGGATGGCCGGCCGTAAAGAACCGCGCTATGCACATCTTTTAGCCGGTGCAGTGGAGAGTGAGCCAGAGGCTCCCAAACCGGAAGCGGCCGCGATAGTTGTGCGGGCCGAAAACGAAAGAATCGATGCGCTTGCGGAAGAGATGCAGCAGTTGCGGCATGAATTTCAAGCGCTGCAGGCTGAATTTGAAAAGTTCAGAAAACAGTTTGAATGAAAAGAAAAGAATCGAAGGATTCAAGGTTACAAGGGTAAAAAGATTTAGTATGGAAAAATAATTATCAGCACTGATCGTTGACTGATCCTCATTCCTCTGTCTACAAACTCTCAAGGTATTCATTGATCTCTTTTTCTATCAGAGCTTCTATTGCATCTCCTAAAACATGAACCGCCACCACGTCCTTGAGGAAACATGTACCGATAGTGCACGCGAGGCAACCGATCTCGTATTTATTCAGGATCTCGCCGATTTTCGGGTGCGTTTCGATCACTTCCTTTATCGGCCGGTTTCCCATATCATTATGAAGCTTCATGCTCTGGGCTCCTTCAAGGAATTTGCATCAACTATACATGAGAAGACAGGGGCGCAAAATGACTTAGATCAATTTATAAATAAGGGCGGGAATAGGAGGGGATAATGGTTGGCTGGCAATTGGAGTCTTGGCTGTGTTTTTCTTTCATGGCAATGAAAGATTAAGAGCCGGTTTTAAAAGGCATAAAAAAGCGCACAGCGCTGTCCGCTTTTTTATTATGGCAGGCCCAGAGACACGGCACCGGCATGCTTGAAGTATCACCTCAATAAGGCAACTAGCGGTTACCGCCCCTGCCGCCGCCCTGACCACCACGTCCTCCTCCCTTGCCGCCTTGCCGGCCGCCGCCTTGACCGCCGCGACTTCCATGCCCGTCGCGCCCACCCTGGGACCGTCCGCCACCACGGGTGCCTCCTCTACCGCCACGGGGTTTATCAGGACGCTGCCGGGCCTCATTTACTTTCAGGGCCCTGCCTTCCAGCACTTTTCCATCCATCTCTTCAATTGCCGCTTTAGCTTCAGCTTCGTCGGCTATTTCAACGAATCCGAAACCGTTTGATCTGCCCGTGGTTCTATCGGTGATAACAGCTACCGATTCAACGTGCTCATAGGCAGCAAAAGCGTCACGCAAATCTTTTTCCGTTACCTGGTAAGATAAATTGCCTACATAAAGCCTCATGATTTTCTCCTTGATAGGATACAATCCAGATTTGCGTGGGTGGAATCACTGGGCGCGGCTGGACATTTTATTGTAAAAAACTTTATCCGCAAATTTCTTTGGTATGTCAACATAAATATTGAGGCAGCATATTGTGTCCACTTCTCGAAGCAGCATTTTAACGGTGTCGGCTGACCCGGTGGGTACCGCGATGGTAATTGACCCGGGTTTTCTTTTCCTGAGATAGGCGATGGCAGCCCGCATGGTATAGCCGGAAGCCAGACCATCGTCAACCAGGATAACATGTCTGGCTGCAATATCCGGCAACGGTTTGTTGTACCTGAACTTTCTGTGGCGCTGCTCAATGGTTGCCATCGTTGTTTTGACCTGGCGATCGATCTGCTCATAGGTAAACAAAAATGAATACATTCCGGCGCAATGTTTCGCTGCTGGCGACATGCCAGGCTCTGATGATGAGTGGCACCTCACTGATCATCACCACAGCGGCCCTGGTCGGCTTTGCCTTGTCTGAGGACAAATCCTGGGCCACCCTGCCTCTGGCCGCCCAGTTCATTGCCACCATGTTTACCACCATTCCAGCAGCGCTGCTGATGGAGCGTATCGGCCGCAGGCAGGGATTCATGCTTGCCGCGCTCTTCGGTGTCAGCGGCGCTGTTTTTGCCACCCTGGCCATACTTAAGGGCAAATTCTCTCTCTTTATTTTCGGAACTGTGCAGATCGGCATCTTTAACGGCTTTGGCAACTACTATCGTTTTGCTGCTGCAGATGCCGTGGACAAGGATTTCAAGAGCCGGGCCGTGTCCTTTATAATGGCCGGTGGCGTCATTGCCGCCTTTGTCGGCCCCAACCTGGCCAATATGACACGAGAATTTGTCGAAAACGCCCCTTTTGCCGGAAGTTATGCTTCTCTTGTCTGCCTTTATATCTTATCGCTGGCAGTCCTGTCATTATTAAGGCTGCCACCCAAACCGGCGGCAGAGGATATTCCCGGCCAAGGCCCTGGACGTTCCCTGCGGGTTATTGCGGCCCAGCCAATGTTCATCGTGGCGCTTGTCTGCGGAATGCTTGGATATGGCGTCATGGCTCTGGCCATGACAGCAACCCCTCTTGCCATGCAGCACGTCGCTCATCCTTTTTCCAAGACTTCATTTGTCATACAGTGGCATGTTCTCGGAATGTTCGCACCTTCCTTTGTCACCGGCCACCTGATCAAACGGTACGGGGTGCTTAATATTCTTCTTGTCGGGGCTTTCCTGGGAGTTGTCTGTATGGCTGTTAATCTCGCTGGCAGCAGCGTGTGGCATTTCTGGACCGCTTTGCTGTTTTTAGGGATCAGCTGGAATTTTCTTTTTATCGGCGCCACAACACTGCTCACCGAAACCTACCGCCCCGAGGAACGTGCCAAGGCCCAGGCGCTCAATGATTTTGCAGTATTCACTACTGTAGCGCTGTCATCACTTTCAGCCGGGGCCCTGCAAAGCCGCTACGGCTGGCAGGTAGTCAACGTGGGGCTGATTCCGCTGCTGATGCTAATCCTGGTAACCGTTCTCTGGGGCAAAAGCAGGCACAGATCAACCATGATCTCCACCTGACTTTCTGCCGAATGTGCTCCCCGCAGGCGGCCACCAATATAATCAGGGACCTGCAATTTTATAGATTGCCAGGTTCAGTCTTTGATTTTTTCTTTCCTGCCGTTTGTTTCCCTTTGCAGGCACGGCAGCGATCGTTACCGCACCACTGGCAGGAGAAGCAGTCAGGGCATGGATGTTTCTTCTTGCCCCCGTCACATTCCGGCACATAGACCATCCCGAGATTGTCGGGTAATTTCTTAAAGCCCATACTTCACATCACTTCATATTGGCACAACTGCTATGCCATTGTATTTCGCATATAACTTAACTATAATGGACTCTCTCTTCCGCGAAGCCGAAGCTTACTCCCTTTGCAAGGAGGATAGAAAAAAGAGTCCCCTGAAAGTGATTATCGCTTTAGTGCTCTTCGGGACACCTTCACCAATCTCAGGGTATAAATTTTACGGGATGTCTAAATTTATATAGTATACCTTATTCGTTGAAACAAAGCTCCTTGCTGATGAATGGCGTATCAGTAAAAAATGATTATTTTTAACTATATAGAGATAAAATACTTATGTGGAGACAAAATATTGGGCAATCCAATGAGTGAAAAATAGAGAAGGAGTTACGCATGGAATCAGAAGAAAAGCAGGATAAGGCCACGGAAGAGGAGCTTGCGGTATACGAAAAATTACGGCAACGGGTCAGTAAAACCTTTGCTGAACTCCAGGACAAGATCAATGGTGAAAGCATCAGCAGGGCAATTAACAAGGCAACCTCTGAACTCAAAGAGGCAGGTGGTCACTCCATTGAAGCAGTCACCAAGGCTTCTGCAGCCTTGAAAAAAGATATTGCCTCGACAACGGAACACCTCAAACCCAAGATGGATGGGGTGACAGGAGGGGCCAAGAAGCAGTTTGATCATTGGCTCGATAAAGGCGGGGCGCTCTGGCATGATATCAGCCAGGAGACAGGGCATGTCTATGAATTCTCCCGTGACAAGGGTATGGCCTTCCTGGCCAACATCGCCAAGGGGCTAAGCGAGTGGAGCCAGAGCCTGGGTGAAAAATTGGATACTTCGCTGCAATATAAAACCGGCGAGATCACCCATGGCGGCGAATTTGTCTGTGCCAACTGCGAGTCCAAGATCCACCTGAAACAGCCGGGACGCATACCACCCTGCCCTAAATGCTCAAAAACCGAGTTTCGCCGCTCATAAACATAGCTCAAGGAGAAAAATATTTCCAGGGCTGCAGGCCGTCTGCCTGCAGCCTTATTTTATTGCCCTTATCTCGCCTATTTTCATAAATTCAAACTTCCCGGTCGGAATGTTCTTTTCAGCAAGCGCCTCCCTGAGTTTTAGAGGCGGATCATCAATGGGCTCGGAGGTTAACTGGAATGTACCCCACTGCACTGCAATGGAATGTTCGGATTTTATATCCAGGTGTATCTGCACCGCCTCTTCCGGGTTGATGTGCATATCTTTCATGAACCAGCGGGGTTCATAGGCGCCGATAGAGATGAGGGCCAGGTTTATGGTGTTGAACTTTTCACCGATCTCTTTGAATTGCTTGGGATTATAACCGGTATCACCGCTGTACCAGATAGTTTTGTCATCGATCTGCAGAATCCAGGAAGCCCACAGGGTTTTATTCCTATCCCACAGGCTTCGCGCTGACCAGTGTTGTGCCGGGGTGGCGGTGATGGTTGTCTTTGCAAATTGCCGCACATCCCACCAGTCAAACTCCATGATATTTTCTGCATTTACGCCGGCTCTGACAAACCATTTCTGCAGACCAAGAGGTACCAGCCATTTTGCTCTCGACCCGATCTGCTGCACTGTATTCTGATCAAGGTGATCATAATGACTGTGGGAGATAACGATATAGTCTATGGGGGGAAGGTCTTCTATCTGCAGGGCCGGAGGATTATAGCGCTTTGGCCCTAAAAAACTCACAGGCGAAGCTCTGTCTGAAAACATCGGATCGGTAAGGATATTAACCCCATTGTACTGGATAAGAATCGTGGCATGGCCTATCCAGGTGACTTGTAATGCATCCATGGGGTGTTGAATTGCAGCAATATCCGTCTCTACCCTGGGGACCTTGTGGGCATTTGCTTCGTAATCGGCAAATTTCTCGTTGCTGAAATAGCGCATCTTCATGTATTTAAAAAATCCCCGTTTTTTCTTCTCAACATAGGGATTCTGAAAACCGTCCTTGGTATGATGCAATGCTTTTTCTTCCGCCGCTCCCCTATCCTGGGAGTAGACGCAGCCTGAAAACACATAGAAGACCAACACAGCATGTAAAATGAGATGGACCGTTGACAGGCGATGTATCATGAACATGGCAGTCCCTTTGCGTTATCAGCAATTGCCCTTTGCTTAAGCAAGCTCTGTTTCAACTCCAAAACAGCCAACTCCTTTGCCTTGGCTTCCACGTCTACCGTAAAACTAAAGCCTTTCCAGCATGCAGGAAAATCCGTTGGGTCGATATAATCCGCATGCGGCCTTGGATCTTTACCCTGCCAGCCATTTAGCGGTGAAGAAATGTGAAAGTACGGCTCGCGGCCAACCCTGTCCCAGCTGTTGCGTGACAGGGCAGTTGCCTCGGCCACTGTAAGGCCGTCATCTTTGCAGCGGTGATGATGCACATCGAAGACCAGGGGAATTTTCAACTCTTCACATAGTGGTGCAAGATCGACGACCGTATAGGTCCGGTCATCGTTTTCCAGGCTCAATCTTTCCTGGACAGCAGAGGAAAGGAGATGAAAATTTTCTCTGAACCGCTGCAGCGTTGTCTTTTTATCATTGTAAGCACCGCCGCCGTGGATATTGATCACGTCCGCACCGACATACTGGGCCAGCATAGCCTGGTATTCCAGTTCTTTTATTGAATTCTCCACAACCTTATTGTGCGGCGATGACAGGACAATAAACTGGTCAGGATGAAAGCTGAGCCTGATATCATGCTGATCACGGATTTTTTTTACCTGCTTGAAATTATGGAGGATTGCTTCTGCATCCGGGAGATCCGCAAGACTGTATCCTACATCCGGATGGGTGAAACGCGGAAAGAAGGGGGAAAGAATGCGAAAAGCACCAATGCCGTTCTTCCGGAGAAACTTTAGGGCTGCAAGCAGGTTCTCGCTGTTATGAAGGCAGAGATCAGAGAGTTTCTGCAGCTGCTCGCTGCGGTTGAACTTCAGAAGATGTTTAGCCGTTGTGGCCCGAAACCTGATCGGCTCCTTTCTGAAAATACAGCACAGCCCCAAGCGTATCATGCCTGGCCCTGCCTTCTGTTTTTTTCTATGCGCCGTGTCATCATTTTTCATACTTCGTCATCATTCTTGAAAGATCTGGCATGGCATAAGCCGTTTACAGATATTTTTCATGGTGCTGCAAGAGTCCTGTTGACCAAAATCACCTTTCTGTATAGGGTAATCCAAAATGATTTTTAAAGCCTGCAATTTCAGGTAAAACATTCATTCCAAATCCAAACGGGGATTGTGGCCATGGCTGAAAAACCTCTTATTTTTTATTCCTTGAGCACCTGCGGTCATTGCGAGGTAACCAAGAAAATGCTTGATGATCTGGATCTTGAGTACCATCCTATTGTTGTTGACCTGCTGCCCCCAGACGAGAAGGAAAAAGCTGTTCAGGAAATGATAAAATCCAACCCGCGCTGCACCTTTCCAACCCTCATTTACGGTGATAAAGTTATCATCGGCATGAAACTGCAGGAGATAAAAGATATGCTCGGTGTGCGAACGGAGGTTGATGATCTGTATGATACGCTGCGCAAGATCCAGGAACCCAAGGGCTATTACTTTAACCGGGACAAGGAAAAAACCTTTCAACTCCTGCGGGCGCTTCTGGTCAACAAGGATCGTTACGGTTATATGTCCTGTCCCTGCAGGCTGGCAACCGGCGACCGCGAGAAAGACAAGGATATTCTCTGCCCCTGCGTTTATCGGGAACCGGATGTACGGGAGTTTGGCAGCTGCTACTGCAATCTTTACGTTTCCGACGAATGGAACAAAGGGGCTATCGAACGTCATCTTGTTCCCGAAAGACGCTCGGCAGAACATTATCAGTAAGAGTACCCAATAATGATGCTGAAACGCACTCCCCCGGATGATTCCTTTCAGATCAGATGCCCCAGGCTGGGCCAGCAGATCCATTTTTCATACTGCAGGGGGGAAAACATGAAACTTCCATGTTTCAAGACCCTTGACTGCTGGTATATGCATTTCAATGTTGTGGAATATCTCCGGCAGGAGCTTTCCGCGGTTGAATGGGAGGATTCCTTCGAAAAACCACCCACCCCGAAAATTCTTTCCCTGGCTGAATTGATTGAGAAGGCTCAAAAACAGGCGAAAGAACAGAAATAAAAAAAGGGATTGGCTGCTTTTGCGGCCAATCCCCTTATTAAAAATTCTTAGATTTCCTTGCAGCTATTCTGCTTTTTTCTCCTCTTCCTGGCCAGCCTCCTCTGCTTTTTCCTCCTCTGCTTTGGCAGCTTCCTCTGCTGTCGGAGCTGCGACCGGTTTGCCGTAACCCGGAGCTGGCGTCGGTGCTTCCTGTTTTACCTCTTGAGCGCTACCTGCACTCTTTTGTCCGCCACTTCAGCCGCCGGCGCCTATGGCAAGGCCGCCAATGCCTGTGACCAGGCCGGCAATGCTGAGCCCTGTCACCACTTTTTTCAGGTATTTCTTGTCCATGTTTTCCTCCTTTTCAGAGTTTTCGGCCTCGCAAAAAGCTCCCCTCCGGCATTAAATGCACACGTAACCAGATAGATAGTATTGGGCCCTGTTGCTTAATAAAGAGAGCTTTTACGATTGCACCATGGTTGATCTTTTTGCTGGATCAACTTTTTTTACGCCCATGTTTTTTTATTATAAATTATTTGAAGACCATAGTCCAACTAAATAATCATCTTTTACCCAGACAAACCGGGTACTGTCACTTCCCATACAATTCCACGTTGCTTTCAAAATATTTATCTATGATAATAGCTTGTATGCGTAAATCCAGATCCATCTTCCTGTCAAAATCCCAGTTCACCCGCGGCCTGCAGTGTCATAAATCGTTGTGGCTTCTCAAAAACAGGCCGGAACTGCGGGCAGAACCAGATGCCAGCCTGCAGGCACGCTTTGACGCGGGCACCGGGGTAGGGCTCCTGGCTCAGCAGCTTTTTCCCGGCGGTGTGGCTCTGGAATACGGCAGCGGCATTTCCCAAAATATCAGCACCACACAGAAGCTTATCGCATCAGGGTCACAGACAATCTACGAGGCAACGTTCCGTCACGATAACATCCTTGCTATGGTAGACATCCTGCACAAGGGCACGGATGGCTGGGATCTCTACGAGGTCAAATCCTCCACCGAGACCAAGGATATCTTTATCAATGACACTGCTATCCAGTATTATGTACTTACAGGAGCCGGGATCAACATTTCCCGGGTTTTTCTAGTACACCTGAACAGCCGGTATACCAGAATAGGTGAACTGGACCTGCAAGAACTCTTTACCATAGATGATGTGACGGACCTGACGCGGCACAGGCAGGCCGATATCCCGCAGCGGCTTGCCGGTATGCGCCAAGCCCTGCAGGGGGGTGAACCGGGTATTGATATCGGCCCGTACTGCACCGACCCCTACGAATGCGATTTCAAGCCATACTGCTGGAAGCATATCCCGGAATGCTCCATCTTTGACATTGCAAACCTGCGCAACAACCGCAAATTTTCCCTCTATTACGGCGGCACTCTGCACATGGGGGACATTCCCCCCGATTTCCTCCTGTCGGACAATATGCGGATCCAGGTCGAGGCGGAACTGACCGGCAGGGATTTTATCAACACCACAGCGATCCGGGAATTTCTTGCCACAGTTATCGAACCGGTCGGGTTTCTTGATTTTGAGACATTCATGGAGCCTGTGCCATCCTTTGATTATCAGAGGCCCTATCAGCAGATCCCCTTCCAGTACTCCCTGCATCTGCTGGCAAACGGAAGGCTAAAGCACTATGAATTTCTGGGTGAGCCAGGCTTGGACCCGCGCCGACCTTTTATGGAAAAACTGCTTTCTGAAGTCAGGCCCTGCAGGACAATTCTCGTCTACAACCAGGCCTTTGAAGTGGCGCGCCTTCAGGAAATGGCAACCACTTTCCCCGAATTTGCTGAAGACATTGAGGCCCTTATTGCCAGAATCGTTGACCTCATGGTGCCTTTCCGGCATAAGGACTATTATGTCAAAGCAATGTGCGGCAGCCACTCGATCAAGTACGTTCTGCCTGCCCTGGTTGCTGATCTGAGTTATGACAGCCTTGCCATCGCAGACGGCGAAATGGCCAGGCTGGCGTACGTCAGGCTAGCAAAAACAAACGGCATGGCTGAAAAGTAAAAAGTCCGGCAGGACCTGTTGGAATACTGCAAACTGGATACCTTTGGCATGGTGCGCATTTGGCAGAAACTGGTCTCCTTGACGCAGCCCAGGGGACAGTTGTCTTTATTTTAGAAAAAGGTCTTTTTTTATGCCAAGCTTTTTGAAAAGAATATAGGTCTGATAGATTCTAATATTAAACCTGCCCCGCTGCCAGTTCTTGTACCAGAAACACTCCCCTTCATTGAAAATATCCCTTTTCTGCCTTCGCGCGGCAGGGCACTTCGGACACGAACGTTTCAAGTGGTGCCTGGCATACAGTTCATACAATTTTAGGCGGAATTTGTTCATATTTTTCAACAGGCATAACAATAAAAAAGAACAGCTTACCTATCCTTAAATGATCAAAAAAAGATCAGATTTTGCGGATCAGGGCAAGACCGTCGGCTATCGGCACCAGGCTAATCTCAACGCGGGGATCTGCATATTCGCATTTTCATCCTGCCGCGTCTCATCCCGCAGTTCACGCAAAACATCCGGTTCCCGCAGCGATACGAACAGCATGTATTCATACAGTTCTTCTGTAATACAAAGGGTCTTGTTGGACATGTGGACTATTATTTCTGCGCTTCGGGTTCGCGTTTCCAGATCAGTTCCCCATCCTTGTATACCTCGCGAACCCGGTGCATGGGGATACAATGGGCAATGCCATCCTCGTCAAAGACGTGAAAGGAGAATTTATTGTCCGGCATCTGGGTGACTTCATTAAATGAGACCCGAATGATTTTTTTCTCAAAACGGTCGAAGTAGCCTATCTCAAAGGAGCCGCGCCCGAACTCCGGGTCCCAATGTATGCGGTTCAACAGTTCATGGATTGGTTGCATGCTTCCGGATGCTTTTGGCTACTGCTTATTAATAGCTCAGGTCATCGGATTCCAGGTCATCGAGTGGACCGGTCCAGTCCTCGGGAGGCTCGATTTCCTCCAAGTCCATCTCTTCCCATTCTTCCATTTCAAGCTCTTCAATATCTCCATCAAAATGCTGGATATCCACGGTGCCTTCTCTTTCGTTTACATCCACCACCATGAAATCCTGCCCCTTGTCAAGATGATGGTACCAGCTGCCTTCAACAGGATCGAGTTCACCAATCATTTTATACTCCTTAGCCTTTGGTATCTTTTATGTTTAATGATCCAGTTTCTGTCGATTTAGAAAACTATTTGCCTCCTGAAAACAATAATATTAACCTTCTGTCAACTCTTTTATGACATCGGCCAATTCACGGCTGAAGACGGCTAAAGCCCGGCTCTGTGCTGCAACCAGATGATCATAGTCGCCGCCCCGGGTAGGCTCGAATATATCTGTAGCTTTGACACCGTATACAACTTTACCCTCACCGTCAAAAACGGACCAGCGGACTGAGAGTTCGATATCGCCGCCCAACTGGCCGTCAAACCTGCTAATATCTATTTTTATATCATAATCCTTGGCTATTGCCTCCATTGCTGGATACGCAAGCACCTTGTCAGTTCCAAGCAGATGGCTCAGGTTCTCAGCTATGACCCGCCCGATATCCTCCTCTATCTTCCCGGCCCAGCGATCATACTCTGCCAACCGTAACTCATTGTCGCCGCTCCGGGCAACTATCTGCTGCTTTCTGAGATACTTGGGAAGAGAAACAGGGGAGATGCCGATGGCGATATCACTGGCAATCCCTGACCCACTTTCCATTTGACGCGCGCTCCCCGCCTCCGGGGTCAGCACATAAAACCGGGCCTGTTTTGAACGGCCGGCGCACCCGAACTGGAAAAGCATTGCAATGCCAAGTATTACAGCAAAAAACCGAACAAAAATTCTATTTTTCATGGTCTTCTTCCTTCCCTTTAATTCTTTCCTGTAATAATTGCTTCCGGATGCCTTTGCAGATACTCTGTCAATTCCTCCAATGACCGCGAGGCATCAGCCAAACTTTCCAGCGTGATCAGTATTTCCTGACGGAGTTTAGAATTTTCAGATACCAGTTTCCGGGCCTCAATCATGACACTTTCAGCTTTTTCAAATGAAGAGCGGGCTGCTGCCAGGGTGTTTTCAATTTCAGACGCAACCGGGTCAACACGCTTGTCAATATTGTTCACCATTTTCCGGGTATCATCCATGGTGGCTTCGAAATCGTCAGCCACGGAATCGAACCTGCCATTGACTTTTTTCACAAGTTCATCCGTGTGCTTTATAAACCTCTGGACATCCTGGAGAGCTGTGTTCAGATGTGCAACAGATTCCAGCATATCCGCCGAATTAATCAGTGCATTGGCTCCCTTTGCTGTTTGAGCAATATTGTTCACGATTTCCCCGAAGTTTGCTTTGCGGAGGTCTTCGACGAACTGTTGCAGTGTATCAGTGAGCATCTGCAGGGCGGTTGGGATGGTCGGGACCTCATATGTTTTTTTCTCAAGGCCAACTTTCCTGATAGGGGTATCCGGGTAAAAATCATAATTGATGAAGAGCTGTCCGGTAAGCAAGCTTTGCATCTGAAGCTGGGCCCGCAGCCCCATCTTGGTCACCAGGGCGTCTACGACTTCTTCGTTATCGAATTGCCCCACTCTCTTCCAGCCCACGATGGAGACCCTGTTGCGGAAAATCTGTACGTATACCGGCACATAAAACTCCAGGTTGTTAGGGTTGATGGTTAGTTCAATCTTTTGTACCTCGCCGATGTCAACACCGCGGAACTTCACCGGGGCTCCGACACTTAAGCCTTTAACAGAGCCTTCGAAGAACAGGACCTGCATGCTC
>PKTW01000066.1 GCA_002868955.1 Desulfobulbaceae bacterium
AAATATGCAAAACACCCCCTTTGTTATTACGCTCAAGCGGGTCTGGGGTGACTAGTGTAAAGCATAAAAGAGTGATGGATAAACTATTATTAACATTATACTGAGAAAGATGAAAAGGAGGAGGTAATGAAAAACAAATTTTTTATTGGCGCCGTCCTTGGCTGTTCACTGTTGTTTGGTTCCAGCCAGGCCCAGGCAATAAATCCTGAGACAGAGGCTTTGCTTAAACTTTTGGAAGAAAAAAAAGTAATTACCCCAAAAGATGCTGAAAGCTTCAGGCAGACAATTGAAGAAGATATGGCTGCCGGAGAGGAGGCTGAATCCTTCCGGATAAAAACCGAAGAAGAAATACGCGGCGAGGAGGTCGGTGCCCACGAAGAGTCTTTGCTTCAGAAGATAAATGAGCGGGTGACGCTCAGCGGTGTGGTGGAAGTGGAAGCGTTTTCCGCTGAAGATTTTGATGGCGCCGACACCAGCGACATTACTTTGGCAACCGTGGGACTGGGTCTGGATGCGGAGATAACCGAATGGGTGAACGCGCATATCCTCCTGTTGTATGAGGAAGACGACACGGAGCCCATGGATTTGGACGAGGGAACCATCACCCTGGGTAATCTGGAAAAATTCCCCCTTTATCTTACTGCCGGTAAGATGTACGTGCCCTTCGGCTCCTTTGAAAGCAACATGATCTCCGACCCCCTGACCCTGGAACTGGGCGAGACCCGAGAGAGTGCGGCCCAAGTGGGTTTTGCGGTCTCGGATTTTTACGGTTCCCTTTATGCCTTTAAAAGCGACATCAACGAGACCGGTGATGATGACAAGATAGCAAGCTTTGGGGCCAACGCGGGGTATGGCTATGAAAACGACAATATGAGCCTTGACATCGGGGCCGACTGGATCAACAACATCGCAGCAACAGACATTTTCAAGGGCTATTTTGGTGTTGCCGGCATTACTGCAGTCCAGGATTACCCCTCTGGTCTCACCGCCCATCTGACACTTGGTTATGGCCCGTTCATGTTGATCGGCGAATACCTTGGAGCTCTTGACGCATTTCAGGTAGATGAACTCGAGTTCAACGGCAGGGGCGCGGAGCCGAGCGCCTGGAATTTAGAGGCCGCTTATACCCGGGAGATTAAAGGCAAGGAAACCACTTTTGCCGTGGGTTATCAGAAGACAGGTGAAGCCCTGGCCCTGGCGTTGCCGGAGGAGCGCATCCTTGCTTCCATCGGCGTAGAGATTTGGAGGTATACCTCCCTGGCCCTGGAGTATCTGCACGATGAAGATTACAGCCCCGCTGATGGCGGTACGGGCAACGATGCAAATGCAGCAACCCTACAGCTGGCTGTTGTGTTTTAGTGCTATTTTTTTTGAGCAATGATAGCAAAAAATCGGAGTTTTAGTTGATTTGGTGTTATTTTTAAATTTTACGTTGCACCATTGGGTGTTATATTGTAAAAACGATAACACTGAATCCTCTAATCTTTAAAAACAACACTATATTTATGGAGGATGTGATGAAAGGAATTGCTTGCAAATTGTTACTGGCCGCTTTGGTTCTTTCTCTTTCCCTGTCCCAGGCAGAGGCCCACTTCGGAACCATTGTGGTGTCTGATGACATTGTCAGTCAAAAAGATAATAAAAAAGTTGCCGTGGAGGTCAAATTTATCCATCCCATGGAGTTACATTACATGGAAATGGTGAAACCCGAACGGTTCGGGGTACTGCATAAAGGAGAAATCACCGACCTGCTTAACACCTTAAAGGAGGCCAAGGGCAAGAGTCCGGACCAGGCAGAGGAGTATACCTTCTGGAAAACAGATTTTCAGATCAAGAGACCGGGCGATTATACTTTTTTTGTCCAGCCGCAGCCTTACTGGGAGCCAGCCGAGGACTTGTTTATCGTCCATTACACCAAGGTTTGTGTCAACGCCTTGGGCTTAGAGGAAGGCTGGGATGACCCGGTGGGATTGGAGACGGAAATTATTCCGTTAACCAGACCATATGGCCTTTGGACCGGCAATCTTTTTACCGGACAGGTCCTCTTGAACGGCAAACCTGTCCCACATGCCGAAGTGGAAGTGGAATATCTAAATGAGTCGCCGGACAATATTTCCGTGGTTATTCCGCCGGCTGATCCGTATGTCACCCAGGTGGTCAAGGCTGATGCCAACGGAATTTTCTCATATGCAATGCCCAAAGCGGGCTGGTGGGGATTTTCCGCTTTGAACGAGGCCTCCTGGACCTTGAAACATGACGGCCAGGAAAAAGGTGTGGAGATCGGCGCGGTCTACTGGGTAAAAACAAGAGACATGCGTTAAGTTTTTAATAATGGCAGACGAATATCTGACCTGCCGATATCCGTCTGCCATTTTAGAAGTTAAAAGGGGAAAGCAATGTGCAAAATTAAAAGAAGATTTTTGATGATATTGACGTTAGGGTTAGCGATATTTGCTATCTCGAGCACAGCCATGGCCCATAAGGTCAACATCTTTGCATATGTCGACAACGGCATGGTATATACGGAAAGCTATTTCCCGGACGGCAGGCCGGTTGAAAACGGTGCTGTCGAGATATATGACAGTCAGGGCCAGAAACTGCTGGAAGGCGTCTCAGATAAAGAAGGATTATTTTCGTTTGAGGTCCCTAAAAAGGATGACCTGACCATTGTCATCGATGCCAGCATGGGCCATAAGAATAAATTTATCCTCAAGAAGGAAGAAATTGGAGACTGAAACAGTGAACACCGTCAGTATTCTGCCATTATACCGACTTTTCCTAATTGTTTTGGCGGCATGTCTGGTGCTGAATTTTTATCCAGCTGCGCTCTCAGCAGAAGAAATATCCAGCCCTGTCGGCTCTGACATCCAAACTATGTCACAGGACCAGAACGTTACTGATAATTGTGCAGAAGCTGTGGCCCTGCTCAAGGCACAAAACATAAAAATCTCCCAGGAACTCCGGAAGATCAAAAGAGAAATTGCAGCGCTTAAAGAAGCACTTTCAAAACCGGGTCCAGATAAAATATTTGGCGGCATCGGCTATATCATGGGCTTTTTGGGTATTATTTTTTATTTTCTGGCCCGAAAACAAAGCGGAACTCACAAGGAATAAATAGTATATGCATATTTCAGACGGCGTTCTTCCTGTTTCTATCACTATCGGCACTTTTGCGGCAACAATAGCATTAACGGCCGTGGGGGTCCGCAAAACCAAAGACGAGTCACTGCCTAAAGTTGCCGTGGTCACATCGGCCTTTTTCGTGGCTTCACTTATTCATCTTCCACTTGGTCCCACAAGCGTCCATCTGTCGCTCCCGGGGCTAGTCGGTGTCCTGCTGGGGCCTTCAGCCTATATTTCCATAGTTCTCGGGCTTGCGCTCCAGAGCCTGTTGTTTCAGTTCGGCGGAATCACCGCCTTAGGAGCCAACTCCATCATGATGGGTATCCCGGCGCTCATGGTTGGCTGGCTTTTCAAACAGCTGAAAGGCACTACATTAAAGAGTCATGCGATTGCCGGCGCTCTTTGCGGTTTCCTGGGTACGATCCTGTCTGTTGGTTTTCTTGCAGCATTGCTTTATACCGGGGGTGAAGATTTTCTCGGCGTAGGCAAAATAGCCTTTGTCGCCAGTCTGCCTGTTTCAATAATCGAGGCCATTATCGCTAATTTTACCGTTATTTTCCTGTTTAAAGTAAAACCCGAACTACTGAAGTGAACCTATTGTTCCGTTCCCGATCATGATTGATACCGCAGAAACCATATATATTCCCTTCGGGGGGATGATTCTAGCAGCAGGGTTGCTTTTGGCAATTGTCGCAATCATTATCCGGCGGTTGTTGAAAGCTGCGCGTGACCGTAAAGCCGGTCATCACCACCGGCACGAACATGACTGGTCCGTACCCGTGCTTGATGACTGCAGTGACCTTGATTCCGTTTTTCATAAATGGGACCCGCGCCTTAAAATTTTTTCCATTCTCGTATATTGTTTTCTGGTAGCGGCACTCACCAAGATCATCTGGGCGTTCTGTGCTCTTATTATCTCTCTGGCGGCTGTGAAACTTGCCAAGATACCTTTTCGCAACACCAAACGGCGGCTGATGGCCATGTTTGGTTTTCTCGGCATGTTCCTTGTAATTATGCCGCTGACTGTCCCCACGCAACCGGGTGATCTGTTGCTTTTTTTTCAACCCATTCCAGTTCCTTTTAATGTGCGCGGTTTACTCGTTGCAATACGCATTATCCTCAAAGCCTTTGCTATTGCCTTGATAATGGAGCCTCTTCTGAATACCGCACCGCTGCCGGTCACTATCCAGGCGCTGCGTCACTTGAGGGTCCCTGATATGATCTGTCAGATGATCTTGTTGTCCCATCGCTATATTTTTGTATTTCTGAATGAAGCAAACAGAATGTACACTGGTATGCGGGTACGCGGTTTCCGACAGAAAACAAATCTGGCAACTCTCCATACCATGGGGAACTTTTTGGGCATGCTCTTTGTCAGCAGTTTTAACCGGACTCAACGGGTATACGAGGCAATGTTGTCCCGCGGCTATAATGGTACATTTCCTGTGTATACTGATTTTTTTGCCCGGCCCAAAGACTGGTTGTTTGGTATCGCCTGGATTCTGTTGGGAACAGGCCTATTACTTCTTGACCGGACCGGCGCTTTTATCATTTGGTGAAACTATGCATGACCTTGCGACTGACGTGGAAGTCCCCAAAGAGGGACAAAATCTTTTCCAACTTCGTTCTCTCAGCTTTAGCTATGCGGACGGACATCGCGCCCTGCAAGATATTGACCTTGATATATTTCCTGGCGACAGAATTGCGCTGGTAGGCCAGAATGGGGCCGGTAAAACCACCCTGGTCAGACATCTAAACGGGATCTACACAAATCAGGCCGGCAGCCTATTATACAAAGGGCAAAGCATCCAGGGCGACAACCTCATTCGAGCCCGCCGGCAAGTGGGTATTCTTTTTCAGGATCCCGACGATCACCTGTTTAATAATACCATCTACGAAGATGTTGCATTTGGGCCCATGAATCAGGGACTGGCGCGTGATGTAGTAGATGAGCGGGTGCGTAAGGCCCTGGAGAGGGTTGAACTTGATCATTTGATGTTTAAGGCGCCGAACAATTTAAGTTTAGGCCAGAAGAAAAGGGCCGCCTTTGCCGCCATAATGGCCATGGAACCTGAGGTCCTGATTCTAGATGAACCAACCGCCAACCTCGATTCCAGGCAGGAAAAAATATTTGACGAGCTTTTGCTGGACTACCGCGGCACCCTTATTTGTATCAGCCATGATCTCCTTTTTTTATACGGCCTGTGCTCCAGGGCGGTCGTTCTTGATCATGGAAAAATTCATCATGACTATTCTCTTAAGGAACTTGTCAGTCACAGGG
>PKTW01000027.1 GCA_002868955.1 Desulfobulbaceae bacterium
CCATATAAAAAACCCGGAAATTGCTGACTTTTTGTTTCAGCTTCCGAAAGATTACGGCGATAGCTTTTACAGGGGTACGCTGGCAAAGGCAATTGACTACGATATGCGCAAGGGCAAGGGTCTGCTGACTGCGGAAGATCTTGCTGCCTACAAGGTTATTGAACGCGCTCCCCTTGCCATTGGCTACCGTGATTACACCTTCCTGACCAATCCACAGCCCTCTATGGGCGGTTCTCTTATCGGTTTGGCCCTGTCGCTTCTGGAAACCCAGGATATGTCGGGAATCAAGTACCATTCCGCTGTCCATGCCCTGCAGACAGCAAAATTAATGACAGAGGTGGAAGAACTGCGCGAGAATGGCCTTAATACAATGTCCCTGCAGAAATCGGGCGCCAGGATCCGGCAGTTTTCCCGCGGCACAACCCATATCAGCGTTGCCGATGCAGAGGGGAATGTCGCGAGCATGACCTGTTCAAACGGTGAAGGATCGGGATACTTTGTACCGGGCACAGGTATTATGCTCAACAACATGATGGGTGAGGATGACCTGCATCCTGCAGGATTTCATGCCAGCCCCCCTGGGCAGCGTGTCTCTTCCATGATGTCGCCATCCCTGCTCCTGAAAAATGAGGCGGTGGCAATGGTCATCGGCAGCGGCGGCAGCAAGCGCATACGGACGGCTATTACCCAGGTACTCAGCGCTATAATCGATTTCGCCATTCCGGTCCAGCAGGCTGTGGAAGCGCCCCGCATTCACTGGGACGGCGCCATGATGCAGGTTGAACCGGGTCTGCCCCAGGATGCGATACATGCTCTTAAAAAACACTGGCCGGTAAATATCTGGTCAAGCATTGATGTATACTTCGGCGGTGTTCATACGGTAATCCCCAATATCGCAGGCGGAGGCGACCCCAGACGGGGAGGATCGGTGAGGGTGATTGAATGAAAAATGCAGAATGTAGAATGCAGAATGTGGAATGCAGAATTGAAAAACATGACTGAGGCCTGATTGATGATGACTTTGGGGCGAAAGGTGAATAAATAGTTATTTGATGGCAGACAGCAGTTGGCAGTTTTTTCAATGTGAAAGCGCAAAGCTGAAATATAAGAAGAGCAAGGTTAACGGGCAAAGCATAAAGGCAAAAAAAAAATTTCCCTGGAAACCTTGAACCCATAAAAAATAAACGCATAACTCATGACTAACATATTTTTTGTCTTTAACTTAGAACTCATAATTCATAACTCATAACTAACAAATGGCTGCTTATATCGCACGACGAATCCTGCTGATGATCCCTACCCTTTTCGGGATCATGCTCGTGACCTTTGTTGTCACCCAGTTTGTTCCCGGTGGACCGGTTGAACGTCTGCTGGCAGAAATCGAGGGACATTCCACTGCAGGACTTTCCGGCGGCAAAGGAGAAGTAAGGGCAGTAGTCAAGAGCGACCTGTACCAGGGCGCGCAGGGGTTGGACGAGGAGCGGCTCAAAAAACTGCGGACTCTCTATGGTTTTGACAAGCCCCCGGCAGAGCGTTTCCTGACCATGATGAAAAATTTTCTCGTCTTTGATTTCGGCACCAGCTACTACCACCATAAAAGCGTCGTCAGCCTTGTAATTTCCAAGTTGCCTGTTTCCATGTCCCTTGGGCTCTGGACCTTTTTGATTGTCTATTGTACCTGTATCCCCCTGGGCATTTACAAGGCAGTGCATGACGGCTCTCGTATTGATGTCGTCTCTAGTACATTCATCCTAATCGGCTATGCCATCCCGGGCTTTGTCCTTGCCATTGTGCTTATCGTTCTCTTTGGCGGCGGCAGCTTCTGGAACATCTTCCCACTGCGCGGCCTTGTCTCAGACAACTGGTCTGAACTCAGCCTTATCAGCAAAATCCTCGACTACCTCTGGCACATGGTGCTGCCGATCATTTCGAGCGCTGTCGGCTCCCTGGCAGTCATGACCCTGCTGACCAAGAACAGTTTCATTGAAGAAATCCGCAAACAGTATGTAACAACTGCACGCGCAAAAGGCCTCAACGAAAACCAGGTGCTCTACAAGCATGTTTTCAGGAACGCGATCATCCCCATCATCACAGGATTTCCCGGCTCATTCATCACGGCATTTTTTACCGGCAGCCTCCTCATTGAAACAATCTTCTCCCTGGACGGCATGGGGCTTCTGGCCTATGAATCGGTTATGAATCGTGACTATCCGGTCGTTCTGGCAACCCTGTACTTTTTCACCATCATAGGGCTCATCTCCAGGCTGCTTTCCGACTTGAGCTATGTCCTGGTTGATCCGCGCATAAGCTTTGAGAGCGTTGAATAATGAAGAAGACCGGATCACGCCAGAGGCTTGGAGTTCGACGCTGGAAACGGTTTAAGTCAAACCGGCGCGGCTATTACAGCCTGATTGTCTTCACCATCCTTTTTGTCCTCAGCCTTGGTGCTGAAATGATAAGTAATGACAAGCCTTTTCTCGTCTATTACGAAGGCGGGCTCTACTGGCCCATCTTCAAAGCCTATCCGGAAACAACGTTTGACGGCGATTTTGAAACCGAGACAGATTACCGGGATCCCTATATTCTTGATAAGATCGAAGCAGGGAAGAATTTCGTGCTCTTCCCCCTGAACCATTTCAGTTACGACACCATCAACCTCGATCTGGACAAACCGGTACCCTCGGCCCCCACGGGAGATAATCTTCTCGGCACCGATGACAGGGGGCGGGATGTCCTGGCCCGCCTGATCTACGGGTTCAGACTATCTGTGCTCTTTGGTTTTGCCCTGACATTCATTGGTACTACGGTCGGCATTCTGGCCGGTTCCGTGCAGGGGTATTTCGGCGGCAAAACCGACCTTTTCATGCAGCGCTTTATTGAAATATGGGGGGCCATGCCCGAGTTGTACCTGCTCATCATCTTTGCCTCCATTTTCAAGCCCAGCGTCATGCTGCTCCTGATCCTGCTTTCCATCTTCGGCTGGATGGGTCTGTCTGACTATGTGCGGGCCGAATTCCTCAAGGGCAGGAATATGGATTATGTCACGGCTGCCAGAGCGTTGGGTGTTTCCAACGTGGTCATCATGTTCCGGCACCTGCTGCCTAATGGTATGACACCGGTTATCACCTTCCTGCCCTTCAGGCTTTCCGGGGCTATTCTTGCCTTGACCAGCCTTGACTTTCTCGGACTGGGTGTGCCGCCATCGACACCAAGCCTCGGGGAACTGCTGGCCCAGGGCAAAAGTAATATTGAGGCCTGGTGGCTGTCTTTGTCTACCTTTGCAGTCCTTGTCGGGACGCTGATCCTGTTGATTTTTATCGGCGAGGCCCTGCGGGAAACTTTTGATCCACGGCAGCTGGTGAAAAAAAGATAATTAAGAATGCAAAATGAAGAATTAAGAATGAAGAATTAAGAATGAAGAACCAATAAAAATTAAAGGAAAATGGTTAAAGGTCAAAGGGTAAAAGGTAAAAGCTGAAAAATTAATGAAACCCGACACCTGATACCTAAAAAAATGCTTCTGGACATTCAAAACCTATCATTGACGTTTCATACCGAGGATGGTGACAGCAAGGTGCTGCACGACATATCCTTTGCTGTGCAAAGTGGTCAAACGGTGGCCCTGGTCGGCGAATCAGGCTCCGGCAAATCTGTTACTGCTCTGTCCATTCTACGCCTTTTAGAAAAAACCGCTACCGTCACCACCACCGGGACAATCAACTTTTCCGGCCAGGATATTCTCGCACTGCCTGAATCCAAATTACGCCATATCCGCGGCAACCAGATCGCCATGATCTTCCAGGAACCGATGACTTCCCTGAACCCGGTCTATTCCATCGGCAACCAGTTGATAGAACCATTGATGCTGCACCAGGATCTCACAAACCAGGAGGCCCAGGCAAAGGCCATAGACCTCCTGGACAGGTGCGGCATTCCTGACCCCAGGCAGCGGCTGGCGAGCTTCCCGCATCAGCTCTCCGGCGGCCAGAGGCAGCGTGCCATGATTGCCATGGCTCTTGCCTGCAGACCGGCACTGCTCATTGCAGATGAACCGACAACTGCCCTTGATGTCACCATCCAGGCCCAGATCCTTGAACTGCTGGAAGATATCCAGAAAGAGCTTGACATGGCTGTTCTGTTGATCACCCACGACCTGAACATGGTAAAGAAAATATCAGATCATGTGCACATCATGCACGACGGCAGAATTGTGGAAAACGGTGCGACCAAGACCATATTCACCAAACCGCAGGACCCGTATACCATCCACCTGCTCAACAGCGTTCCCAAAGGAGAGCCGGAGCCGAAATTCGACAGAAAAAAACTGCTTACAATCTCTGACCTGCAGTGTCATTTTCCTATCAAGGCCGGATTCTTCAAACGAACTATTGGCAAGATCAAAGCCCTTGACGGAGTGAGCCTGACCATCCATGAGGGCACAACCTATGGAGTTGTCGGTGAATCCGGCTCCGGGAAAAGTACGCTCGGCATGTGTATCCTGCGCTTGACAGAATGCCAGGGAAAAATTCTCTACAATGGTGAAAAAGACAGCCCCAAAGACCTGGTGCGTCAATCCAGGGCCTCACTCAGGCCCCTGCGCAAAGAGCTGCAGGTTGTTTTTCAGGACCCCTTTTCCTCCCTTTCACCACGCCTGAACATCGAGCAGATCATAAGCGAAGGACTCAAGGTGCATAATATCGGTAAAGACAAAAAGGACCGGCAGCGCATGGTTTTTAAGACCTTGCAGGAAGTGGGGCTGGATGAGGAGATGGCAGGCCGCTATCCCCACGAATTTTCCGGGGGACAAAGACAGAGAATTGCAATTGCCCGGGCCATAGCTTTACAGCCAAAATTCATCATGCTGGATGAACCGACCAGTGCCCTGGACATGACGATCCAGGCCCAGATCATTAAATTGCTGAAAGATCTGCAGACACGCTATGGGATAACCTATCTTTTTGTCTCCCATGACCTGAGGGTGATCAGGGCCATGGCTGATGAGGTTGCGGTAATGCAGAACGGCAAGATTGTGGAGGCAGGACCTGCCGCCGATCTCTTCAATAACCCGCAACACCCCTATACCAAAAGCCTGTTTGCCGCAGCCTTTGAGTTGAAAACGAAAATTCAGTAAAGATAGGTTTCAAGGGGTCGAGGGGTCGAGGGGAAAAGTTAAAAATGACGAATGAAAAAAGATCTGAAGGCTGAACGCTCAATCAACTCTAGAAACGTAAATCCAGAAACTGAAAACTAAAAACTGAAAACTAAGATTTAAGAACTGCCTTTTGATTTTCCCCCTCGAAACCTCGAAACCTTCTTAATATTATTTCCAATTGCGCACCAGTTCAAGCAGGGTGCGGACGCCAATACCTGACGGCCCATTTTGGGGGGCATACGGCTTATCG
>PKTW01000140.1 GCA_002868955.1 Desulfobulbaceae bacterium
TAAATTCTTCCCACCCTATAACTTCCCTATCATTTAATTGGTGTTGACTGAGATGCTCTCTCCCGGCAATTAATGCACCAATAGAATAATAATCTTGCTGCACCATGTCGGCATCTCCCTGGTTCAGCACCATCAGGCCCAATTTTCTTGATATTGCATTATGGCTAACATGTTTCACTACCCATTACCGTTTCAAAAGAGACTGGCCCAGGGTTTCACCCTGATAGAGCTTTCGGTTGTCATGGCTATTGTCTGCATCCTGGCTACAGGTGTTGTTTTCATGTATAGCAACCCGACGGCAAAAGTGAAAGGAGTGGCATTTGCCATCCTGACAGATCTCAACTGGGCCCGCTCCGAATCGGTTAACAGAAACCAGGATGTCCTAATTGATTTTGTCGTGGGAGCCAGGGATGGTTACCTTATCTGCCTTGACACGGACTCTGACAGGGATTGCAACGACGAGGCAGCTGGCGATATCATGAAGGCAGTTCTCTTTAGAGAAGAAGTGCAGTTTTACGACTGCGTCTCAGCCCCACCGTACCCTGAAGGAGGCCCAAGCAAAACCCCTGCCGGCACAAAGCTCGCCGGCAAAAACGGTCTCATATTCGGAGGGCCGAACTACATTAAGTGGCAGCCCGATGGGACCAGCAGCGATAATGGCTCTATTATTGTGTATCACCCAGCCCGTAAAAATCCTCAAAAGGTAAGAGGTGATTCATATGCTGCAGTTATCAGCAGCGCCAGCACAGGCAGGATACGTCTGATGCGCTGGCGCCGGCAAAGCGGCTGGTCAAAAAAATAAAACAACACATAACCCTTTGTATAGACAACAAAATTACCTGTTGTTTCATATTTGTCAGGAACGGTCAAACTGACGATTGACACAAAAACCGGATCTGTAGTACATAAAATGTGGTCAGAATTCAAGTTGGTATTTACGACAAATGAGACTGCCTCTTTATATATCTGTTCCCCATGCAGGGATACGAGTGCCTCCTGAAGTTGACGACTTGTGTGTTTTGCGCCGGCAGGACATACTTGCTGATTACGATGCCGGTGCAGATGCCATATATTCCCCGCTGCAGGTGCTGACACCAGAAGCATAAAACTGGGCATAGACTGCCATACCATGTCAGTCATTGGACCACCGCTTGCTCCTGATCCGGGCAGGAAAAGGCCGCTTATTTGTTTAAGCAATGGCAACGGGACATGTCCGGAGGAGTGGATCAGCAGCCTGGCAAGCTGTTTGACCATCGTCTTCAAAGAACAGGTGGCAATTAATACTCCTTTCCGTGGCGGCCATATTACCCGGTCACATGGAGTTGAAATGCCCTGGGTCCAGATTGAAATTTCACAAACAGATGCATACTCGAATGCCTTTAAAAGAAATTGTATGCTTGATGGATTGCAACGTTTTTGCCATACTGTTTTTTAAGGAGATTTTGATATGGAGCGGATATTAAAAACCTTTTCCCAAAAGGCCGGCCTGCCCCCGGGTTCGTTGGTGCATGTCGGCAACACTCCCACAGGTGACACCAAGATCAAGGGTCTCAGGTTTACCGAAACTGAGTTTGAAGTGTTCGCCGTTCCTGATAACGATGCCCTTATGCGTCTGAAAGAAAAGGAGGGCACCATTTGGCTGCAGGTGGACGGTTTGCACCAGCCTGAAAAAATATCTGCAATCGGCGAGATTTTTTCACTTCATGCCCTTACCCAGGAGGATATTCTCAACACCGGCCAGCGCCCCAAAATGGAAGAGTTTGACGATTACCTCTTCCTGGTAGGCAAAATTCTCTCTCTGGATGAAACGCTTGAAACTGTTCAGGAAAAACACTTCTGCCTTGTGCTCCTGCCACATACTATTCTTTCATTCCATGAGGCAGGAGCCAACATTTTCGCTTCGGTTGAAAACCGTTTGCAGAAGTCCAATGGTAAAATCAGGAAGAAAAGTGCTGACTACCTCGCCTATGCATTATTTGATGCCATGGTTGACAATTATTTCCTGGTGCTGGAAAAACTTGGCGCCCAAATAGAAGAGCTCGAAGAGGAAATACTTACTGCACCCAGCAGGGCGTCCCTTGAATGGCTGCATTTTCTGAAGCGTGAACTTACCATACTGCGGAAATCGGTCTGGCCCCTTCGGGATGTGATAAACTCCATGGTCAGAACCGATTCCGACCTTGTTGTTGAAGACACCGTAAAATATTTTATGGACGTCTATGATCATACCATGCAGGTCTTGGAAACTCTTGAGGCCTTTCGGGATGTCACAGCCAGCCTCTATGATATGTACCTATCAGCGATAAGCAACAGGATGAATGAGGTAATGAAGGTGCTTACCGTTATTGCCACAATTTTTATCCCCCTGACCTTTGTTGTCGGGATATACGGCATGAATTTTCACTATATGCCTGAACTTGCCTGGAAATGGGGGTATTTTGTCACCCTTGCAATAATGGCCATACTGGGTACGTGCATGGCTGTATACTTCAAAAGAAAGGACTGGTTCTAAGCAGCAATTACATCACCAGCCTGTAAGGTACTATCATGAAAATCAACCGGGAACGGCTTGCTTCTGTTTTTACCACCCTCTGTGAGATTGACAGTCCCTCGAAGCAGGAGGGCAGGGTCGCAGTGTATCTGAAAGCCCTCTTCACTGAAATGGGCGCGGAAGTGTTCGAGGATGACTCGGCAAGCCGGACCGGGTCTGACTGTGGCAACCTTTTTATCCGTTTCCCTGAAAGTGGACTGGCGAAGGAGCCTGTTTTTTTCAACTGCCATATGGATACTGTTCTTCCTGCAATAGGAGTGAAAGTCAAGCGGGAAGGAGAGGTTTTTTCCTCTGCCGGCGATACAGTGCTTGGCAGCGATGACAAGGCTGGCATCGCTGCACTCATTGAAGTCATGCGCACCCTGCAGGAAAAAAATATTCCCCATGGCCCAGTTGAATATATTTTTACCACCTGTGAAGAGGTGGGGCTTTTGGGGGTAAAGGCCCTTGACCCTTCTTTAATTAAAGCGAAAATCGGCTATGCTCTTGATTCTTCCGGTATCAACAGGGTTGTTATTGGAGCACCGGCGGCAAACCGGATTACCGCTGAAGTTAAAGGGCTGGCTTCCCATGCCGGCCTCAGCCCCGAAAAGGGTATAAGTGCAATCCAACTGGCTGCCAGGGCTATTGCCCGTCTCAAGCTTGGCAGGCTTGACCCGGAAAGCACTGCCAATATCGGAGTGATTGAAGGAGGAACGGCAAGCAATATCATTCCTGAATCCGCCCTGGTGCAGGGGGAAGTCAGAAGTCATAATGTAAAATTGCTTCAAGAGCATACAGCGCATATCAGGTCAACTTTCGAGGAGGAAATAGCCACCTGGTCCGATCCCGAAGGTGTCGTTGAAGGCAGACCCTCTCTTGATTTTACAGCAGTTGATGATTTTCCGATCCTAAAGCTGGACAGGGACTCAGCAGTGATAAAGAGGGTGGAAGCCGCAGCCGCATTAATTGACCGCGAGCTGCACTATGTCGTTGCCGGTGGTGGCAGCGATGCCAACATATTCAACGGCTACGGTCTCCAGTGCGCCATCCTTTCCACCGGCATGGACAAGGTGCATTCCACCCGGGAAACCATAAAACTTTCCGACATGGCCCTTACTGCAGACCTTATAATGGCAATACTGCTGTGAAAGCAGGCGCTCATAAAAAAATGTAGAGAAAAAAATAAACTATGGGTAAGATTTAGTACACACCATAAAACAAATACTTATGGAGGTACAATTATGTGTCTGGTTACCAAGCAGGCTCCTATGTTTGAAGCTGAAGCTGTTATGCCCAATAACAGTTTTGAAACAGTTTCCCTTTCATCCTATCGTGGCAAATATGTCCTCTTATTCTTTTATCCCCTGGACTTCACCTTTGTCTGCCCTTCGGAGATTCTGGCCTTCAACAGGCAGCTTGATGATTTCACAGCCAAGAATTGTGAGCTCCTGGGCGTTTCTGTTGACTCGATCTACACCCACCTGGCGTGGAAAAACACCCCGGTTAACTTGGGCGGCATTGGCACTATTCAATTCCCTTTGATTTCTGATATCTCAAAATCAATTTCAGCCGATTACGGTGTCCTGCTGGAAGGCGGTGTCTCTTTGCGCGGCCTCTTCCTGATTGACAAGGAAGGTGTGGTCAGACACCAGCTAATTAACGATCTGCCTCTGGGACGAAATGTTGATGAAGCCCTTCGGGTCATCGATGCCCTGCAATTCCATGAAACGCATGGTGAGGTCTGCCCCGCCAACTGGCGGCCTGGGGACGATGCCATGAAGCCCACCCCGGAAGGTGTGGCTGACTACCTTGCAAAGCATAACGCCTAATCCCTCATCTGATTTGCTGCAGCATGGATCTCTGAAGGATATCATGCAGCAGCAAATGCTTTTAAGAACACAAAGCTCAGGGTGAAGACATGAAGATTGGCGAAGAAAAAAGCCCCAATATACTCCTGCTCGGCTCCGATGTTAAGGTCAACAACCTGCCGATCAAGGAGGTCAGCCTGCTCTCCGAGGGGAGCCTGCCGGCATATGGCTATAATCCCGGCGACTTCATAGAGCTGCTGGCCGGCAAGGTCAGCGTTGAAAACGGGCGCCTGGAGGAATGCTTGACCTGGCTGACCTCCTACCTTGCTTCGGCCAGTCTGACCCCCAGGATCCGCACCGTTACCTACGGCGAACCAAAAGAAATATTCCAGATTTTTCGCAAAAAGGGACGCGCCAATGATCAACAAAATCATGGCTGGTTCATGGTGCAACAAATACTCCCGCCAGAAGGACGACGCAAAGAGCCAGAAATACTTAAAATTGGCGATTCAAATCTCGAAAAACTGAGCAACAATAACGGTATACTGGTAATAGATGATGGCGGCTGGCCCCCACCTGTGGCTTCACGTATCAAATCCCTCAACTCTGGCAGCTGGGTCATTGGCATGGGGATAGGCCTGGCCCATTGGCAGGAATGGGCGGAGCAGTTCGGTAACTGCTTTTTTCTTTTCTGCCGTTTGTCCGACCTGGAAACGACCAGGATGGAGATGGACAGTTCAGTCACCTGGGAAACCATAGTGGCCATGACCTTGCGCGCCCTCCGCACTGAAGAAATCGGCCTGTGGGATGATAAAAACCAGCGCTTTCTCTGTCATATTGTCGTCGAAATGTTTCCCTACGGTATTTTGTATGCAGGCCCCAATGGTGTTTTTTTCAGGTACCAGGATGGGTGTTTGCCGCAGAAAAGCGCACCACGCCAGAAAGGCTCTGTCCCATGCCATGACACCTTGGTAACCTCCATGCTGGCCATGGATTTCCTGGAAATCGGCTGCCGTGATTTCTGCCGCAGCTATTTTTATGATTTTTCCAGGCGCGTACTCGACAACTGGCAACTTTTGTATGAGCACGGTTATTTTTTCAGTGACAGCCTGGAATTCCCTGAGTTGGACTTCTCCTCCGTGTTTCCGGGCGGGGTACCCTGCTCCTATATTGAAGCCGCCATTGATCCCGGCTTCATAGAGTTGCCCTGTACTTCAGCCGGTTTTGTTAAAAGTCTTGAGCTTGTGGCCAGCCAGATATGGAACGAGGACAAGAAAAAGGCCCTGCGCTCCTTTTTTCCACAAAAACTCCCGATCTCGATTGGACCCGGGACAACTCTGATGGATATAAATCCCGGTCCTGTGCCGGTCATCCTCGATGTCCTGCACCATTTAAAGGAGGAGGTCAGCTGGCAAAAAGGCTTTGAGGAATTCCGCCTTTTCCATGTCGGCAATCTTCGCACCACTGATCCGGCTGAGCTGGACCCGGTCATTACCCTGCAGAACGTTATGGGCAGTTATGTATCCAAGGAGACTTTCCAGCGGCCCCTCTGCATAGGGGTTTTTGGCCCGCCTGGCTCAGGAAAGTCCTTTTCCGTCAAAGAGGTGGCCCGTGTCATTTCCAATAAGTTTGATACCAATCCTTTTGATTTTTTCGAGTTCAACATGACCCAGTTTGACGGACCCGAGGAAATAAACTCGGCCATAGAGCCAATCCGGGCCTCGGTAGCAAGAAGCAAGGTCCCCATTGTCTTCTGGGATGAATTCGACTGCCGCTATGACAACCATGAGTTCGGTTACCTGCGCTATTTCCTGCCCTCCATGCAGGACGGCGTCACCTATGTGCACGGCACGCCCTATTATATTGGGCGCTCCATATTTGTTTTTGCGGGTGGGGTCAAGTCCAGTTGGGCCGGTATGGAATCCCTTTTGAGCCAGAAAGACCCCCAGGCGGCAGGACTTGTCAAAACCCTGAAAATTCCGGATTTCATGAGCCGGCTTCGTGTTGTTTTAGATATTGACGGCATTGGAATAGATAACGAACTGCTGCAGGAATCTGCCTCCGGGGAGCAGCTCCAGGACTTGCACCGTATCCTGCTGAAAAGGGCCTTTATTGTTGCCCACCAGATGGATACACACTGGAAAAAAGCTGCCCGCAAAACCTCGGGCCTGCTGCTGCGGCTCTTGCTGGCCCACTATAAATTCGGGGCCCGGTCCATTGAGGCGGTTATCGAGGCCTCCAGCGCCTCAGACCGCCTTGTTTACGGCTTGCCGGAACTCATAGCTCCCTCTGCTGCCCGCATTCATGCCGAGTGGCGCGTTGAGCTGGAACGGGAAGTGGACCGTATCCGCAAGGACCATAAGCTGCGCGCGGTCTGGTAAAAATTTTAGTCCAGAGATATTTCTTGTCAATTTCAACAAGGAGAGAACGCTACCGTGAAGGCCGCTGCTAAAATAGCTTCATTCTATTGGCATGGTTTCCGCTCAATGCAGACCGGGCGGACACTCTGGCTTATCATTATCATCAAGCTCATCATTATCTTCGGCTTTCTCAAGCTGGTTCTCTATCCGGATCTTCTTCATTCCCGTTTTGACACTGATGCCCAAAGAGCTGCTTACGTACTTGATAATATTACGCAATCTCATGAAAATAACAATAAAAAGGATGGGTTATGAACGAGTTGCAAAACCTGAACATGGTCGACTGGTCCAGAGCCCAATTTGCCCTTACCGCCATGTACCACTGGATATTTGTGCCCCTTACCCTGGGGCTTTCCTGGCTCCTTGCCTTTTTTGAAACCCTTTATGTCAAGACGGGTAACCCTGAATGGAGGCGTATTACACGATTCTGGATGATGCTCTTTGGCATCAACTTTGCCATCGGCGTGGCCACCGGTATCATTCTTGAATTTGAGTTCGGGACAAACTGGTCAAATTACGCCTGGATGGTGGGCGACATTTTCGGGGCTCCCCTTGCGGCCGAGGGTATTTTTGCTTTTTTTCTCGAGGCATCATTCTTTGCCGTCATGTTCTTCGGCTGGGAACGGGTTTCTAAAAAAACCCACCTGTTTGCAACCTGGATGGTGGCTCTGGGCTCAAACCTTTCAGCCTTGTGGATTCTTGTGGCAAATGCCTGGATGCAATACCCGGTGGGCATGGCGTTCAACCCTGATAAGGCCCGCTTTGAAATGCAGAACTTCTGGGAGGTCCTGCTGTCGCCGGTTGCCATCAGCAAGTTCACCCATGCCACCAGTTCCAGTTTCCAGGTTGCGGCACTTTTTGTCGTGGCTGTTTCATCATGGTTTCTGCTTAAAGGACGCCATCCGGACGTTGCAAAGAAGTCCATCCTGGTGGCTTCGGTATTCGGCCTGCTTTCCTCTGTTTTTGTCGGCATCACCGGTGATGAGGCAGCCTATGCCAATGCCCGGAACCAGCCCATGAAACTGGCTGCCTTTGAGGGTCTGTATGACGGTGCAGAAGGTGCAGGGTTGGTGGCTGCAGGGGTCCTTAACCCGGGGAAGCTGCCTGGTGACGACACCACACCCTTTCTCTATGAAATTAAAATCCCCGGCCTGCTCTCCCTCCTGGCCAATCGCGAACCGGGTTCCTTTGTGCCGGGCATCAATGATCTTCTTTACGGCAACAGCCGGCACAACATTACCGGCATTGATAAAAAAATCGAAAAGGGAAAAATTGCTGTTGAGCTCTTGAGCCAATATAAAATAGCCAAAAAAGAAAAAAATGAAGCACGGGCAAAAATGGCCTTGGCTAATTTTAAAAATTATGAAAATTACCTGGGCTACGGCTATTTACCGAATCCTGAAGCAGCAGTGCCGCCTGTGGCCCTGACGTTCTACAGCTTTCATGTCATGGTGGTGCTTGGCACCTTATTTCCGGTCCTTTTTATGCTCTTTTTATACTTTACATACAAGGACAGCATTTCCCAGAAAAAATGGCTGCTGCGCCTTGGTCTCTTTTCTGTATTTCTTGGTTATATTGCGAGCCAGGCCGGCTGGGTGGTTGCCGAAGTCGGACGGCAGCCCTGGACGATCCAGAACATCCTACCGGTTTCAGTGGCCCGCTCCAACCTGACCACAGGCACAGTTCAGACAACTTTTTTCCTGTTCCTGTTTCTGTTTACCGTTTTGCTTATTGCTGAGATCAGGATCATGCTGAAGCAGATTCAGATCGGCCCGGAAACCCCGAGAGGGAAATAAAAAGGAGGAACCCATGTTTGACAACTTTACCCTTGCCCAACTCCAGCAACTGTGGTGGCTCATCGTTTCGGTTATCGGCGCCCTCTTTGTTTTCCTGACCTTTGTGCAGGGCGGGCAGTCCCTTTTAAGCTCCGTAGCCAGGAACGATCTGGAAAAATCACTTGTCATCAATTCCCTGGGACGCAAATGGGAGCTCACCTTTACAACGCTTGTCCTTTTCGGCGGGGCCCTTTTTGCCGCATTTCCACTTTTTTACGCCACCAGTTTTGGCGGGGCTTACTGGATCTGGATTGCGATACTCTTCACCTTTGTCCTGCAGGCTGTCAGTTTTGAGTTCCGTAAAAAGCCGGGCAATCTCCTGGGCGCCCGTACATACGAATTGTTTTTATTTTTAAACGGTACCATCGGTATTCTTTTGATCGGTATCGTCCTGGCCACCTTTTTCAGCGGCTCCAGTTTCCAGCTTGACGATTACAACCAGGTCCTTTGGCAGCACCCCATGCTGGGGCTGGAGACAGCCTTTAGTTTTTTTAATGTCTCGTTTGGGATTTTTCTTGTTTTGCTCGCAAGAACCCTAGGCGCGTTGTACCTCCTCAACAATATTGATTTCAGGCTGCAGCTGGTAAAAGATATGGAAAAGCGACTGCGAAAAGCCGTTGCGACAAACCTGATCGGGGCCATACCCTTCCTGCTTTATTTCATGTTCAATCTGGCAACTGTGGAGGGGTATGCAGTCAAGCCGGAGAGCGGTGAAATTTTTATGGAAAGCGGGAAGTACCTGCAGAACCTCCTTGCCATTCCTGGAGTGCTTGCCATGTTGGCCGCAGGACTTCTCTTCATTCTTCTGGGGGCAGCTGTTGCCCGCCGTCCATCAGGCAAGTCCGGCATATGGTTTTCAGGTCTTGGTTCAATCCTGGTTGCGCTGTCACTCTTTCTGACGGCAGGATTCAACAACACCGCTTTTTATCCCTCCAGCTTTGACCTGAACAGCAGCCTGACCATTTACAATGCATCCAGCAGCCGTTACACATTGACAGCCATGAGCTATATTGCCCTCGCGGTGCCGCTGGTTTTGGCATATATTGCTTATTTCTGGAGAAAAATGGACAGGGAGAAACTTTCGACCGGTGAAGTCAGTGATTTTACCGCCAAAGAGATTTATTGATTACAAACTTCTGCAAGAGCTGAATAATGACGCTACTAATAATTCTTGGCTGGTTTGGACTGCTCATCCTCTCTTATAAGGGTGCGGAACTGCTGCTGAAAAAAAGCGGCAACCTTTAAAGCGCTCAGCAGAGGAGCCGTTACTTCTTTTTCTCATGAACTGTTTTCAGCATAAAAGACACCACCTCGTCAATGCTCATCTCAGAGGAGTCAATGACAACAGCGTCAGGGGCCGGCTTCAGGGGTGCCAGTGCCCTGCTGCTGTCATCCCTGTCCCGCTTCTGTATCTGGGTTAAAAGCTCTCCGTATTCAACCCTCTGGCCTTGTTCCATGAGCTGTTGCTGGCGGCGCTTGGCCCTTTCCGCGGGAGTGGCGTCTAAAAAAAACTTGTAGCTTGCCTCCGGAAAAACAATGGTGCCCATGTCACGGCCCTCGGCAACAATTGCACCATTTTGGCCGATTGCCCGCTGCATTTCTGTGAGCTTTTTGCGAACTTCCGGCTCAGCCGAGACCCGGGAAGCCACCATGGCCATTTCAGGTGTCCTTATAGCATCGCTTACATCCTCGCCATGCAGAAAAACCCGGGTTTTCTGGCCCTCCTCTCCTGGTGCCATTGTCATTTCAAGTGTGGCAAGCAACTGCACCAGCTTTTCCCTGCCGTTCTCAGCCTCAAGGTCAAAACCCGAGCGCTCCACCTGCAAGCCGACCACTCGGTACATGGCACCGGTATCAAGGTAGGTGTAATGCAGTTCGGCTGCCAGTAATTTACTGATAGTGCTCTTGCCGGCTCCGGAAGGCCCGTCAATGGTGACAATATCTTTTCTCTCAACCATAACCCAGTTCTTTCAAACTTTTGGCAAGTGTTTCCACAAACCGCTGATTTTCATGTGCACGCCCAACAGTGATCCGGATATAGTTCGGGTAGCCATAGGCCTGCATGGGTCTGACGATTACCCCCTGGTGCAGCATGTGCTCATAGAGTTCCCTGGCGTCCCCGTTCACATCAATAAGAAAAAAATTCGTCTGGGTCTCCATGGGACGGCAGCCAAGTTTTGCAACCTCCCTGCGCAACCCGGCTATGCCATCACGGCTTTTCTGCAGGGTCATCCTGTAATGCTCATCATCTTCCAGGGCGGCCACGCCCCCGACCTGGGCCAGTGAATTGACATTGAAGGGCTGGCGTATCCGGTTGAGATAGCCGGCCATGTCCACATCCATTATGCCATAGCCCAAGCGCAGCCCGGAAAGACCATAGGCCTTAGAAAAGGTGCGCAGTGCTGCCACCGGCTTTCCACCTCTGATATAGGCCTGAACATCAATGCGCCGTTCCGGGTCCATAAAATCCACATAGGCCTCATCAAGAACCACGATAATTCCCTGCGGCAGCTGCTCCATGAATGATGCAAAATCATCCCTGTCGATAATGGTCCCTGTAGGATTGTTGGGGTTGTCGAGAAAAACCATCCTGGTTTTGGCAGAAACCGCTCCCAGAATTGCCTTGAGATCATGGTGCATGCCTGCGGCAAGCTCCACCACTTTATTGCCCCCTCCCTGGACCTGCACCAGCTTCTGGTACATGAGAAAGGTTGGGTGACTGGTGATAACTTCCTCCCCGGGTTGAAGAAAAGCAGCGATCAGCAGCCCGATGATCTCGTTTGAGCCGTTGCCAAAGACTATTTCCTCTGGTTTTACGCCCAGTTTGCCTGCCAGGCTTTGGGCCAGGTAATAACAGCTGCCGTCAGGATAACGGTGCAGGTTCTGCAGTGCCTTTTTGATTGCCTCCACCGCCATGGGTGAAGGACCCCACGCATTTTCATTGGAGGCAAGCTTGATGGAACCGGTCAGGCCATACTCCCGCTCCAGTTCCTCAATGGGCTTTCCGGGCGGATAGGGAACCAGGGTGCTGATATGTGGTGCAACCTTGAGTTTCACATAAACTCCTTATTGTATTATATTAAAGATTTTTGGGCCGCAGGTGGGAAATATTCATGCGCTGCTCAAGGTTATAGGCTGCCCGCAGCAGCTTCTCTTCCTGAAAATGGGAGGCCTGGATCTGCAAGCCGATGGGCAACCCCGCACTGCTGAAGCCGCAGGGTACGGAAATGCCGGTAATCCCTGCCAGATTGGCTGATATGGTCAGAATATCAGTCGGGTAGAGGCTCAGCGGATCATCTATTTTTTCTGCCAGTTTCCAGGCTGGTGTAGGAGTCACCGGCGATGCCAAGACATCACAGGTTTCAAAGACCTTTTTAAAATCTTCGGTAATCAGGGTCCTGACCTGTGAGGCTTTTTTATAGTAGGCGTCATAGTATCCCGATGACAGGGCATAGGTACCGATGATAATACGCCGCTTCACCTCATCGCCAAAACCGAACGAGCGGCTGTTTTTGTAAATATCAAGCAGGGTGTCGCTGGACCTGTCCCGGAAACCGTACCTGACACCGTCATAGCGTGCCAGGTTGGAGCTGGCTTCTGCCGGGGCAACAATATAGTAGACGGCAACACAATAATCGTTATGGGGCAGCGAAACCTCAACGATCTCTGCGCCTGCCTCACGCAGGCTATTTATGCCTTGCCTTACTGCTGTTTCAACTTCAGGATCAAGTCCCTTGATAAAGTACTCCCTGGGTATGCCGACCTTCGTGCCCTGTAACCCTTCTGTCAGCGCTATGCGATAGTCAGGGACCTTCTGATCCACCGATGTGGAGTCTTTTGCATCATGCCCGCTGATAACATTCATCATCAGAGCACAATCTGTTACATCCTTAGTCAGGGGGCCTGCCTGGTCTAGGGAGGAAGCAAATGCCACCAGGCCGTAGCGGGACACCCTGCCATAAGTCGGCTTCAAGCCGACAACCCCGCAATGTGAGGCTGGCTGACGGATGGAACCGCCGGTGTCGGTGCCCAGGGAGGCAATGCACTCATCAGCTGCCACCGAGGCAGCAGACCCTCCGCTGGAGCCGCCGCAGATATACTCTGTGTCCCAGGGATTTCTGGGCGGGCCAAAGGCGCAGTTTTCCGATGTTGAACCCATGGCAAATTCATCCATTGACACCTTGCCCAGGAGCACCGCGCCTGCCGCTTTTAACTTCACTATGGCGGTGGCATCGTAGGGCGGCACAAAATTTTCAAGAATCCTGGAACCGCATGTTGTGCGCATTCCGTCAGTACAGAGCACATCTTTAATGGAAAAGGGGATACCGCACAGCGGTCCACCGGTGCCCTTTTTGAGCTCTGCATCCGAAGCTTCAGCCCGCTTGAGTGCTCCTTCAGGATCCAGGGTGATATAGGCCTTGACCCTGTCCTCGACTTTTTCAATACGCTGCAGAACGTCCCTGGTCAGTTCAACTGCAGACACCTGGCGCCCGTCCAGCATTTCCCGAAGCTCATGAATGGTTAATCTATGTAATGACATTGTTTTCAGCTCATCTTCTTTCAATTAAAAAATCTCTCAGGAATACCATGCGTGCCATGGGCCTTGGGTTCTTTAAATCACCCGCGGCACTACAAAAGCTTCGCCGTTCTGCTTGGGCCCGTTGGCCAAGGCCTTGTCCCTTGGCAAAGAGGGTTTCACAACATCCTCGCGAAAGGCATTTGTAATGGAAATGGCATGGGTGGTCGGTGTGACGGACTCCGTATCAAGTTCATTCAGTTTGGCCACATAGTTGAGTATGTCATCCAGCTGCAACGCCATTGCCTCCAATTCTTCCCGGGACATGTGCAGGCGGGCCAGGTCGGCAACATGGGAAATTTCCTGCGGTGTAATTTTCATGATACATCCTCTTGTGTGTCTAGGTGTTGTCTATGTGCAGCAATAAATTGACAGACGCGTAAAAAGTCTGCCGTACAGCTATGCGATGGCTAAGGAAAAAGTTGCTATACAGGTAAGCGAAGACTCCGAGGAGTAGTGGTGCCGCGAAAGGACAGGCATACATAAGGTATGTTGAGCATTTCGCGAACGCGCTACGACACAGTAGAGCGACTTTATACGAAGCCATCAAGAGTGGTATATTTACAAGCTCCAGTATCTTTTTGCAATATCTCTCACCTGCCCGATAACTGGAACTTCCCGGTCAGCATCAATAATGGCCTGCAGCGTTGCCCCGTCCACCTTGCCCGGGCATTCCGGATCTCCGCTTAATTCTGCTAAAACAGCCAGGACCCCGTCCCGCAAACCACGCAGGTTATAGCCGCCCTCAAGGGCAACCAGGAGCCGCCCATCGCATATGTCTGCGGCAAGTTCAACGATCTGCCGAGTCATACAGGCGAACCCCTGCTCCGTGACCGCCATGGTACCGAGGGGGTCAGCGAAATATGTATCAAATCCTGCTGAAATAATAATAAAATCAGGGCGATATTCCCTTGTTACAGGCACAATTATTTCTTTAAAAATACGGGCAAAGGCCCGGTCGTCCTGGCCTCCGGACAGGGGTACATTTACTGTAAATCCCTCTCCCTCCCCGGCGCCGACCTCACCCAGGCTTCCTGAACCGGGATAGTACGGATAGGAGTGTGTTGAAAAATAAAGGACCTGCTTCGAGGAATAAAAGCTGTTCTGAGTGCCGTTGCCATGGTGCAGGTCCCAATCGATGATGGCTATGCGCTGCAGGCCAAGATTCTGCAAACCATAGCGGGCCCCAACAGCAACGTTGTTAAAGAGGCAAAAGCCCATGGCGCGGCCGGCCTCGGCATGGTGCCCGGGCGGGCGCACCAGGGCAAATCCATTGTCTGCCTCTCCCTGGACAATCATCTCCATACCACCAATAACAGCCCCGGCTGCGAGGCAGGCCGCATCAAACGATTTTGGCGAGGCCTGCGTATCCGGGTCCAGGCTGCTGAAGGTCTTGCCCGCTGTCCCGGCCACTCGCATAACATGCTCTTTGGTGTGGTTGAGTTCCAGGGCTTCCACAGAGGCCGGCGCAAAGTCGGGATACAGGAAAAGCTTATTCAGGGGCGGCTGTTCAAGCTGCTCATAAATTATCCGCAGGCGGTCGGGTGATTCTACATGGTTGAAATCCGGGATATGTTCCAGAAAAAGGTCATTTTTAAGAATTGCCGTTTTACGCATTGGAGAACTCCCTTGTTTAACGTGTAATGTTCACAATCCTTTCTTCGGTAATCAGAATATCCAGGGGCTGATCATGGGGCTCCAGCGGTACATTATCCACGACCTGCAGCTCAAAGGCAAGCCCTATGCGCTTGGCCTGCGGGGCATCATTTAGCAAAAAGCGGTCATAGTATCCGCCCCCGTACCCGAGACGCCCGCCATGGATATCAAAAACACTCCCTGGAATGACCGCAGCATCAATTTCACCGGGTTCCAGGCGCAGAGACTTCTTGGGGTCGGGCTCCGGGATGTTGTAATAACCGGGCACAAGATCCTGCTCCGGGTCTTTTATGAGCAACGGTATCATGCGGACCGCAGAAGCTTCAACCAGGGGGACAGCCACGCGTATATCCCGGTTGATGCACTTCTTGATAAGCTCCAGTGTCTCAACCTCGCTGCGAAAGTTAACATAAATGAACAGGGTTGACCATTGCTGCATACCCATTAATGTCCAGAAATTCTGCATGACAGAAATGCTTTTGGCTTGCCTGACTTTGTCACTTAGCCCGTCGCGTGCCCCTAATATTTTTTGCCGTAATGCCTCTCGGTCTTCTTTCATGTGCCAACCCCCAACCTGTTAATTCTCCGGGCTTAAATTGTATACGCTCAAAAGAGCATTTTTCGGCTCGTGTCTGCAAGCAAAAAACCCTTCTTCTTTCCAGGGCTTGACAAAATTACATGGCGGAAGTAAGAAAAAATGAATTATGCTTCATTTTTTGTAGGTTTTCTTATTTGTTTATGGTAACTAATCTTCTTCGGTTACGAAAGCGCGAGGCGCTTACCACGCTGTGGTGCCAGGATCCTTGCTTTAAGCAGAGCCCCTCATGATGCTGAAAACCCCTGACTCCTTCTGGCGACCGGGTTTTGTTTTTTTTATAAACGGGGGGATTATAGACATGGATACCATTAAGGCGGACAAAACGCTCGATGCGAAAGGCTTGGATTGCCCCATGCCGCTGCTGAAGGCAAAAAAAGCTATGGAAACACTTGAACGCGGTCAGGTCCTGGAAATCCTCGGCACTGACGAGGGCTCCAAAGTTGACCTGCCCGTGTGGTGTGAGCGCGTTGGGCATGCCTTTCTGGGAGCAAAAGAGGAAAAGAATTATTTTAAGTTATATATTCAAAAAGGATAAATCAGACAAAACATTAACTGTTGCACTTTCTCTTTTCAGCAAGGATGCGACACAATTTCTTTTTAGGAGGTAAACATGGCGAATTTAGGTATTTTTGTAACGAGCCCCAAGAACATGGCGCACGTCATGGGGGTTACAAAGGCGGCCAAGGCTAAAGGGGCCACTGTCAAAGTTTTTTTCACATGGAAAGGAACACTGCTTGCCAAGGATCCCCAGTTCCCAGAGCTCTGCAAAATTGCCGATGAAGTCGCGATCTGTGCAGACAGCTATAAAAAAATGGGATACGACCCTGAAAATGACATTCCGCCAGGTCTTACCGCCAAGGAAATGTCAACCCAGGCCAAGCACGGATATCTCATTGATGACTGCGAAAAATACATGACACTGTAAGGGGGAAACCATGCCAAAAAAAGTGATGTTTCTATTAGACAAAAGTGATGACGAAAAAAACACCCTGGATGCCCTCAGGTCGACCCTGGGGCTTTCCGTTGCCAACCACTACTCCTATGCTGTGGTCATGAATCACACCTTGGGCAAGTTTGATGACTACAACGCGGAAAATGTCGAATGGATCCGCGACATGGAAGGGGAAGCTTACACGACAGAGCAGGCCAATGCTGACACCAACGGCTTGACCCTCGTTACGCTGGAAGAGGTGGGGCAGAAGCTCAGAGATATCGACGTTATCGTTCCCTACGGCAACTAAAGGTTCACGCGAGACTTGAAGGAGAAAATTATTATGAAAATTTTGCATGTATATCGTTCAGAACCTTCTGAGACCACCAAAAAACTGGTTCAGATCGTTTCCGAAGGAAGAGAAAGTGAAAGCTTTGATCTTAATATGGATAATCCTGATTATAATGCCCTGGTAGACCTGGTCCTGGCAGCAGACCAGACCATCTGCTGGTGGTAAGAATATTTGACAAGATTAGATAACAAAAAGAGGCCTCTCCATGGGGCCTCTTTTTGTTTAATCTCCCCATGCGACTCAAGGCCAGGATAGTCATTGAATCTCCCTGTGGCACCCTTCATCTCTGTCATCATTCCAAATCACAACGGCGAAAAAACCATCGGCCGCTGCCTGGATGCCGCCTTTGCTTCACAATACAGCAACTTTGAAGTTATTGTTGTTGACGATTGTTCCACTGACAGTTCCACAACCGTTATTGAAAAATATCCTTGCAGGCTCATCCGCCTTTCAGCACATGGCGGTGCTTCCAAGGCAAGGAATACCGGGGCCCAAAACAGCACGGGCGAAGTGCTCTTTTTCATTGACAATGACTGCCTCCTGCAGTCCGACACCATTACAAAGGCGGCTTGCGCGTATCAGGAAGAGGGGCCTGGATTCATTATTGGCGGCACCTACACCCAGCTGCCCTATGACCAGAAATTCTTCAGCATCTTCCAATCCATCTACATTCATTACTCAGAAACAAAAAACACCCGGAACCCTGACTATGTAGCCACCCACGCCATGCTTATAGCAAAAGACCTTTTTCAGAACAGCAAAGGCTTTAATGAGCAGTTCATGCCCATACTGGAGGATGTTGAGTTCTGCCATCGCTTGAAAAAAGCGGGTGCCAAACTGCGCATGGTTCCAGAGATCCAGGTGCAGCATATTTTTAATTTCACCCTGGCCAGATCAATGCGCAACGGCATCAGAAAATCAAAATACTGGTCTATCTACTCCATTAAAAACCGGGATCTGCTCTCCGACTCAGGCACCGCTTCACAGGAATTTAAATTTAATGTGCTTTCGTGTTTTATGAGTCTCCTGCTGATACTTGCCGGCGTCCTGTTGAAAAACTGGATTTTCGTGCTGCCGATCCTGCTGCTCTTTGGCTGCAACCTATTCCTCAACCGGCACCTTGTCAGGGCTTTTTTCGCTGTCCGCGGCCCTTATTTTGCAATCCCTGCCGTGCTGTATTATACCTTACTCTATCCTTTTGCTGTGGGCATTGGTGTCTGCAGCGGTTTTTTCAGCAAATATTTCGGGTTGCGCCCATGACTTATTCCCCTTTCCGGCACCTTGGTTCTATCGTATGGAAAAACCGCCCAATCCAGTTTACTTTTTTTCTCACCCGCAGGTGTAATGCCAAATGCCCCTTCTGCTTCTATATCTCCCAAAAGGAGCAGGTGCTTTCGTCGCAGAATGAGCTGTCCCTGGCTGAAATCGAAAAATTAGCGCCGCAGCTTGGCAAACTCCTGTGGCTGGCATTTTCCGGCGGCGAAATTTTTCTGCGTTCGGACCTTGTCGAAATAACGCAGCTCTTTTACAGAATCAACCGGCCGGCAATCATTCTTCTGCCCACCAACGGCCTGCTGCAGGAGACAATTTACCATGCGGTGGAAACAATCCTGCAGGAGTGCCCCAAAAGCTCCATTGTGGTCAAGCTTTCCCTGGATGGCCCGGAACCGGTCCATGATACGCTGCGCGGGGTTGCAGGCGCTTATCATAAAACCCTCAAGACCTGCAAGGCCCTGGGAAAACTCGTTGAAAGGTATGACAACTTTGAACTTGGCATCAACACCGTATTCTGCCAGGCCAACCAGGATTACATAGATGAAGTCATAGACCTTGTCCAGACTCTGCCCCAGGTCAAGACCCATACGGTCTCGCTCATCAGGGGCGAGGTGTTCCGTGATGACCTGAAGCAGGTGGATCTTGATAAATACAAAAAAGTTATTGATCGCCTTGAGTCAGACCTGAAAAAAAGACTGGCGTCAATGTATCGTTTTCGCGGAGCCAAACTCAAGGCGGCCCAGGATATTTTGCAGCGCAGGCTTATCCATGAAGCAGCCCGCCAAACAAAGCGCTCTGGACCTTGTTATGCCGGAAAGCTGAACCTGGTACTGACTGAAACCGGAGACCTTTATCCCTGTGAGGATTTTTCTGAGCACATGAAATTCGGCAATGTGCGGCAGAGTGAATATGACCTGCAGCATTTACTGGAATCTGATCGCGGCAGAAAAATTCTTCGCTTCATACACAACAAGGGCTGCCACTGTACCCACGAGTGCTATTTCATGACCAATATTTTATTCAATCCCAGCCGTTACCCTGCCCTGTTAAAGGAATACCTGCAGCTCTAACCCGAATTATTCATGACAATTGCGAAGTCCTTCTGCAATGGAATCCAATGCGAGTTAGGGCGGCGGCGACTGTCACACCCCCCTTGCTTTCGATAGTTAGAGCATATAGCGAACCTGCTGTTATTCTGCATCACCGTCACAGATCGGTTTGCGCTTGGCATAACCGGCAACATGGATACGTGAAATTTAAGGGAGACGATATTACCTGCTGCGTTTGAAAAGGTTCTTTTCTGCCTGCAGCCAGAAAAGGCTTTTCAGCCCCTGCCAGGCTGCAAGGAGGTCATTCAAGCTGCGAAGTGCCAGGAAACGGCGCCAGAGGAACTTTGGCCGGGAATAGAATTTTTTGAGTGCCAGCTGCCGTAGTTCGGAAATCTGCTCCCGTGTCATGGTATAAGGCACAAAGGCTGCACCCTGGTAAGTGTAATCCGACAAATCTTCAGACATTGTGCCGTATTTTTCGATATTGTCATAGAGCTCGGTGCCGGGAAACGGAGTTATGGCATGGAAGTTGGCCATATCCGGGTCGAGTTCCAGAGCAAATTCAATGGTTTTCAGGCCATCCTCGTAGGTCTGCCCTGGTATACCAAAGAGAAAAGGTGTATACACTGTCAGCCCCACCTCCTTGGCAGCCTTTACCGCCTTGCGGATCTGGTTCGGGGTTATTCCCTTGCGGATGGCATTCAGGTCCTTCTGGACTCCGCTTTCAGCACCGAACAAAATAGCCCAGCAGCCCGCATCTTTGAATGCTTTCAGCAAAGGCCTGTCCACCTGGTTGACTACAGCTGAAGCGAACCAAGTAAAATCAAAGTTGCGCTTCTTTATTTCTTTGGCAATTGTCATGGCCCTGTTGTAATCAGCTGCAAGAGTATCATCGATAAACTTGATCTCCCTGTAGCCCTGGCCCAATACAAACTCGATCTCTGCCATGACATTTTCCACGGAACGATACCGTATGCCGCTCTTACGGTATTTGTCTATCTGAAAACAATACAGGCAGTTGCGGTTGCAGCCCCTGGCGGTCATGATGACGGCAACAGGCTTTCTTTTGTAGGTGGCAGGCGGGGGGATATATTTGCCGGCTTCGCCCAAAAGTTCACGGGCCGGAAAGGGCAGCGCGTCCAGGTCGGTGATAAGGGGACGGGGTGGGTTTTTCTTGATTTCATTGCCCTGCCGGTAGGCCAGTCCTTCTACACCGTCAAGATCTGCTCCGGAGCCAAGTCGGGCGAGCATTTCAACAACTGTTATCTCTCCTTCGCCTGTTACAACAGAATCTATATCCGGACAGTCTTCAATACATTTTTCCTGCAGCGCCACGGGATAAGGCCCGCCAACTGTCAGGAAAACACCTGGAAGGCTCTGTTTGATTGCAGCAGCAGTCATTTTGGCCTTTCCCCAGCCAAAGGCGGTGGAATAGAGGCCGACAAATTCCGGCTGATACTCCTGAACCTGTCTCATAATTTCATCATGAGCCATAAAGGCCCCATTATAAAACCGCACCTCGTGGCCTGCCTGCTGCAAAGCTGCTGCAACATAGAGCGTACCAAGCGGCTGCCAGTAATTAATCTGGGAGCCCGCTGTCTTTGTGGAAAAAATATCTTCCGGGGCCCAGGCGGGTATGATAAGAGCACAGTTCATTTTTTTCTAATGTTTTAAGAAGGGTTTGTGAAAAATCACGCTTTATTGCAGATATTACCATGCACTCAAGCAACCGTGGCAGTTTCGCATAGCATATATTGAAAAGATAACAACGCCAAATAAAAAAGCCAGGAGAGTCCATACCTGACTCTCCCGACTTCAATGTCTCCCGGGCCCAAGATTATTTCGGGCTCCAGGTATTATCTGCACTGAAAAGCGTACTGCGATAAATCGGCAGCAATTAAATCCTTATTTAACAATCATCACCGGTCGGTCAGCAGTGTTGGCAACCTCCCTGCTGACGCTTCCCATGAAAAGGCGGGCCCTTTTCCCTCTGGAACCAATTATAATCAAGCTGACATCCTCATCTTTGGCTGTCTGAACAATTTCTTCAGCCGGTATGCCTGTCTTTACCATTGTCCGTAAGTTGGGCACCGGTGACCTATCTTCAAGGGCACTTTTATAAAAATTTAGTATCTTTTCAGCTTTCTTGTCCATGGCTTCTTTGAATTCAGAACCCTGGACCACATCCGCAAGTGTACTCAGTTCAGCATCACCCAGCATCTCGTCCATAAGAGACCTGCCGGCAAATTTTTCAACATACAGCAGGATGATTTCTTCAGGTGCCATGCATTTGCACATCTGCGTACATTTCTCAAAAATTTCTTTCGAACTTTTTGTATCGTCAACTGCGATCAATATTTTATTCATCACATTCACCCGTTATCGGTTAACGAGAATCCATATCATATTGTTTGATGGCCCCCGTAATCAAATACTCTATTGCCGTGCTGGAGGCGGAGGAGCACCATAACCGCCCGCTGCCGGTGGCGGGGCACCATAACCGCCCGCTGTTGGAGGTGGAGCGCCATAACCGCCTGCTCTTGGTGGAGGAGCACCATAACCGCCTGCGGCTGGAGGTGGAGCACCATAACCGCCTGCTGCTGGTGGCGGGGCGCCATAACCGCCTGCGGCCGGGGCCGGAGCACCATAACCACCTGCCGCCGGGGCCGGAGCACCATAACCGCCAGCGGCCGGGGCCGGGGCTGCACCATATCCACCGGAAGGCTGCGCTTCATGGCCTTCCAGGCTTTCCCCTACTTTTTCAACTTCAGGCACTTTACCGGTCTGACTGTACATAGTCAGAAACCCCAGCATTCCAACCACTATTACTATTATTATTGCCAGAGGCTTATTCATGTGTTGACCTCCTTAGAGCCTTTTATGCTCTAAACGAATAGGGGTGATTAGCCTTTTTCGATCATGTAGATGATTTTGCCGCCTTCTTTTTTCTGCTCCAGAATTTCATGGCCGGCCTGTTCACACATCTGAATAATGGTTTCGCCTGATGAGGCATTGTCAAAGACAAGCTTCAGGGTATCGCCCTCTTCCATCTTTTCCAGTGATTTTTTGCAGTAGAGCTGGGGATGAGGGCAAACAAATCCGCACACATCCAATTCATAAGTATCGTCACCGATTTTATTAAATTTCATTTCAGCCATTTTCGTTTTCCTCCAAATTTGTTTCTGTTGGTTATGATATTAAAACTTATTTAAAAGTCTGCCATCTCTTTAGCCATCTTCCTTTCTGTCCACCAGTTAAAGAACTTCACCCCAAAGAAGGCTCCTGTAACCATGCCGAGACCAAAGAGCCAGCCGCCCGGATCTCCTCCTGCCGAGCGGATAAAAAAGGCGCCGATGTTACAGCCGAGACCGGGCCGTGACCCAAAGCCCATAAGGGTGCCGCCTAAAAGGCCCCAGACGATGAGCTCGCCCTTCGGTGCCTTGAACTTGAATTCATTTGCAATCAAAGAAAGTATCATGGCACCTAAAATAATGCCGACCGACATCCAGAGGGCCGGGTTGCGCCACAGTTCAGGCAAGCCGTTTACCACACCGAAAAAGACATTATGCCGCATATCTAAGCCGATTTTTTCCATGATCCACCCGGCAAACTGCGCTTCCTGGGTGGTAATATACCAGTACCCGGGATCAAAAACATTACCGAAGATGCCGACATCGCCGGTATGGCCCATCTTGGTCAGCAGCTGTCCGAAGTTTGTAACATTGAAGCGCAGCTGCATCCCTTTCATGACATAGATATGCCAACCGGCCGTGATGCCAATCAAAACTCCCATCAGGGTGGTGCGCTTAGAAGCCAGTACCATGTTCCATACCCCATGTAGATGCGCGCCCAGTCCTGATTCGGGAAGCGGGGAATCGGGGTTCTTTTTGTTGTGCTTTTTGCGTTTTTTTATAAAGCCTTTCTTCATATAGAAGTAATATATTACGAAAACAAGCAAAATAGCCGGGATTATGGCGTTAATCAGGGCATCGCCGATAAAATATTTCCAGGCACCTGGTAGGCCGCCAAAAAGCTTGGTGTGGGAGAGCTGGATCGTTCCCTTGTCAAAAATATACCCGGTGAGGTAGTAGTCAAACCAGGAGGTAACATTTTCTCGGGGCAGCCAGGTCTTGGACATGGAAGACTGCACCCAGGACTGCGGTACTAATTTAAGGAAGGGGCCTCCGGCCGTAACAAAAATAGCCTGTCCGAAAGAAATGCCCATAATCGACAGGACGGAGGTGCCGTTGCCTTCACCGATTTTATACAGCGAGCCCGAGGCGCAACCACCGGCCAGGACCATCCCCACGCCGAAAATAATCCCGGCAATCAGGGTGTGTATGCCGGCAGGAGCTGGGTGGAAGGTGCTCATATTGGTTGCTGCTAATAGTGCCTGAATAATACTGAAAAAAATCAGGGCGATCAGAATGCCTACCGCCATCCGCGGCACACCGGCTGCAAAAAGGTCACGTGAGGCGGAGGCAAAGCAGAACCTGCCATACTGCAGCATCATGCCGTACGCGAGCCCAAACCAGATATACACATTCAAGTACATATAATTTGCACTTGCACTTGCATACAGGACACTGAGCAGGAGCATGACCCCTATAATTATGTATGCCTTGCGTATATTTTTTTTCTCTTGATCTTCCATACTCCCTCCCTGTGGTTAAATCATTAAACAGTGGTGCATTTTGAACTGATAATGCAAGATCTCAATGAATAAGTTAACCGTTTGCTGTTCTTCCCTATACCCTTTGCTTTTTCCTTATAAAACTGTCTGAAAATCTGCCGCATATTTTTAAGGCAGCGGCTGTTTGCAGCCAATAAAAAAATGAACCCTCACTCATTTTTATAATTTGGAGTGTATAATTTGTCATATGGTAAATGTCAAGAAAAAAGGTTCCTGTCCCTGTCGGCCCAAAACCCTTTATTTTTAAGAAGTTTTCCCGAAAAGGCCCCGGGAGAGGATAAAATTACCGATGCGGCGGCAACCTGTCATTTGTGGTACACCGTTACAAATGTCTGGTGCTGAAAAATATTTGAGCTCTGATTGAATTTCTTTTGTAATGGATAGCGTGAAGCTTTATTTTGAATATCTTGCGGCAGGGGGCGTTTTAGATCATCTGAAATTATGACCAGCGCATCTATATTTTTATTTTTGGTGCCCGATTTGAGGGAATAGTATCCGGGCAGAGATAATTCCCAGGTAAAACGGAGCGGGGCGGATTTGACCCGTTCCAAAACCTCCGGCTGTATCGGTTCATACTCATAAACAAGTGTTTTCCGCGTGTAAATGTCCAGAACAGGCACCGCTGTCGCAGGGTTTACAACAGCATTGTCCCCGGCAAAGCTTACGACTTCAACATTGGCCCCAGGGATTGAATTTACATAGTGCCCTGCTGCCTGCAGGTTCTGGATTCCCAGGGTTTTCAAAAAAGGCATAAAGCCCATGAAGGCCAAGACATAGGATGTCCCGACAACAGACAAAATCACCTGTTTTGTCACTTTTTTGTTTTGTGTCTCGCCAATGCCATAAGCTGCCATTAGGGCAAACATCGGAAAAACAGGCATTGTATAGCGTATTCTTTTCACCTGCAGAAACAAAAAGAGGAAGAGGAGAAAGCTGACAATTAAAAACCTGAAATCCATTTTTCTGACAGCTGTAAAAATTGCAAAAAGGGCTGCTGCCGATATAAACGGATGGATTTGAAATAAAAAGGTGGAAATGTAGCTCTCGCCCCAGCGATCCAGGCCCGGTTTCTGGTACTCTAGCAGAAAGCTAAGCTGTGGACCCAGAATATCCCGATATACAAAAAAGAAAATTCCTGCCATTACGAGGAATAACATGATTAAAACCAAGCCCCGCCTTATAGCCTTGCCCGGATGTAAGCCTATAAAATAAGCACAAATAACCGGTAAAAGCGTAAGCAGCATCCAGGTTGAATATTTTACATAAAAAACCAAAAACAATGAGAAAGCGGCCAGTATAATACGGCCTGCTCCGCCATTTTTTAAAGCATTAACACAGGCAACAACCGCGAGCATGAAAAAAAACATGGTCGGCACATCCACCAGTATCAAGGGAACCTGGGTATACAGGTATGGAAAGCCGAGAAGCAGCAACCCCCCACGGAAGCCGGTGTCTTCATCCCACAGGTTTTTGCCGAGCTGGTAGGTTAAAACAACGGTTGAAGAATAAAAAAATGTATTGAGAACCTGGATGAAAATTCTTTGCTCGCCAAAACATTTAAATACCAGGCCATACAGGAAAGGGACCAAAGGCAGATCTGTCCAGGCAAAAATTTCCCTGCCCCACTGTTCTGCAAAATATCCAATCCCGTAAACACTGAGTTGTTTTGCCTGGGTAAAATATCGTGAACTATCCACAATAACCTCTGGTACAGACCAGAAGGATGAAGCCATGACAAAGGCAGCGACAAAAAGTACAAACGGTTTACTTCTTTCATAAAACGTCACTTGGCTGAGCAACCAGGCAAAAATCAGAGCTGCACCCAGCGTCAAGCCAATACGGGAAAGGTCCACAAAGTCAAACACCCAGCTCCAGCTTGTGAGCCTGTTGTCATCAAGGTGTCTGTTGAAATAAAGCACAAAGGGGGTTGCCAGGCTCAGGATGAATATGAACAGGTGCTGATCCACATCTTTTTCTTTGCCGCCTTTCATGCCTTTTCTATATTCTGCTTTTCGCCGCTGGTTTTTTGGCTTTAATATCAGACTATTAAATTGTCATGTCCGCTTGGTTGCCGCTTTGCTCTGCCAAAGCCGACATCTACCGATACTTACCCTACATCTATTGCATTTTTGACTTTTTTTTAACACCTTGACAAAAAAATGCGGATAAACAATAAATCTTTCCTTTGTATATTATTTCGTTTCAGGAGAGAGCAAAGGAAAAAATCATGGCCGAGATCACGTTTCTTGTTGAGGGCATTGTCTGTACCGGTTGTGCCATGGATATGGAAAATATCATGCTTGAAATGGATGGCGTGGAAGAGGCCACTGTCAATTTTAAAGATGGGATTTTTTCCATTACATATGACCCTGGCGAGATTGAAGTGAAAAACATAATAAAAAAAGTGAAAAACCTTGGATTCAAAACCAAAATATTTACAGAACAGAGCTAGTTTTATTTTTTTATTTCAGGTGGTTAGAAAAGTTTCAAAAAATAATAATTTTTCTTGACTACTGTACCACAGTGTGGTATCAAGTGCTACCGACAATCTTTTTTTTACAACATATTGAATAAGCTAGAGGGAAACCATCTTGCCGCGACCACCAAAGATGGTAGCTATAATTAATATGAACTAGAGGAGGTAAATTATATTTAGTATTTTTATTGGTCGCGCTCAAAAATAATTTACAAAAAACAAGAATTTAATAACGGGGGGAAACATGAAAAAAGTATTATCAACTGTTGCTATTCTGTCCTTGGTCGCTGGTGCCTATTTTACACTCAGCGCCGTAAACTCTTACTCACCTGTCGCGGTTGCACAGGCAGCCGGCAAAAGCACCTATGCCGGCACCCTTTACATAGCCGGCATGGGCGGCCATTTTTCCAAAGCCGATGTCTCCATCGACCCGAACAATCTAGAGGAACCCATCACCGTAAACAAAGTTGAGATGGTGGATATCGGCGGAGCCGGATACCCGACCCACGATGCCAGGATTGATGCCAGTGACAGAAATACCATGTACTGGTCAACTTACAAGCTGGATACCTGGAAGGACAAGAATGCCAAGGGCGGCAACCTGCATGTGGGAAAAACCGACCTCAGGACAGGTGAAGTTGTAGCTGACGTCGCCTTCCCGGCTCCCGAAAGAGCAGCATGGACCGGTGCCAACTACTGCGCGTCCGGCCAGTCCGAAAGTTCCTATATCCCTATTTCTATGGCCAACGAGGGATATATCGATGTGTATGACAAAAAGACCATGAAGCTGATGCACCGGGTGTTTTTCGATGATCTTGGCATCAAGGCCGGCGAGACAACCTTTGCCCACGGCATTAATACCCCGGACATGAAAAAGTTCCTCTTGACTGTCAACGACACTCCTGCAGGCTTTACCAAGTGGACCGGCAACACCAAGCTCATGTATCTTGACATGGCAGCCCTGGAGCAGGGAAAAATCGTGAAACTTGCCGAAGCGATGATTACCGGCAAACCCAAAGATGCCGAAGGCGGCACCATCACCTTCAGGCAGTACTTCACCGATGACGGCAAGTACCTCCTGCAGTCCGGTGCTGACCGCGGTTATCTCATCGATGCCGAAACACTGAAAGTGCTCGACGAGATCACCCCGCTGCCAGGTGAAAACCATGACATTAAACCAACCCCGGACGGCAAGTATGCTGTTATGACCCTGCGCGAAAAAGCCAAGGACTTTGAAGGCAATGACTCTGTTGACGGCACCCTCCTGCTCTATGATATTGAAGCCAGGAAAACCGTTGGCAAGTCAGCATCTGTCTGCTTTGCCTGCCATAAGGGCGAGGGCATCGGCAAGGCCATTCTCTGCGGTCTGGATGCTAACTGGAAATAACTTTTTCCAATCTATCTGTAGTAACTATTATCAGTTGATTAGATGCGGGCTTCGGGTTACCTTACCCGAAGCCCTTTTTTTTGTTTTATAAACACCCAAACAAGGCAGAAGAATATCCTGAAAATATGGCTCAAATTTCTTTTATTTCCGTTGCTCTTAAAAATCTGAAGCGAAAAACATTCAGGACAGGTGTACTTGTTTTTGCCATTGCCCTGCTTGTTTCACTCCTGATATTTGCCATCTCTTTTACGGTCAGCGTGGCGTCGAGCCTGAAAAAATCTTCGGAACGCCTGGGGGCCGATCTTGTTGTTGTGCCGGTTGGAGCCCGCGGCTTTGCCGAAGAATTTCTTCTCGAGTCAAAGAACACCTCCTTCTACATGCCCTTCAGCATTATTGAAAAGGTCAGGAAAATTGAAGGCATTGAAGCTCTTACGTACCACACCTACCTTTCTTCAATTTCCGGCCTGTGCTGCGATATCATGCCGACCAGAATTGTTGCCTACAACCCTGAGACGGACTTTATCATCAATCCCTGGCTGCAAAAATCTCTCGGCAGGCCGCTGCAGCTTGGTGAGGCCATAGCAGGGTTCGGCACCAGTGAGAACCTTGGCCTCGGCCTCCTGGATATTGAGGCGACCATTTTTAACAACCGCTTTAAAATTGTCGGCGTGCTTGAACAAACGGGCACCGGCCTGGATCATGCCCTGTTCATGACCGAAGAAAACCTGCAAAACATCATTGAAAGCGGCAAATCCCCCCTGAAAAAAGGGCAAATATCGATCATTTTCACCAAGCTTAAAAAAGGCTTAGACCCAGATTTTGTTGGCAGGATACTTGAAGGAGAAATCCCCGAGGTTGATGTGGTGGCAAGAAGCGATATGGGCGAAAAATTCATCAGCACCCTTGCTGATATCAACAAAATATTTTTACTTACCACTATTCTAGCCTCAGTTCTGACAACCTTTCTTGTCTGGGCTATTTTTTCTGCCATTGCCAATGAGCGCTCTAAAGAGATTGGTATAATGCGGGCCCTGGGCGCCAAAGAATCCCATATTGTCAGGCTCTACCTTATAGAAGTCCTGGTGCTGGGGCTTTTAGGCTCCATAATTGGAGTATTGGCCGGCACGTACCTTTCAGCACTGCTTGCTGGATCGTTCAGCCTGCTGAAAAACATTTCTGCGGGCCTGACAGTCAACCAGCAAGCTGTAATCGCCATGGTGGGTCTTCTTGTCGGAACCACCATCTGTGTGACCGGCGCCATGATGCCCATTAACCGCATTAAAAAAATGGAACCGCTGCTGGTTATTAAAGAGGAATAGCGTCTTGTTTCTACACATTGAAAACCTGACCAAAATCTATACCGTTGACCACGAAACCCTCGTGGGGGTTGACAACATCTCCCTCTCCATCGACAGGGGAGAGTTTTTATCCATTGTTGGACACTCGGGATCAGGAAAAACCACCCTGGTCTCCATCATCGGCGGTATCCTGAAGCCAACCGCCGGAAGGGTTTTGCTTGAAGGTGTAGATATCTGCACCCTTGACGATAGCAAATTGTCTGAATACAGGGCCAACAGAATCGGCTTTATGTTCCAGTTTGCCAGTCTGCTGCCCATCCTTACAGCCAAAGAAAACGTGCTGCTGCCTGGAATATTCAACCCTGGCCCCAAAACAGATAAGGACAAAATCGCCCGGGACCTTCTGGAAATGGTTGGGATCGGGGAAAAGCTGGACTCTTACCCCTCGCAACTATCCGGCGGTCAGCAAAGAAGAGTTGCTATTGCCAGGGCCCTGCTAAACAAGCCAGACATCATACTTGCTGATGAACCAACAGGCGATCTTGATGAGGAGACCGAGGCTGAAATTATGCACCTGCTTCAAGAAATTAACAAGACGCAGGGAGTGACCATTATTCTGATAACCCACAACCTCGGATTGGCGGGAAAGGCACAAAAACAATACAGAATGAGCAGGGGCCAACTGGCGGATATTTAACCGGCAGGACCATTTTTACTAAACAAAAAAGCCGGTAAGGGTTAATTGCTGGCACCCCCCGGCTTTTTACAAACCCAAAATCCATCCCAAAAATCTTTCATCCGGCCGGTTTTTTAACTTGAACTGCCTGTGGTCCTCTTTGGGTCTGTTCTATCTGAAATTCCACCGTTTCGCCTTCCTGCAGAGAACGAAAACCTCCGGAGTCTTCAATACCAGAATAGTGTACAAAAATATCACCATCGCTTTCTGTTTCAATAAAGCCATATCCTTTTTTGTCATTAAACCACTTCACCTTGCCTTCCATAATACTGTTAGCTCCTTTTCGTTTTTGTGGTTTTATCCAAAGGGTGTTCCGGTGGAAAATACTGCTAAACTCTTTTTTCTTGATATAGCTCTGCTGCTGCCAACAAAACACCGATGCCAAACAGGACACTCCAAAAATGAATGTTCATTCATTTAAACAATATTTTTGCTCTCCGCCATAAAAAAATTTTATTTGTCTGCCGGGAACAGTTTTTCCATGACCCTATCATGAAAATAGGGTCGGAATTTTTTTATTTTGATGTTGTCCCTGCTGGGATGCACGCGGTTGCTGAGTAAAACAATAACAACCTCTTTTTCCGGATCTATCCAAAATGATGTCCCTGTAAAACCAAGATGCCCTACGCTTATTGATGATAAGCGGCTGCCACTGCTGGATTCTTCTGCTGCCGGTGTATCAAATCCGAGAGCCCAGCTGCTGCCGGGTATTTTTCGCTGCCTGGTCAGAAAACTTACCAGGTTCCCTTTTTTTATATTCGGATGCTCTGCTGTCCCTTTCCACAAATCAAGGATAAAGCCGGCATATGTTGTCACACCTTCAATATTTCCAAACAGTCCACAGTGGCCAGCCACTCCGCCCAGTGCAAAACAATTATCATCATGGACTTCTCCACACATTATTTTTTTTCTCCACGGACAGTTTTCTGTTGCAACAAAATCTTTTATGGGGCGGCTTTTTTTTCTTTTACCTATGGAATTATAAAAAATTTTCTTTTCCAAATGAAAAGGTTTTAAAACCTTTTCCTCAACATAGTGAGCCAGGGTGCATCTTGCTTTTTTTTCAATTATTCTGCCAAGCAGAATAAAGCCAAGATCGCTGTATATAGAAGTTGCCCCGGGGGTATTTTCCAGTGGTTCTTGCAGTATCAGTTTTTCGACAAGCTCCATTTTTTTGTTTTCTTTTATTTCCTGTAAAATATGAAAATACTCCCGGTGCGCCGGAAATCCTGAACAGTGACTCAACAGGTGCCTTATGGTTATATTGCTTTTTTCCCCCATTATTTTTTTTTCTAACAGTGAGGAAAGGTTTTCATCAATATCAATTTTCTTATCTTCTATAAGGCAAAGGATTGCCAATGAGGTGGCAAGGGGTTTTGTTAATGAGGCAAGATCAAAAAAATTATTTTTGTGGAGTTTCCTTATTTCCGGATAAAGTGATGCATTGCCATGATGGACAATAGCCATTTTTTTTTCTTTACCTAAACCACAGACAATACCAGCTGCAGCAGAAGGAAAAACTTCCTCTAAAACCCCTTGTTCAAGCAGTTTTTTTATATCCTTTTTCAGTCTAATAAAAGGGGGTTTTCCGCGCTTCATTTTTTCGTATTTTGTGTGTCTTGTAAATGTTTGTAATTAAAGAGAAAAAATAGTTGTTATTAATATTTAAAAACATTGATATTTTGTTGTATTTCCTCTATAATAATCTCTTTATTTTTTGGCTTTTTTTATTCTTTTGTTTGGCATTATTTTTATAAAATGTTGATAACTTTGTTTTCTTGGTTTTGAGTTTTTTTTTATAAATTTTTTATTAATAACTTTTATAAATAAATCAATATTTTATATTTATTATTAACAAATTAATACTCTTAATAATAATATTCTTCTAAATACATAAATAATAATTATAAAGAGGTATCAAATTATGCCATTATCAATCAATGTTTCAAAAGAAGATTTTTTACCAGCTCTTAGTTCCTTGCAAAGCATCACCGGCAAAAAAGGTACCATGGCTATATTGGCCAACGTACTTATCCAAACCCAGGACAATTATATTGAAATAATAGCAACTGATCTTGAGGTTGGAATAAAAAAAAGTGTTGCTGCTGAAATAATAAACCAGGGTTCCATGACCTTACCTTCTAAAATTTTATATGAAATAGTAAAAGAATCAGGATCAGA
>PKTW01000132.1 GCA_002868955.1 Desulfobulbaceae bacterium
AATATTTAGAAGCAATATTCTAATAGTTGACAGTAATTGTTAAAAACCATTTCTAGGAGCCGGTTAGTGGATTGAAAAGTAGAAAAAGTAAAACAAAACAATTCTACATTCTGCATTCTGCATTCTGAATTCTACATTGGAGGACCAACCGAATAATTGCCAATTAAGAATCCACTTGGTAGTATCATCCCATGCCAGAAAAATCCCCTGTATATCTCATTGACGGCTCCGCTTATTTCTACCGGGCCTATCATGCTATTACACCCCTGACCACGGCAAATGGCTTACCGACCCATGCGGCATACGGCTTCACCAATATCCTGCTGCGGGTCATCAGGGAGAAATCCCCGGAGTTTCTGGCCGTGGCCTTTGATGCCAAGGGTCCCAATTTCCGGCATGAAATGTATCCTGATTACAAGGCCAACAGGCCGCCCATGCCCGATGACCTGGCAGTACAGATTCCTTATATAAAGAAAATTGTCGAGGCCCACAATATTCATACCATGGAGGAGCAGGGCGTGGAGGCGGATGATCTCATCGCCTCAGCGGCGCGAAAACTCGCTGCACTTGGGTACAAAGTAATTGTGGTTTCCGGGGATAAGGATCTGCTGCAGTTGGTGAATGATGACATCATCCTCTGGGATCCCATGAAGGACCTGGTTATGGATCGGGAGGGCGTGAAGAAAAAGTATAATGTGCTTCCTGACAATCTGCTTGATCTTTTTGCTCTGACGGGTGACAAGAGCGACAACATTCCAGGAGTTCCGGGCATCGGGCCTAAATCAGCGGAAAAGCTCATCAACGAGTATGGCTCCCTGGACAAGCTCTATGAAAATCTGGACAGCTTGAAAAAGAGCAAGATGAAGGACAATCTTGAATCGCATAAAAATGATGCATTTCTATCCAGGGAATTGATCGACCTGAAGGAAGACCTCGATATTTCAAAAAATATTGATGATTACCGGCTGCCCGCCCCAGATACAGACAAGCTGAAAAAACTCTACACGGAACTGGAATTCACCAGGCTCATGAAGGCTGAGATCCCTGTTGCGGCAGTCAGCCGGGAAGGTTTTTCCCTGGTGCAGACCAGTGAGCAGTTGGCTGAGCTTCTGAAGCTTCTGCAAAAAGCAGACTACATGGTGCTTGACACCGAAACATCTGCCCTTGATCCTTTTTTAGCAGATCTCGTCGGTTTGTCCGTCTGTATCAATGCAAAAAAGGCATTTTATATTCCCCTGGGCCACAAGGACGAAGAGGGCAAACTTTATCCAGGGCAGCTTTCTAAAAAACAGGTGCTCAAGGTATTGAAGCAGTTTCTGGAAGATGAGAAACTGCCAAAGCTGGGACATAACCTCAAGTTTGACTATTCCATCATTAAACAGCAAGGAGAAGGGACAACCCTCAAGGGCCCGCTCTGGGATACCATGATAGCATCCTACCTGCTTGATCCGGGCAGGCGCACCTTCAAGCTGGATGACCTCTGCAGGGAAATCCTGGACCTGAAAATGACAAGCTTTTCAGAGGTGACACAGGGAGACAAGCGGCCGGATGCCTTTGTCTACGTCTCTCTTGAAGATGCCGGGAATTATTCCTGCGAGGATGTGCACGGTACCTGCCTGTTGTGGGAAGAGTTCAGGCCAAAGCTTGAAAAACAGAAGCTCTGGCAGCTTTTTGCAGATCTGGAAACACCTTTGCTGCCGATCCTGGCAGAGATGGAACTGGCCGGCATCAAGGTAGACACCGGCCTGCTTAAGGACTTGTCCAGCGAGTTCAGCGCAAAATTGTCTGAACTTGAAAAAGAGATCTATAAACTTGCCGGCCAGGAATTCAACATCAACTCGCCCCGGCAGCTGGGTGAGATACTTTTTGAAAAACTCAAGCTGCCCCACGGACGCAAGACCAAGACAGGGTATTCCACCGATGTCAAAGTGCTGGAAAAGCTCTCCTTTCATGAGTTACCCCGGGCAATGCTCATCCACCGCAACCTGAGCAAGCTGCAGTCAACCTATGTGGAGAAGCTGGCCGCTCTTGTCCATGCAAAGACAGGCAGGGTGCATACCTCGTTCAACCAGACGGTTACCGCGACCGGGCGTCTTTCCAGCAGCAATCCGAACCTGCAGAACATCCCGATACGCACCGAGGAGGGACAGCGCATCCGCCAGGCCTTTGTACCGGAAAAAGGGTATGTCTTTGTTGCCGGCGACTATTCACAGATCGACCTGCGGGTTCTGGCCCACTATTCACAGGACAAGGAACTTCTTGAAGCCTTTCGTTCCGGTCAGGATATCCACAACCGGACCGCGGCCGAGATATTTTTTGTCTCGCCCATGCTGATCACACCCCAGATGCGACGGGTCGCCAAGACCATCAACTTCGGCATCGTCTATGGCATGAGCAGTTTCGGGCTGGCATCCCAGTTGAACTTAAGCCGCAGGGAGGCGCAGACCTTTATTGACCGATACTTTAAACACTATGCCGGGGTGCAGCAGTTCATGGAGGATATTGTCAAACAGGCCAGGCAGGACCGCTATGTAACCACGCTGCTAAACCGCATCCGGCTTCTGCCTGACATAAACTCCTCCAACCGGACCAGGCGGGAATTTGCCGAGCGCACTGCAATCAATACCCCCATCCAGGGCACGGCAGCCGACATTATCAAGCTGGCCATGATCAAGGTGGACCGGGAATTGAAAAAGGCAAAGCTCAAAACAAAAATGCTGCTGCAGATCCATGACGAGCTCGTATTCGAAGTGCCTGAAAAAGAGACAAATAAGACCGAAAAGCTCGTCAAGGAATGCATGGAATCGGTGATGCAGCTGGACGTCCCCCTGGTGGTCAATATCGTGGTGGGTAAAAATCTTGCCAAGGTCTGATTTTTTTTGAGGCTTGGCGGTTGACAACAGGCGGCGCAATTTCTTCAGTACCGATACTTGGAAAAGAAATAAAAAAGGCGGAGCCTGGATGGCTCCGCCTTTTTTTGTCTGGTTGCAAAGAAACAATTAATGCTTGAATGAACGCTGGCCCGTGAACATCATGGTGACCTGCGGGTTGGTTTCGTTGCAGGCCTGTATTGTCTGGTAATCATTCATGGAGCCCCCGGCCTGCAGGATAGCCGATACCCCCTGCTCAATACCGACATCGGCTCCGTCCCGGAAGGGAAAGAAGGCGTCGGATATCATGACAGAGCCCGGCAGTCCGGCCCTGTCAGCCTGGGTTTTGGCATCAATTTGTTGCTGCTCAGCCTTATCGCGTTTGCCCTGCTTTACTTCGAGAGCCAGGTCTGCATAGGGGATGCCAAGCTTGTCAAAACAGATGATATCAGCATATTTGCTATAGGCCTTGTGTACAGCAATTTCGGCAACGCCGACCCGATCCTGTTCGCCGGTGCCGATGCCGACGGTACAGCCATCCTTAACATAAAGGACTGAATTGGAGGTTACCCCGTGCTCCACGGCCCAGCCAAAGATCATGTCATCGATCTCCCTGTCAGTGGGCGCACGTTCAATTTTATATTCCGTGCCCTTATAAGTGGAGACAGCAGGTTGCAGGTCAGCCCGCGAACGTATCGAGTTGACAGCTGACTGCTGGATAATGATGCCGCCGTCAATCAAGCTCTTGAAATCAACGAAACGGAATTTCTCGAACTCGGCCAGCCTGTCGATGCGGGCCATGCGGATGATGCGCAGGTTTTTGCGTGACGCGATGATATCAATAGAACCCTCCTCAAATTCCGGGGCACAGACAACCTCGAGGTAGTTGTCCTTAATCAGGTTTGCCGTATCTCTGTCACAGGGTCGGTTGAGGATAAGCGCACCACCAAAGGCGGCAATGCGGTCGGCCCGGTTGGCCTTGTTATAGGCATCTGCAAGCGACGAGCCGCAGGCGGCGCCGCAAGGATTGTTATGCTTGAGGATGACAGCGGCCGGCCGGTCCATCAGGTACTTGATGATATTAAGACCGTTATCCACGTCGGTCAGATTTATCTTGCCGGGATGCTTGCCCACCTGCAGCATGTCTTCCACCGGTATGCCGGACACCAGGCCATGACCCGGCTCGATGAACTTGCAATCACCCAGCACCAGGTTGCCGTTAACCAGTTCGTAAAGGGCGGCTTCCTGGTCCGGATTTTCACCGTAGCGGATACCGCGCTCGTCCACTGAGCCGTCCTCCTGGGGAATGGCCCAGGTCCGTTTGCGGTAGACCAGGGTCTGGTCGCCGAATGATATTTTCATCTCCATTGGGAAATGGTCACCGAGAATGGTTGTGTACATTTTTTTCAGATCAGCCATGGTAAAACTCCTTGTATGTAAGAGTGAAAAAGTGAAAGGTTTTGCAGAGAATAGCGTAGTCGAGTATCTAATATTTTGCGGCTCAATCTGCAAGCTGAAATACTTTTTTTCTTGTCTTTTATGGGCACCTGAGTGAAAGGAAAAAGAAGAGTGATTTGCAATTGCATGCCGGCATAATTGAAGTAATATGAAAGCAATTTTTTTTACTAACAAACAACCCAAAAGAGTTAGCAGTCAAAATAAAGAGGAGATATTTTACAGGATTAATTAAACTCGGGAACAACACAGCATGGAGATAAAGCTTTTACAGGATATTGCCATAATTTTCGGGCTTGCCATTCTTGTCCTCCAGGTCTGCCACAGGATAAAACTGCCCGCCATCATCGGATTCCTGGTAACCGGTGCCTTGGTGGGCCCGCATGGTCTGCATCTGCTCAAGAGCGTGCACGAGGTGGAGCTGCTGGCAGAGATAGGTGTGGTCCTGCTCCTTTTTACCATCGGGCTTGAGTTTTCCCTCAAGGAGCTGTTCCGCCTCAAACGCCAGGTGCTTATTGGTGGTTCGCTGCAGGTTTTTCTTACCATCATTGTCACCACCCTTATTTTTATTTTCGGTTTCGACCTGCCTGTAAACCGCTCTGTTTTTATTGGATTTCTCATGGCCTTAAGCAGTACGGCCATTGTCCTCAGGCTTTACCAGGAGCGGGCTGAGTTGGATTCTCCCCATGGCGAGAACATACTTGCCATTCTCATTTTCCAGGACGTAATCGTAGTTCTGCTCATGCTCCTGACCCCGTTCCTGGCAGGTGCAGGCGGTGAGGGGTTTGCTATGGGTAAATCCCTCCTCGTCCTTCTGGCTAAATCAATCTTCATTTTCGGTGTTGTCCTGCTTGCCGCCCGTTACCTGGTGCCGCATGTCCTGTTTTTGGTCGCACGGACGAGAAGCCGAGAGATGTTTTTGCTTTCCATAGTGGCCATCTGTCTGTTCACCGCCTGGATTACCTCGCTAGTCGGACTTTCCCTGGGGTTGGGTGCTTTTCTTGCCGGCCTTGTCATATCGGAATCAGAATATGGCACGGCTGCCCTTGGCAACATGACACCTTTCAGGGATATATTCATGAGCTTTTTCTTTGTGTCAATCGGCATGCTGCTCGATATCAGGATTGTCCTGGCCTATCCGGTAATTATAGGATTACTCACAGTTGGCATCGTTTTCCTGAAATTCGGCCTGATTTTGCTTATTGCCATTTCCCTCGGCGTCTCGTTGCGCAGTGCGCTTCTTACTGGTTTTGCCCTGGCGCAGGTCGGTGAGTTTTCCTTTGTGCTTTCGAAGGTCGGCCTGGAACATAATTTTCTTGTCGGCCAACGGTACCAGTTCTTTCTGGCAGTAACAGTCATTACCATGGCCATCACGCCTTTTCTTGTTTCATTCAGCCCGCGGCTGGCTGAAATCATACTGCGTCTGCCGTTTCCGGACAGGATGAAAAGAGGTCTGTCGCCGATGCTGCAGGATGAAACAGGATCAGGAACAAAAGGGCTGCGTAACCATATTATTATTATCGGCTACGGCCTGAACGGGCGTAATCTTACCAAGGCTGCCATAAGCGCTAACATTCCCTATGTGATTATTGAGACCAACCCTGAGACTGTCAGGAAGGAAAAAAAAGAGGGGAAAAATATCCTTTACGGTGACGCCACCCATATCCCGGTGTTGGAACATGCAAACATTGCCAGTGCAAGAGTCGCTGTCATTGCCATCTCCGACTATGTGGCCAGCCGTCAGATTACCCGCCAGATCAAGGAGTTGAACCCGTATCTCCATCTCATCGTCAGGACCCGTTTTGTAAGTGAAATTGATCCGCTACGTGATCTGGGCGCGGACGAGGTAATCCCGGAAGAGTATGAGACCGCTGTGGAGATCTTTATCAGGGTGCTGCATCACTACCTTGTGCCGCAGCAGGATATAGACAGGTTCATGACCGAAGTCCGGGCCGGCGGCTACCAGATGCTGCGGGCCCAGCCGCGCTCCCTGGTCTCCATCTGCGATATGAGCGGCTGCCTGTCTGATTCCGAGATGAAGGTGATCCAGCTGGAAGAGGGATCTCCCTTTGCCGGCAAGACCATAGCTGAGATCGGCATGCGCAGGAACTATGGCGTAAACATCCTGGCCATACGCAGAGAGGAAAAAATAAAGCCCAATCCTGCAGCAGATACCCAACTGCAAACCGGCGACGTGCTCATTTTTTTCGGCACCTCGGAAGAAATGAATAAATGCATGGAACTGTGCCGCTCGGCAAATCCCCCAGCATCGAACTGAGAACGGATCCAAACGTACCCCGGCTGTTTTCTGGCTTTTCCATTCATTCATCTTGACATGCCAAGTATTTTTACCTATAAAAATATATTTATTTCACAACCTGGGCGGTCAACAATTCAATTCTCACACAGAACAGCTAATCCCTTTATACGGGAATTTCTTTTATTGATACCGGCAATGATTTTGCAGAACAGGGGCCCACTGGAATTTTCATATGGATTTACCTTGGCGCTGAAAGGTTACTGGCTAAAACAGAATGGAGGTAGAGCATGGCAGAGAAAAAAGAATTAACTCCCCAGGAAATGTCGATCCATCAGGATGCGCAGGCCATGATAATCAAGGCCCGCAGGGACGGTGTGGAAACCGCATGGGACAGGCTCCAGGAACAGACCCCCCATTGTAATTTCTGTGAGCTGGGACTTTCGTGCCGGAATTGTGTCATGGGGCCCTGCCGTATCAGCACAAAAGGCGACAAACGGCAGCGGGGAGTTTGCGGGGCCGATGCTGACGTTATTGTTGCCCGGAACTTTGGCAGGTTTGTGGCCGGAGGGGCAGCAGGTCACTCGGACCACGGGCGGGACCTCATCGAGGTGCTTGATGCAATCGTTGAAGGCCGTACAAAGGACTATAAGATAACCGACGAGGCAAAGCTTACAAGGATCGCAGCGGAAGTAGGCATCCAGACCGACAGCAGAAAGATTATGGATATTGCCAGGGATCTGGTGGATGTATTGTATGCGGATTTCGGCAGCAGAAAGTCCGAGGTGGCTTTCCTGAAAAGGGTGCCGGAGAAGCGGCGGGCCATCTGGCAGAATCTCGGTATAACCCCGCGCGGTGTTGACCGGGAGATCGCAGAGATGATGCATCGGACGCATATGGGGTGCGATAATGATGCTCCTAACACACTTCTGCATGCAGCCCGAACCGCCCTTGCCGACGGCTGGTCCGGTTCCATGATCGGCACTGAGCTTTCAGACTGCATCTTCGGAACACCGACACCCAAGATGTCGACAGCAAATCTTGGTGTACTGAAAGAAGATCAGGTGAACATCCTGGTTCATGGCCATAATGCCATAGTTACCGAGATGATCTTCAAGGCGGCCAATGAACCTGAAATACTGGCCAAGGCCGACGCAGTCGGTGCCAAGGGGATCAATCTTGCAGGTCTCTGCTGCACCGGCAATGAGCTGCTCATGCGTCAGGGTGTACCCATGGCCGGAAACCACCTCATGACTGAGCTGGCGATTGTTACTGGAGCAGTTGAGGCCATTGTTGTTGATTATCAGTGCATCATGCCCAGTCTGGTGCAGGCAGCTGCCTGTTATCATACCAAGTTCATCACCACGGCGAACAAGGCGAAATTTACGGGCGCCATCCATTTTGATTTCAAACATGAAACAGCCATGCAGCAGGCCAGAGAAATTGTCGGACTGGCGATTGACGGTTATTCAAGCCGCAACAGGGACAGGGTGGAGATCCCGGTGGAGCCGGTGGAGATTATGACCGGTTTTTCAAACGAGGCCATCCTGGGTGCCCTCGGCGGCAGCCTTGATCCGTTTCTCGATGCAATAAAAGCCGGCAAAATAAGAGGATGTGTCGGTATTGTCGGCTGCAACAACCCAAAGGTGCAGCAGGATTCCAGCAACGTCGGCCTGGCAAAAGCATTGATTGCCAAGGATATCCTTGTCCTTGTCACCGGTTGTGTGACCACTGCTGCAGGCAAGGCCGGGCTACTGGTGCCCGCTGCCATTGAAATGGCAGGACCAGGTCTTAAGGAAGTTTGCGGCAGTCTTGGTATTCCGCCCGTTGTTCATATGGGCAGCTGTGTTGACAACTCACGCATCATGCACCTGTGCGCCCTTATTGCCGACGCCCTGGGTGTGGATATTAGCGATTTGCCTGTGGGTGCTTCTTCGCCTGAGTGGTATTCAGAGAAGGCTGCTGCTATCGCAACTTATGCTGTGGCCAGCGGTATCAATGTGCATCTCGGCCACCCACCCAATATTCTTGGATCGCAAATCGTCACCGACCTGGCATTGAACGGACTCAAAGGGTTGGTCGGCGCAGTATTTCACGTGGAGCCTGATCCATTGCAGGCGGCAGAATATTTTGACCAACTGGTCGGAGACAAACGGGAAGCACTCGGATTGGGTAGATAAAAGAATCTAAATTGTCCCCCACAAAAGGGTTGTGGCTGTAAAGGCTGCAGCCCTTTTTTATTTCCCGGGTGGTTCCCAGGGGCTCAGGCGGGGAATCCAGCGGGGTACATGTTTTTTGTATTCCAGGTAATTGGCGCCGAATCTTTTTTCCAAAGACCTTTCCTCAAATAAGGGGAAGTAAATATTATTGAGCAAAAAGAAACAGAGCAACCAGAATAGAATAGGCCACGATTGAAAAAGCATGGCTTCCGCAGCCAGCATGAGCAGCACCGCAGTTATCATCGGGTTGCGCATATAGCGATAGGGGCCGCGGACCACGAGTTTCTGGGGCGGGTCCCAGGGCGCCGGTGTGCCATGGCCATACTGTAGGAACAACCGGACCGTCCAGGCAGCCAGGGGCAGGCCAAGCCCTGCCGCGGTCAAGCCAAGCCAGAAAAAAAGATGCCCGGCATCGGCAGGTTCATGCGCGAAATGTGGATGGCGGCAGGCAAAAAGAATGGCGGCAGGCACAATAACAAGCACGGTACCGGGCAGGATCAGTATCAGTTTCAGCAGTCTCCAGAACATGATAACGAGGTGGACGGCAGATTTTTCAGCAGGCGGAATTGCTACCAGTGGGGCTGGTTGCCGATCCTGTAGTTCATGACCTCCTGGGTGGAACTGATGACCACAAAGGCATCGGGATCGATCCGCTGTACCAGTCTCTTGAGGGAACCGACCTCGCGTATGGTGACAACCGTATAAAGAATGTTTTCCTCCCTGCCGCTGTAGCCGCCCTCCCCCTTGATGACTGTTACCCCGCGCCGGATATCCTTGAGTATTTCCTGGGATATTTTCTGCCATGCGGGTGAAATTATCATAACGGCCTTGCGCTGGCTGAAACCGGTAATAACGATGCTTGCCACCTTGGTGCTGACATAGATAACGATAAGCGTGTAAAGGAGAGCCTCAAGGGAATAGGCAAGGGCGACCAGGAGCAGGACGATGATGTTGACGGCCAGGATAGTGTTGCCGATGCCGATGGAAAATCGTTTCAGGAGCATGACCGAAAGAATATCGATACCCCCCTGGGAACCGGAAGACCTCAGTGAAATGCCTACCCCGGCGCCGCTGATTAGTCCGGCCCATAAGGCATTAAGTACCTTGTCTTCGAGGTGGATCGGAATCTGGATAAATGCCACGGACAATGACAGGGCAGCCATGCCGACCAGGCTGTAGAAAAAGAACCTGCGGCCTACAGCCATCCAGGCAAGTGCAAAAAGAGGAACATTGCAGAGAAAGTAAATGACGCCGATATTCACGCCGGGAAGCTTTTTGTGGATAACCAGGGCGATGCCTGTTATGCCGCTGGTGGCAAAATGCTGGGGGATCAGGATACCGTTGATGGCAATTGCGCAGAGAATGCATCCGCTGATGATTAAAAGAAAATCACTGATCATCTGTTTGGAAGAGATGAAGATTGGCTGTGGATTAGTGCTTCGCGCCATGGCCTGTCTGTTTAATACATTTTTGGCGTGTAATCAGGGGAATCCCTACTGTTTCTTAGCCATGCGAGCTTAACCCATTTTTGCAGGCGCGTCCAACCCTTTGCGCTTCCGGCGCTAACCAAAAAATAGACAACGCCTTTGCCGCTGCTCATGAAAAAATGTATTCTCTTTTTGAGGAATTGGCAGGTGAAAGGAATTTCCGGTTACTTTGTTTCCTGGAATGCATCCCTGGAAGCCCCGCAGATGGGGCATTTTTCAGGGGGGCTGTCCGTACCGAGGTAGCCGCAGAACCGGCAGACAAAATACCTGGTATCTGTTTTTACATTTACATCCCGGCTATCAGAAGAATAAAAGGACCGCAGCCTGGTTTCCGCTGCCCGCAGTTGAGAGAGTGCATGAAGCAAGGCTGGTCTTTTATCAGTGCTATTGTTAATAAGCTTTGCGTAGTTTTCCAGTATTGCTTGTATCTCTTTTTCAAAAATCGTTGTCAGATACTCATCAGATGTGTCAATTTTACCGATGAGACTGTTGAAAAGGCGCCGGGCCTGTACAGCCTCAGATGCGGACATGGCGCGCAGCAAGCGGGCAACATCAGGGCGGCCTTCCCTGGTTGCCTTGCGGGAGTATATTTTTCTCCGGACTGCTGCTTTTGACAGCTGGGCAAAGGCCTGGGCCAGATGTTGGTCGGTTTTTGACATAGTATTCTCACTGATCAGAGTACAATCCTGAAAAACGCTTCAAATTCTCCGTCATTGATTGGTTTCAAGTCAACAGTCTGCAGTTCAATTTGCGATGTCATTGAAGGAAGTCTTGTTTGCCCACCCGGCTCCTTGAAATATATCTGGCTCGTCAGGATTACCTTGCCCTCCTGCAATACTTTGTAGTGGATATGGGCAGGCCGTGGATTGTAAGCGCCCGGCACAATTGTCTTGAAAAAGAAGGTGCCGTCAGTACCGGTGGTTGTCGCACCCCAGTATTGAAAATTCGGGTCTCTCTCTCCAGGCGTAGAGTCGCCGGGATGCTTGTATCTGCCATGCGGGTCGGTCTGCCAGATTTCAATGGTGAGACCCTTTCGGGGTTCACCGCCGGTGTTCACCACAACACCTGTCAGGTGAAGTGTGTCACCTTGGGCAACGCCGCTCTGCCCTTTAACCTGTACCAGATCGTTGTCTATATCCTCCTGCCTGGTGACCGGATAGAAAGGGCCTTCATAATCTGCAGGGGTTTTAACAAACTGCTCTCCTGCAGTAACTATCTGGGTTGTCCAGCAGATAACGAATAGCAGAAGAGCCCCGAAGATTTTTATCAGCAAACGTATTTTCATGTCTCATCCTGTAAATTGCTATTTTTTGCCATGTTGCCGGAGTATCTCGTCGATCTCAGCCATGGAGAATTTGTTAAGTTTAATAATCGTGGCCTGGGCACGGTAAGCGGGGGGCAGGATATTGCGTGCCTCTTCTTTGCTGTCTGTTTCAATGGTTATCCATGCCTTGTGCACTCCGTCCCTACAGCCCCAGTCAGCTTTTGTCGCAAAATGGGAACCGTAATTCAGAAAACCTTCAACAACCTGGGCACAGGCCAGCAGTTCTTCCTCATGCGGGACCTCTATAAGAAATTTCGGCATAATATACCTCCCCTAAATTTATTTAATGAGCAGTGTTTGTTTAGCTTTATCTGAAACTATAAGAACGGTTTGTAAAAATTCCAGAAGATGAACAATGAGATGGGTAAGATCATCCTGTAAAAATACCACAGGCCATGTGGCCGTGCAGAAGAAAACCTATAGCGCCGAACATTTGTTTACTTTTCATGCCCGGTATCTGCTGCAGCAGAGCCTGGACTTTTTGTGACAGTTTTTCGTTGTAAGCCATTTGTCCTATTCTCCTGAAAGAAGAGGGATCGAGAAAAAACGAAAGGTCTTGCAAACAGATGACTAATGAATAAAGGTACAGTTTATTAAAATAGTTTTTACACGAAAAATAAAGGTTTCAGGAGGCCGGAATTCATGACACTCATCCTCAGCATTCATCCCCTTGCCCAGCTTGGTGCCATCCTGCTTGCCTTTTATGCAGCCTACCTTGGATTTCAGCGCACCCGGAGCCTGCATCTGGGCAAATCTGTAAAATTTCTCCGGGAGCGTCATGCCATAGCAGGTTCCATTGGGCTCATCTCCATGCTGGGGGGCATCGCGGCCGGGGTCATCATGGTAAACCGCTATTTGCTCAGCCCCGACATGGACCTGCACAAGGCGGTTGCCATGCTGCTGCTGCCGCTAGGACTGTTCGGCATCTTTTCCGGTTTATTCCTGTATCTCAATCCCAAACCGCGCAAAATCCTTCCGGCAATCCATGGCATTAACAACCTGATGATTCTCGTCCTGGCCCTGGTACAGATAGTCACAGGCGTTATGGCTTACCTGCGCTATGTCCTGAAATTGTGATGCCAGATACCAGACCTGATGTGATGTGTCTGCGTGGGTCCTGGCCTGTTTACCTGTTTTTCTTGTTCTTTGCTGATCTGTCCAGTCTCCTTGCCTGAATTGCTTTTACAACATAGGGATAAACGGTTTGCGCCACGATCCTGTGACCCTCAGGGGTCGGGTGGATGAAGTCCGGCAGGTTCAGGGATGGTGTGCCTGCCACCTGTTCCAGGAAGAACGGAATGAGAAGAATTTTCTGTTCCTGGGCAACGGCTGGGTAGACCGCGGCAAACTCTTTTGTATAGTCAGGCCCGAGGTTCTGCAGCATCTGCATGCCGGCGAGAATGACCTCAACGCCTGCCTCCTTTAAAAGCTTTGCTGCCTGGCTGATGTTATCCTTGATAACCCATGTGGGTATACCGCGCATTCCATCGTTGGCACCGGTTTCCAGGATAACGATGTCGGGCTTTTGGGCAATTATCCAGTTGATACGGGTCAGGGCGCCGCTGCTGGTTTCACCGCTGATTCCTCCATTAATCACCTGCCAGTTATAACCGCTTTGCTGCAGTTTTTCCTCCAGCACCGCCGGATAGGCTTCTTCTTCCGCAACGCCAAGACCGGCAGTCAAACTATCACCCAGTGCGATTATAGTGCCCTCGTATATTCTGGCTGGTGCCACTGGCTGCGGGTTGTTGCTGGAAGGCTTATCCTGCCTGTCGCAACCGGCAAGAACATAAATAAAGAGCAGGCAGAGCAGAAGTTTGCAGAGATTTTTCCCAGCGGATTTTGTTATGCGTACTTTCATTATTTACTCCTCGTCCCGCAGAAAACCGGCGGGTTTCTGTTGCAGTATTGAAAGCGATGCCCCGATCCCCACGCCGATGACGAGCAGGACGGTTATGCCCACCATTATCGCCATGCGGCCGGGCAGTGGATGGTAGGAAATGTCAAAGACCCGGCTGCAGACGATCCAGCTGCCGGCCTGTGCGATCAGCCCGGCCAGCAGGCCGCAGACCATTGCAATCAGGAAATTCTCAAGGGTGAACACCTGCAGGACAAAACCGGAACTGGCGCCCAGTATCTTATAATAAACGGCTTCCCGAATTCTTGCCAGCCGGGTTGCAAAGATCGAGCTGATAATGATCAGCAGTCCGGCAATGATCGAAAAAGAGGTGAAGAACTGCACGATGGTGGAGAGTTTGTGCATGATACGCGCCAGAATCTCAATAGTCTTGGCGATATCAATGACGCTGATGTTGGGCAGTTCTTTTGCCAGCCGGTTCTGCACTTCGGCCAGTTTTGCACGCTCCATTTTTGCGGCACTGAAAATAGTCTGCGGCGCCGCCTTGAGTGTCTCTTCCTGGAAGACAAAATAAAAATAGGGGCGCACCTGGGATTCCGTTCGGGTCCGCATGCTTGTTACTCTTGCCTTTAAGGGTATGGACTGTACAGAGAAAACAAGCAGATTCCCGACCCTGATATCACCGATCTCGGCCACAGTATCCAGGACTGAAACAGGGACTTCACCTCGCTGCCGCAGTTCTTCAATCCGGTTGCCGAACAGCGAGTCACCAACGATAAGCTGTTCATCATCGAGTAGAAAATCACGATAGGTAAGGTTGAATTCGCGGGAGAGGTTGTCCCGCCTTCTCTGTCTTTCGATTTCGCGGTCGATTGCACGGCCATTGATGGAGGCAAGCCGTGCCCTGATGATTGGGTAGAACTGCGCCTCTGTTCCGAGAATGGTGGAAAATTTCTGGCGCTGTGTGGGCTGGATGTCGAGAAAATAGGCATTGGGCAGATCCGGGGGATAGGACTGTATAAAGGTGGCCTGCAGGTTCTGTTCAATGAGGTAGATGGAAAAAATAACAGACAGCGAGGCTGAGAGAGTGATGATAATGGCTCGTGTGGCATTCTTAGGGCGGAACAAGCCTCTGAAGGCCTGGCGCAGGGCAAGGGTGCGCGGCCGCTTCTTTCTTATGATACGAAGCAGGGCCTGGGTGATGAGCGTGTTCAGGCCCAGCAGGCCGACAAGGCCGAGGACAAAATAGATGCCAGTGGCAATGTCTTCAAGCTGCCAGATAGTCAGCCCGGTAAAAAAACAGGTGATTACCCCGATGGTAAAATACTGCGCCAGTCTTCCTCCCGCAGTTCCTCTTTCCTTGCGGAAAATGGCAGCCGGTTTGAGATTTCTGACCCGGCGCAGCGGCATAAAAGAGAAAAGGCCGACGACTGCAGTGCCCAGCAGCAGCCCCTCAAAAACCGTATCCCAGGCTATGACCAGGTCGACGCTGGCCGGCAGGATGCCTCCAAACAAGGCGGGTAAATAGAGTTGCAGCAGAAAACTCAGAGACAGCCCCAGTAACGTGCCAAAGGTACCGAGCAGCATGATCATGAGGATGAAATGGCTGCAGATAAAGCGGTTAGTAGCTCCAACTGCCTTCATGATGCCGATGGTGTATTCACTGTCGCGCAACAGAGCACCTAAGGCCGTCTGAATACCGATGCCGGCCAAAAGGAGTGTGAATATGCCTATCAGGTTCAGGAAGAAAAGAAAATTCTCAAAAAACCGCTTAACACCGGATTCAGCGTTTTCAAAGGTGTTGACCCGTTCCTGGGGAGCAACGGCAACGGATGCAAGTTCGTCGGCCAGACGGTCAACCATGGCGGGATCGTTGACCTTGAGCAGGTAATTGTAATGGATACGACTGCCCATTCTGATCAGGTCAAGCCGTTCCAGGTCAGCTGCAGCAACAAAGATGCGCGGGCCGAAGGAGAAAAAGGAAACCGGGCGGTCCGGCTCAGCAATAACAGTATCGGCAATAATCAGTTCAGCCGAACCGATCTGCAGGGAGTCGCCGGGCTCAGCGCCAAGGCGGTCAAGGGCAGACTGCTCGACGACAATTGTGCCTTCTTTGAGAACTTCAGAAAAATCGCGGCCGGATGCAAGCTCCACCTTACCGTAAAAGGGATAGCCTTTTTCGATCACCTTGAGATGGCTGAGAACCGATTTTTCCAGGGCCGTATTGCTGGTCATGCTGTAAAATTCATGCACTACTGCACTCGTGGCCAGGCCCTGTTTTTCATAGTCCTTTATTGCAGTCGTTAAAACGGGGGACAGGGGATAATGGGAATGGATAATGATGTCGGCTGCGTGCAGCTGCCGCGCATCCTTGAGCATGGAACTGCGCACCGAGGAGCTGAAGCCGCCAAGTGAAACCAGAGTGAGCAGTGACAGGGCTACACAGAAAACAAAGATGAGCGCCTGTTTGTGCGAACTTCTGATCTGCCTGAATATGAAACGGAAGTTGAGCATTCTATCTGCGGTATTCCCAAGGTTTTTTTTCAGAGATATTCCGGATAATTCACGAATCAATCCTGCCGTCAACCAGCCGCAGGATGCGGTCGGCCGTGCTGCTGATCTCCCGGCTGTGGGTTGCCATGACAAGCGTGGTAGCGACTTCACGGCGCAGCTTCATAAGAAGCTGCAGGATGGTTTCACCGTTGGCTGAGTCGAGGTTGCCTGTCGGCTCATCAGCAAAGACAATCTGTGGACTGTTGACCAGGGCCCGGCAAAGGGCGACACGCTGTTTTTCGCCACCCGACAACTGGTGCGGGAAGTTATCATCGCGCTGGTGCAGATCGACGCGGCGCAAAAGTTCCGCAGCTTTGGCGGTCGCCGCGGGATCGTGGTTCAACTCGGCAGGGAACATGATGTTTTCCAAGGCGGTCAGGGAGGGGATCAGGTGAAAGGATTGGAATACGTAGCCGATTGTCCGGTTGCGGAAAGGGGCGAGCTGGTCTTCGCTCAGCCCGGTGATATCTCTATCATTCAGGAGGATACGGCCGCTATCAGGCTTATAAAGCCCTGACAGCAGACTCAGGAGAGTGGATTTGCCGCTGCCGCTTTTGCCTTCAATGACCAGGAATTCGCCCTTTTCGACCGCCATGCTGATATTGTCAAGCACGGTGATCCTCCGGTCGTCCACCCGGTATGATTTGCTCAGTTCAACAGCTTCCAAAACCTTGTCTGCCATATCGTGTATCCTTTTCTCATGTTATTTCATTTATGATAACCATATAGAATGGCAATACGTAATTACATTTTGGGTCAGGCCCTGTGTCTGCCATTTATAAGCAATAACAGTTATAATCATTGTTTCTTGCTGAAACGATAAATATCATATCATGTTTTTCAAAAGGATTTTGTATCTGAAACAGTCTACAACATGATCGTTCACCATGCCGACCGCCTGCATAAAGGCGTAGCAAATTGTCGGGCCGACAAACCTGAAGCCCCTTTTTTTCAAATCTTTGCTCATTCTGTCCGACTCAGGGGTGGTGGCCGGAATTTCCTTGATATCTTTCCAGGAATTCCGGATGGGCCGGCCTCCGACAAAAGACCAGATAAATGTATCGAAACTACCGTATTCCCCGGCAGTATGCAAAAAAGCCCGGGCATTTGATCTTGCCGCTTCGACTTTGAGCCTGTTGCGTATGATGCCGGGATTCTGCAGTAATGATGCAATCTTTTCCTGATCCCATTGTGCTATTTTGGCCGGGTCAAAGTTGCCGTATGCCTTCCTGTAATTCTCCCTTCTTTTTAAAACAGTCAGCCAGCTCAAGCCGGCCTGGGCTCCCTCAAGGATGAGCATTTCGAAAAGCTTTCTGTCATCATGCACCGGCATACCCCATTCCGTGTCATGGTAGACAATATATGCTTCATCAGAATTTGCCCATTCGCATCGCTTCATGTCATTCCCGCCTGCATAAAAACGTCCGTCTCTTTACATAATCTTTACAATAGTGTTACGCGGCCTTTATTTAGATATATTAGTGTTTATTATAAAAGAATGGAATGGAAATCAAACCCATGATCATGCCGTGCATGATAAAGGAGTCACGAAAATGAAAACAATCATAACAACTCTAATAAGCATCGGCCTGCTCCTGGCAGTAATCGGGGCCTTTGCCGCCAATAATAAGGAGATGCAGACAATGAGCGACAATGCGATGACAAAGGAAAGAGCAATTTTTGCCGGTGGCTGTTTCTGGTGCATGGAAAAGCCTTTTGAAGAACTTGACGGCGTACTCTCCGTCACCTCCGGCTATTCAGGCGGCAGCAATGCAAACCCGACCTATGAAAATTATTCTGCAGGCGGGCATATTGAAGTGGTGGAAATTGTTTATGATCCAGCCAGGGTTTCCTATTACAAACTCCTTGATGTCTACTGGCAGCAGGTAAATCCCACCGACTCCGGGGGGCAGTGCGTCGACCGGGGCCATGCCTATACCACCGCCATCTTTTATACAACTGAAGATCAGAAAAAACAGGCAGAAGAGTCAAAGGCGGAGCTGGACAAACGCGGTATCTATGACAAACCCATTGTCACGCCCATTGAAGCGGCGCAGCCCTTTTATGCGGCCGAGGATTATCACCAGGATTATTACAAGGAAAATCCCTTGCGTTATAAATATTACCGCCATGGCTCAGGCCGCGATGCCTACCTGGACGAGATATGGGGCAAGGAGCGCAAGGAGTTCAGCGAGCGCGAGCTCAAGCAGAAGCTGACCCCCTTGCAGTATGAAGTAACCCAGGAAGACGGCACGGAGCCGGCTTTTAAGAACGAATACTGGGATAATCACAGGGAGGGGATTTACGTTGATGTTGTTTCCGGCGAACCGCTGTTCAGCTCTTTTGACAAGTATGAATCGGGAACCGGCTGGCCGAGTTTTTCACAGCCCCTTGTGCCTGAAAATATCGTGACCCGGGAAGACAGGAAACTTTTTTCGGTCAGGACCGAGGTGCGGAGCAAAATGGCCGACAGCCATCTGGGCCATGTTTTTGATGACGGTCCGCAGCCAACCGGTAAACGCTACTGCATGAACTCGGCCGCCCTGCGTTTCATTCCGAAGGAAGATCTTGAGAAGGAGGGCTATGGTGAATTTATGGCACTTTTTGAGAAAAAGTAAAAAAATCGCAAAAATCAGATGAAATGTAAAAATCCGGGGCTATCTTCCCCGGATTTTTTTTGGAAGTAATAAGAATTATGAGGGCAGGCTGCCTGGAGGCAGTCAGCTTGACAACAATTGGAATCCTGAATCCCAGTCCTTGCGCACCGGATCAAAGCCCTTCTGTCTGATAGCTGCGCAGACCTCATGGATGCTGCGATGATCCCCGATGGCAAATTGTTCACCACTGGTGTCCGGGTTGGAGTAGCCTCCTGGAGCGGTGCAGGAACCGGCAGAATAGCGGGTGGGACCGAGGCCGATCATACCGTTGCGGTAGCGGGCTTCCTCCCGGGTGGATAGAATAATGCCCACGTCAGGATCAAAAAGACGCAAGGCAAATATAAGATGGCTTAAATCTCTTTCCGTAACCGCGCAAAGTGGCTGGAATTCGCCGGCTGCAGGCCGCAGCCTCGGGAAGGAGACGGTCAGGCCGGTACGCCAGAAGTTTTTGCGCAGCCAGGCCAGGTGCAGTCCCAGGGCAAGTCCTTCGGCGCGCCAATCGGAAAGCCCGAGCAGAGCACCGATACCCACCTCGCGCATAGAACCCGCCGCAGCCCGTGCCGGGGTCTCAAGCCGGAAATCAAAGTCGCATTTCTGACCTGACAGGTGCACCTTTTTGTAAATCTCCCGGTCATAGGTCTCCTGGTAAATGGCAACCGAGGTGATGCCTGCCGTGAAAAGCCTGGAATATTCTTCGGTTGAAAGGGGCTGCACTTCGATGGAGATGGAGGCAAAACGTTCACGCAACCGCAGAGCTAGTTTTTCCAGGTAGTCTACCCCTAATTTTGCCGGCGCTTCTCCTGAGACCAAAAGGATATGATTGAAACCCCGCCGGTGCAGCAGCATAGCTTCAGCCTCCGCTTCATCAAGCGAAAGAAAACGGCGCTCGATCTTATTGTCAGCAGAAAAGCCGCAGTAGCTGCAGCGGTTGGTGCAGAAACTGGAGAGATACAAGGGGGCATATATTTGCGTAGTTCTGCCGAAACGCATTACGGTAATATCCGCCGAGCGGCCGGCCATGGCTGCAAGATGCCTGTCTGCTGCGGGAGAGAGCAGGGCAGCAAGGTCGGCTGTGCTCAAGTGAGCCGCACGCAGACTACGTTGGACATCCTCATCCGCGCTTGAGTGCACCTGTTCCTGAAGTTGTCTGAACGGTGGGAGGTTAAACATTTTTGATAAAATCTAGGCCGGTCAAAGGTGAAGAGGCTGAAGCTTCCGAGCTTTTCCTGCCAAGGCCTGCTTCATAGGCAGATCGTCCTGCTTCTACAGCCTTGGCAAAGGCAGCTGCCATTGTTACGGGGTCGCCGGCAACCGAGATGGCCGTATTGACCAGGACGGCATCAGCACCGATCTCCATGGCCAGGGCAGCATCAGAAGGGGAACCGAGGCCGGCATCAACTACCACGGGAACCCGGGCCTGGTCGATTATGATCGCGACCTGGAATTTAGTTATGAGACCAAGGTTGGTACCTATGGGGGCGCCAAGCGGCATGACAGCTGCTGCTCCGGCATCCTGCAGACGCAGGGCGAGGATGGGATCGGCATTGATATAAGGCAGGACGATAAAACCATCCTTTACAAGCTCCTCAGTTGCTTTAAGTGTTTCAATCGGATCCGGCAGGAGCGTGCGCGGGTCCGGAGTTACTTCGAGCTTCAACCAGTTGCCGCTGCCTGCTGCCCGGGCAATCTTTGCCAGGCGAACTGCTTCTTTAGCGTCCCTGGCTCCGGAGGTATTGGGTAAAAAAAGATATTTCTCCCTGTCCAACACGTTCATGATGTCATCTGCAGGGTCGTTGAGATCGACGCGCCGCAGGGCCACAGTGATCATCTCGCTGCCCGAGGCCTGGATGGTTTTCTTCAGGGTATCGGCCGAGGAGAATTTTCCTGTTCCCAGAAAAAGGCGGGAGCGGAAGGTCCTGTCAGCAATTTTGAGCATCTCAGCCCCCTCCTACAAAACGGATCAATTCAAGAACATTTCCATCTTGAAGAACCAGGGTGTCGTATTCATCCCGTTTGATTATGCGCCCGTCGCATTCAGCCACAACAGTGTCCGGATTGAGTTCCATTTTCCTGATAAAATATTCCAGCGAGGTATCTGGGGTTATTTCCTTTGTTTCGCCGTTGCATATTATTTTCATGGTAAACCTAAAAATAAATAAAGTAAAAAATTAATCCTTTCCAAGCAGTATACGCAATATCTGGTTTGCCTGGTGATGGGCGGCAATTCCCACCCTTGGGGCCATAAGCCCCTGGCCCGGCCCGGCAGCCGAAGTTCCGTCTCCTACAATATACACATTATCATGGATTTTTTGGGTCCTGATTGCATTATTATCACTGAATCCTGCCAGTCCGGACGCCCCTACATACCCGATACCGGGCATATTAGTCAAGACTGCACGGAGGGCTGCAGCCTTCATGACCGGATCGTCGAAGCATTCGGCCAGCACATGAACATCCTTTAACATTTGGCCAGGTCCTATACAGAGAGATACGAGGCAGTATTTCTAGCAGATAAATAAAAAACTTGCTTGTCAATATAGGGCATGAAAGGGCGACTGTTTCAATCCTGTATCAGGCTGGTATGCGGTGCAACAATTTCATTGTTTCGGACGGTGCAGGATCTGAGGTTGGAGAAAGGTCCTATGCCCGCGTTGTCACCTATTTTACAGTCATGCAGAACCACATCGGGCCCAATGGTGCTGTTGGTGCCGATAATGGAATTGCCTGATATCTGGACATTGGCATGGATAACGGTGTCTTTTCCTATCTGCACCTCCTGCTGGATGAAAATAGTTTCGGGATCGATGAGGCTGACGCCGTCGGCCATCAATTGCCCATTTTTATGATGCTGCAGATATTTATTTGCTGCTGCCAGTTCACTCCTGGAATTGATACCAAGAAGTTCCTCGCCGCCGGCGCCGGAAAAGATATCAACCCGACGTCCCATGGCGATGGCTATTTTGACGATATCGGTAAGATATATCTCGCCCTGCTTGTTGTCGCTTCCTACCTTTTTCAAGGCATCGAAAAGAAATGGGACCTCAGCACAGTAAATACCGGCATTGATCTCCCTGATTTTTTTCTGGATCATTGTAGCATCTTTCTCTTCAACGATTTCCAGGAGGCCGCCCTGCCTGTCACGCACAATTCGGCCATAATTTGTGGGGGCATCCAGTGTTGTTGTCATGAGGGTCAGGGAAGGCAGACTTGCAGCATGGGATGTGAGCATAGCCCTGAGGGACTCTGCTTTGATCAATGGGACATCACCACTGAGGATAAGCACCGTGCCGCCGGCGCTGGCCAGTTCCTCCTCGGCGCAGAGAACCGCGTGGCCTGTGCCGAGTTGTTTCGCCTGGGTGATGCAGCTTGCCTGATAGCTGGAAACCAGTTCGGCTACTTTTTCTCTCTGGTGCCCTACAATTATATAGGTGTGGTCCATGTTGAGAGTTTTGACCGTATCCAGGACATGGAGAAGCATGGGCTTGAACAGGACCTCATGCAGCACCTTGGCTTTGTCTGACTTCATCCTGGTGCCAAGGCCTGCTGCCAGAACAAGAGCAGAAAAATGTTTTTTTGTCATCGAATATTCACTGTTTACGTAATCTTTACCGTGGCTTTATTTCCCCTTTACATCTCTCCATTACAATAGCGGAAACTCGAAAAAATTGTCGCGCCGATTTTACAAGTGCCGGCACTGAGGGTGCAGTTTGCACGCCTGTATTTAACAACGGCACAGTATGCATGCATTAAAAAAATGGGTGAAGGAGGTGGTTGTCATGGATGAATGTTAAAATTTTTTACCTTAATAAATCAAGGGGAATGAATCAATTCTGCAACAAACCTCAACATTTTCTGAGGAAATAATCATGACAAAAAAAATATTTTCTGCAGTTTTCCTGGTTTTTTTTCTTTTAACATGTGGCTATGCGATAGCCGGACCCGGCAAACCGAATTTCAGTCCAAGCGTATATGCTGACGGTATTGCCTGGGGAACAAAGGGGACAACCGACCTGCCTGCCCCCAATGACCATAATATGCAATCGTACGACATTCTTTATGTGATCACTAACGGTGCTGCCGGCCAGCTTCCGGTCAGCGATGCCGGTCCGCGCAACCCCTTTTATAATGGTGGACGCTGGTTCACCCACACTGCCATGTGGACCCCGGAAGGCATGATGGCCCATGATCCCCTGCCTGTATTGAAATCATATGAAGATGTTATGCTGCATTATGATCTTGGTCATCTTGATATCTGGCCTGGATCTCCGGGTGGCCCCCCGGATTATTTCCAGTGCCCCCTCCTGCCCGTTAAAGAGTGGTAAATATCAGGAGTTACAATCCGGCATTTTAGAAATAATGGCAGGTATGCTGATATTAAGCATGCCTGCCATTATTGATAGAATTCATCTCCATGAACTGCAAAAACGCTGGGCACCTTCTTTCGTGTTTCTTCGGTAACAAATTCTTCCTCAATTTATACCGTTACAAATATATTACATCGTACTTCTTGACTCCAGAAAACTATTGACAATTGTTTATCGCAGATGTCTATAGGAGCAAAACGTGGCGCATGCGGTGAACAAATAACTTTAGTGAAACAGAATGGTAACTAAACTTCATCTGGACATTTCCATGCAACCAGATGACATCACCTGCGGTCCGGCCTGCCTCCACTCCGTCTATGAGTACTACGGCGACTCTATATCCCTGCAGCAAGTAATCACGGAAGTCAAGAGCCTCAAAGGCGGAGGAACCCTTGCGGTCCTGTTGGCGAACCATGCCTTGAAACGGGGTTACAGGGCCACCATTTATACCTACAACCTCCATGTTTTTGACCCGACCTGGTTTACTGAAAAGGAATCGGTGGCGGAAAAACTGAAACAGCAAGAGGCAATCAAGAATGACGAGAAACTTACATTTGCCACGCATGGCTACCTGGAATTTCTTGAAAGAGGCGGCAGCCTGCTTTTTGAAGATCTGACAATCGGACTGATCAGAAAATTCCTGAAAAAGTCGATTCCGATCCTTACCGGCCTGTCTTCAACCTATCTTTATCGTGCAGTGCGGGAAAACCCTGAAAATGATAAGGGTGACAATATTGCAGGGATACCGACAGGTCATTTCGTTGTACTCTGCGGTTATGATAAGTCTCAAAGAGAAGTTCTTGTAGCTGATCCCTATAAAATGAATCCTGTATCCAACGATCATTATTACATGGTGTCAATTGCCCGGCTGCTTGGTGCTGTTCTGCTTGGTATCCTGACCCATGATGCCAATTTGCTGATAATCGAGCCAACCAATTAATATAACGTACAACTTTATGCCATGCAGATACTCCTCGTTGTTAACCAGAATGATAATTGGCCGTTGAATATTGAAGGTGTACAAATTGTAACCTCCCGCGCTTATCTCAGTGATCCTCAGTTCAGCCTTATGAGGCGGGTCAGAGTGTTCAACCTGTGCAAGTCATACTCCTATCAGTCTGTGGGATACTATGTTTCTCTGCTTGCCGAAGCCAGGGGGCACAAACCTTTTCCCGATGCATACAGCCTGATGTCAATGGGGTCCCAGCAGGTGGTCAGGTTTATCTCAGACGATCTTGATGAACTTATTCAGAAGAGTCTGGCACCTTTGAAAAGTACCCGTTTTGATCTGAGCATCTATTTTGGCAGGAATATGGCCAAGCGTTATGACAAACTGTCGCAGAAGCTCTTTAATACACTGCACGCACCCTTTCTGCGGGCCAGTTTTGTGAAGCAGAAAAAATGGATTCTGCAGAAAGCCTCACCCATTGCCTCCAAGGATATACCGGCAACGCACTGGTCATTTGTGGTCAGTGCCGCAGAAGAATATTTTCGTAAAAAAAGAAAGGTTGTGCATCGGAAGGCGCCGACCGGTTTTGATCTTGCCATTCTTATTGCCCCGGACGATACGCAGACACCCTCGGACGATAGAGCAATCAAAAAGTTCATGAAGGCAGGTGCTTCGCTTAACCTTGGTGTTGAATTGATCCAGAAGGAGGATTACAGCAGGTTGGCGGAATTTGATGCCCTTTTCATCAGGGAAACAACGAGCGTCAACCACCATACATACAATTTTGCCAGGAGAGCTGCAATCGAAGGGCTTGTAGTCATCGATGACCCGGAATCCATTTTGAAATGCACCAATAAGGTCTTTCTTGCCGAACTGCTGCAGCGTCACAAGATCCCCATTCCCAAAACCATGATCGCCCATCGCGACAATATGACACAGGTGGCTGCAACACTTGGTTTGCCCTGTATCCTTAAGCAGCCTGACAGCTCATTTTCCCAGGGAGTGATGAAGGTTTCAACCGAGGAGGAAGCGCAGGAGAAAATGAAGAAGCTCTTTACCCGGTCGGAGATGATCATAGCACAGCAATTTTTGCCCACGGATTTTGACTGGCGCATCGGTGTTCTTGACAAGAAGCCATTATATGCCTGCCGCTATTTCATGGCCAAGGGCCATTGGCAGATCATCGACTACGGGAAAACAGGCAAGATACGGGAGGGCAATGCCGATGCCATTCGAATTGAAGACGTGCCGGAGCCGGTGCTGAATACTGCCTTGAAAGCCGCCAATCTTATCGGTGACGGCCTGTATGGTGTCGATTTAAAGTTTGTCGGCAAGAAGGTCTATGTCATCGAGGTGAACGATAATCCCAACATTGATGCAGGCATGGAAGACTTGATTCTGAAAGATGAACTGTACCAAACAGTTATTAAGTCTTTTATCCGGCGTATCGAAGAGAAGAAGCTGGCAGGGAAAAAATGAGCCATAAAAAGACATTAAGGCTTTTTGAAGGGACAGGCATCGAACTTGAGTACATGATTGTCAACAGGGATACCCTTGACGTTCTTCCCATTGCCGATGAGCTGCTCAAAACTGTTGTGGGCTCATACACCAATGACTATGAGAAAGAGGGTATCTGCTGGTCCAACGAGTTGGCTTTGCATGTTGTGGAACTTAAAACCTGCGGTCCGGTTGACACCTTGGCTGAAACCGCCGAACCGTTCCAGCAGGATATCAATTGGATTAATGAAATATTGAGTAATTACAACGGGATGCTCATGCCTACCGGCGCCCATCCGTGGATGGATCCATGTACTGAAGCAAGACTATGGCCCCATGGCCAGCGTACCATTTATGAAACATATCATAGAATATTCAACTGTGAGGGGCATGGCTGGACCAACCTGCAGAGCTGCCATCTTAACCTGCCGTTTAACGGCAGCGATGAATTCGGGCGTCTGCATGCAGCAATCAGGCTGGTTCTACCCATAATTCCTGCACTTGCCGCGAGCACCCCGATCCTGGACAGCAGGCGTCAGCCGTTTATGGATACCAGGATGGAATATTACCGAACTAATTCGGCCCGTATTTCATCGATTACCGGGGAGATCATTCCGGAGCCGATATTCACGCCGGTAGCTTATAATAATGAAATATTTGCACGGATGTACAAGGATATAGAGCCGTTTGATCCGGCGGGCACCTTGCGGGACGAATGGCTCAATGCCCGGGGAGCCATTGCGCGTTTCGATCGTAATGCCATAGAGATCCGTATTATTGACATCCAGGAATGTTCCAGGGCTGACCTTGCAATTGCCGCAGGCATAAACGCGCTTCTGAGGGCAATTGTGGAGGAAAAGTGGACTGATTTTCCCAACCAGACAACCTGGCAGGTAGGTCCTTTGAAAAAGATATTATTGGATACGGTACGCGCGGCAGGGGATGCTGTTATATCAGACAAAGCTTACCTGGAAAGCTTTGGTCTTGCAGGGCAGGGTAGCATTTCCGCTGCCGACCTCTGGTGTTATCTGGCGGAACAGATTGATATTGAAAATGAACTTACTGCAACCTTTGCTGCCATTGTTAAACAGGGATCACTTGCCAAGCGTATTCTCAAATCGCTTGCCGGAGAGATAACAAGGCCGAATCTGAAAAAGGTTTACCGGGAACTGTCAGACTGCCTTAGGGAAAATCGCTTGTTTTTGGCATAATCCTGAATCCGAGAGCCATTAAATGTCTCCCGGGTCTCAGGAAGAGCCCCTTCGGCTATGGTATTCCATGCCGGACGGCCGATGACGCAGGAAATGGGTTGCAGTTGATGGCCCCGAAGCACCCCGCAAGGGGGTATAAAGGTGGTGCTTTTCAATTTTTCAAGGTGAAGTAAAAAAGTAACGCTTTTTTAGAAACCTGAAATACTTTTGGGCAACCAATTTTATAAAAAAAATTGATGTAATAGTAAGTAAAAAGGCCAGTAACAGGAGACCCTGATAATAACCAATATGTTACGGTCGCAGTACCTGTCTGAGGGTGCTTTTTACGATATCGACAATATTAGGTCACGGATTCAGGCAAAGTATGAAATGCATTGTCAGTTGTGAACATGCCTCCAACAGTGTGCCGCCAGGGTTTACTCATTTATTTAAGGCGAAGGAGAATGTCCTGTCCTCACACCTGGCATACGATCCCGGGGCAGCAAGCCAGGCCCGCCGCCTGGCAAGACGTATTAAGTCTTCTGTCTATCTTGGAACAATATCCAGGCTGCTCATAGATCTGAACCGCTCCCCGTCAAACAGGAAGTCTCTATACACACTATATTCCAGGAAACTGCATGAAAGCGAGCGTGAACTCTTGGTGCAGAAATATTATTTTCCTTACCGGGAAAAGGTTGAAGCGGCAGTCGCTGGAATAATTGGTAAAGGGGACACGGTTCTGCATATATCCTTACACTCATTTGTTCCTGTAAAGAGCGGTAAGGTTCGAAAAGCTGATATTGGCCTACTCTACGATCCGGCGCGCAAGATCGAAAAGAATATAAGTAGGTTCCTGGCAGGATTGCTGCAACAAAAAGTCGTATCTCTGAGGATACGGAGAAATTATCCCTACCTGGGAAAAACCGATGGTTTTACCTCTTTTCTGCGCAAGAAATATTCAGCAAAATTTTACGCAGGGATAGAAATCGAGATAAACCAGGCTCTTTTGTTTTCAGAAGACAATACAAAAAAGAAAACCGAGGATGTTCTTGCCGAAGGGATTAGAATGATACTAAAATTACAAAATTTTTCTAAATTTGCCAATGTAGTATGAGGGTGGAGGGCTGTTGATGGATATTAATTCCATAGAGTTCTGGACAAAAATCCTGGTCAGCGTGCTTTGCGGTGGAATTATAGGCTTTGAGCGTCAGATTCGCGGCAAGCCGGCTGGAATCAGGACAAGCATTCTCATATGTCTGGGCACAGAGATATTTGTCAGCCATGGAACATCACTGGCCACTGGCGATCAGTACCGGGTCCTGGCCCAGGTTGTTACAGGAATCGGTTTTCTCGGCGCCGGCCTTATGATCTCCCAGGAGGGCACAGTCAGGGGAGTAACGTCAGCTGCCGTTATCTGGGTTCTTGCCGCAATCGGTGCTACCATAGGCCTGGGGCACCTTGCAGAAGCGCTGGTATTTGTCCTGGTAACCGTTGGAGTATTAAGCGGTGTCGAGTACCTGGAAAACAGTATCAGGAGGCTGCGCAGCGGTGATCACGCCCGGCCGCAATCTTTTGAAAATATCGGACGTAAGAGAGGGAAAAAACTTTGAAAGAAGATATATTCAGCAGATATGAAGTCCATTCAAACAGACGGCTTGCGATAGATGTATCTGTCGGCAAAATAGAGGAGCTGTTTGAAGATTTTGACAGTGCAGCTTCATATGTAAAAAAAGATCTGGATCAGGACTTTGTTGAATATCTTATCGAGTCTGTCCGGGAAATCGGCAGTTATGATTTTGTTATCCGCATCAATCTGCCGACACATGTACAGGAAAAACACCGGAAACGACTGCGGAAAAGCATTAAAAGTTATTTCAGATACCTGGAGTTAGTTGAAAGGCGCAAACTGAAAAAGACGTTGTGGAAGTCGCTAATGCTTTTCTGTCTGGGTATGTTGCTTCTGGCGATTTCAATGACTCTTAAAGGGAAAATGGGACATTTAAGTGCTGTGATGCAGGAGTTGATGATAGAAGGGTTGACAGTGGCCGCCTGGGTTTCTTTATGGAGCGCATTTGCCCGCTTGATTTTTGAACTTGGAAGCATGATTGCTGATATCAGGATTTTCCGGCGTATTGCCAGCCGTGAGGTTGTTTTCAAAGAGCGTGAGCCGCTAAAAAACACGCAGCCGAGCTCTTCTGGTAAGACCCCTTTGCTTGATATTGTGGAGAACACTTTGACGACCTGATAGACCCGTATCTTATAATTATTAAACTCATTTATTCGCTGAATTTCTCAGAAACGAGGAGGAAATTTAAACAGTAAGTTAATGGCATAGCACGGAGCTACTATAATGCGATTTGATTCATTCTGGCGCTATAGTTGCTTGCCGAAGGGTGATTTATAGTCTACCGTATAGGTAACGTGAATGACTATTGACAAAATACAAGGAGGTGGGCCATGTTTGAAATTTTCAAGAAGAGCCTGTTCGCCGGCTTGGGACTTGCGGTTGTCACCAAGACAAAACTGGAAAGTGTCCTGGAAAAGCTTGTTGAAGAAGGCAAAATGTCGCGTGATGAAGCTGAAAAGATGGGGCAGGATCTCCTGGAAAGCGGTGAAAAGCAGTGGACGGATTTCGAAACCAGGCTGCAGGAGACAGTAAAGGGTTTCCTCAAAAATATGGATATCAGCAAGGCCAGTGATATGAAAAAATTGGAGAAAAAGGTAAAAGCCCTTGATATGCGTCTGAAAGCCCTTGAAGAGCCGCAAGAAAAGAAATCTGACAAGAAATAGGGACATTTCATGGATCTCCTGGCTCTCTCCAAATTGGGACGCTTTCGCAGCATCGTCTCAGTATTGTTCAAGTACGGTTTTGATGATGTGGCCGAGCGGCTGCATCTACCCGGGAAGATTCTCATAAGTAAAACCAGGATGGCTGTTCAGGAGATGACTACCTGGGAAAGGCTGCGTCACACCCTGGAGGAACTTGGCCCCACATTTGTGAAGTTCGGCCAGATTTTAAGTTTGCGCGGCGATCTCCTGCCGGCCGAGCTTATCAAGGAACTTGAAAAACTGCAGGACAGCGTGGCCCCGGTGTCTTTTGAAGAGATCATGGGGGTGCTGCAAAAGGCTCTTAAAAAGCCTTTGGATCAAATATTCAGCCTCATTGACGAAGAACCCCTTGCTGCCGGATCCCTTGCCCAGGTCCACCGTGCGGTCCTCAAAGATGAGAATGTGCCGGTGGCCTTGAAAATAAGGCGCCCCGATATAGTACGCACCGTAGAGGTGGACCTCCAGATCCTGGAAGGGGCGGCGCCTATTTTATGTGAACATCTCGAGTTTGCCCGGACCTATGATTTTGTAAACCTGGTCAAGGAACTTAAGCGTGCCCTGTTGCGTGAACTTAACTTTACCCTGGAAGCCAGAAATATGCAGATTGTCAGCCAGGCTCTGTCGGGTGAAAAAGATGTAATTATTCCGGAAGTCTATGAGGACTATACCAGGTTTTCTGTCCTGACCATGGATCTGATCGAAGGGGTCAAGCTTAAACATTTACAACCTGAAGATGTTGAGGAGCGGGAACAACTGGCAAAAATCGGGATCAGACTGGTTGTCAAACAGGTTCTGGAAAACGGTTTCTTCCACGCAGACCCTCATCCGGGGAATTTTCTCGTAGTAAATGAGCGGGAGGTCTGCCTGCTTGATTGGGGTGTCGTTGGTATTCTGCCGTCTGAAACACGCTATGAGATGGTGGAGTTGATCGGTGCCATTGTTGACAAGGAGGCTGAAAAGGTCCTTGACGTTCTGGTCGCACTCACAGAAGCAAATGTCACGGAGATAAACGAACGTCTGCTGCTGCGTGATATCCTGGAAATCTTGCACCTCTATCACAGCGTTACCGTTGGCAAGCTGGATCTGGGCCAGCTCCTCATGGACCTGAATAACATGCTCCGGACCCATCATATCAAGCTGCCCAGCGACCTGGCCCTGATGTTCAAAGCCATGGTAACTGTTGAGGGCACAGCCCGGCAGATCTATCCCGAGCTCGATGTTATTGCTGAAATTGAGCCCTTTATCAAACAGCTTGGTGTGGAGCGCTGGAGCCCTTCACAGATTTGGCACCGCTTCACCAGGCAACTCCGTTTGTATTTAAAGCTGCAGAGCAGCCTTCCCGGTGCCATTCAGCGCATCCTGCAGAAAGTGGAGCAGGGTGAGTTGAATATCCAGTTCAAACATGAAAACCTGGGCGGGCTGCAAAAAAGCCTGGACAACGTCAGTAACCGCCTGTCCTTCTCCATCATCCTTGGCTCCGTGATTATCGGCAGTTCCATGATCATCACCACCGGTGTTAAGCCTCTGATCTTCGGTTATCCTGCCATCGGCCTTGTGGGGTATCTTATTTCCGCCGTTCTCGGCTTGATTGTGGCCTTTAATATCTTCCGCAGCAGGAAATTCTAGGTTATTTCTGTAGAAGTAATTCTGTCAGCACTCCCACAAAATAAAGTAGATTTTTTTTAAAAAAGATTTTTTTGAGGGTCGGCATAAAAAAATCCCCCATCCATATCTGAATGGGGGATTTCTATAAAAAAGAAT
>PKTW01000104.1 GCA_002868955.1 Desulfobulbaceae bacterium
ATTTTTGTGCCGATCTGGATCAAAAGATCGACTTCTAATCCATCATGTGAACGCCAGAAGTAAATGTCTGGTTTTCTGCCCAAACTGGTAAAAGCTTTACGGGGAAATCACAGCTTCAGTAAATATTTTTTGCCAAGAATACCAGGTCGCCATGTGTTTTCCCTGGCATTTTATTCTTATTGATTTTGGCATGTTACCCTATTAATCAGAATCCAAGTCCTTTATCTTTTAATTATTAAGAAAAACTGAATATTGATTTAACCATCGTTATAAATGAATCAGGTGGAATCATAATATTTTTTCAAAATGCATGTCATCATTGATTACCGCGAAAAATCATCAGGTCTGCAGAAACCCTTGGCGGCACATTTCACTGTTGTAGTGAAAAAAATCTCCTATGGCGATTATTTGATAAATGGCCGAATCACAGTGGAGCGCAAAACTGCTCGCGATTTCCTGCTCTCTATAATTGATTTACGACTATTCAAGCAGGCTGTCAGTTTAAAAAAATATTGTTCAACCCCGCTTCTGCTCATCGAAGGAAACCCCTATGCGACAGGGCTAGATTTTGACCAAAAGGCGATCAAGGGTGCCATATTGTCCGTGCAGTGTAACTGGCAGATTCCTATTATCTTTTCTCATTCAAAAGAGGATAGCGTTGAAATTCTGGCTATGATTGGCCGACAGGATGCGGTTGCAACGAATGTTGTTCACATGCGTGGCGGTTATCGTCCCAAAAAACTTAAAAACAAACAGCTTTATCTGCTGCAGGGCTTGCCCGATATCGGCCCCAAATTAGCACACAGACTGTTGGATCATTTTAAATCTGCTTTCCGAGTCATGTGTGCCACTATTGAGGAATTAATGGAAGTGGAAGGAGTTGGCCAAACTAGGGCCTGCAAGATTAGAGAAGTCCTCGATTGCGAAAACATGCCAAGCGGGTAAATATATCGTTATTAGTTATGTTTGCCAATCAGCTTTCAAAATTGCTCCCATACCCGTGGCGAGAAATAAACTTTCTGGCATTCAACCGATGTACTTCACGATTTTATTTGGTTGTGTTATCAGCTGCATTGACAATTTGTTCACATCAAGAGAGGCGCTATTGACAAAGGACTAAATTCAGATTTAATTTAGCCTTACAATATAGCAAGGAGATACTCATGAAACTATCGGACCAGATTAAACCCATAAGCTACCTGAAAGCCCACGCAGCAGAGATCATCCGCCATCTGGGCGACAAAGGTGAGCCGCTCATCATCACCCAAAACGGTGAAGCCAAGGTCGTTATACAGGATATAAAGAGTTTCGAGCAAACCCAGGAGACCATGGCTTTGCTCAAAATTATGGCGCTTGGCAGCAGGCAGATTGAAGAAGGCAAAGTTGTTTCGGTCGCCGATGCTATAAGCCGTCTGCGGAAAGGCAAGAGGTCAATGTAGTGGCTTGCTCCGTTCTTCTCACTGAAGATGCTGCAGGTGATCTCAGTGACATCTGCACATATATAGCGGAACATGACTCACCAAAGAAGGCGGATTATGTCCTTGACCGGATCGAAAAAAATTTTTTAACCCTGAGCGAGCAGCCTGGACGGAGTGGTTTTGTAAAAGAACTTCTGGACTTGGGGATCCGCGACTTTCGTGAGATTTTCTTCAAACCCTATCGTATCATTTATCGGATTGATAGTGATAAAGTCTATGTCTATCTCATTGCAGACGGTCGCCGTGACATGCAAACGCTCCTCCAACGGAGAATACTGGGAGCCGATAGACTGTAGTCGTTTAAATCATTTCAAAGCACGATCTGCTTCGGTAAAAACATTCTGTGCAGATACGACTTGCCGTTTGCCGTTCTTATATTCCTCAAAACGTCGCTCTGCTTCCGCTATCCAAGCAGCATCAATCTCATTCAACACTTCTTCATCTAAAGAGCCCAGAAGACGATCCGCAAGAAATGCCCTTTCCTGTCTCGGCAATTTCAGCAAATCATGTTATAACTTTTCTATCACTTTCTTTAGTTTTGCTCTAATTATTGTTGCGATTTCTCCCAGGGATTCATTTTGGACTGATTGCATGGAAGCAACTGGATCAATGGCTGCGATTTCAACTTTTTCATCTTCTGTTTCCTGGACAATCACATTGCAAGGCAGCATTGTTCCTATTTTGTCCTCTGCTTGAAGGGCTTTATAGGCGTATTGAGGATTACATGCGCCAAGTATCCGATATTTCCTAAAGTCTACATCAAGTTTCTTTTTTAAGGCTTTTTTAACATCAATTGTAGAGTTCTACATTTTACATTTTACATTATGCATTATGCATTCATAATTCAAAATTGAAATTATACCTTTTTGGCGACAATCAACAAGCCCTTAACCTGATTTCCGGACTGCTTCCTGATATCTGATTTGCTTGCCTCGATTAATTGTAATCCGTTACGCTTGAGGCAATCCTGAATATATGTCCGGGAGTGTGCATAGCGGCCACTCGGAAAGAGCCGGTACTCCATGCTGTTGTCTTCCAGTCTCTCGACTGAAAATGCTATGATCCCGCCGCTGGCAAGGTATGAAGATGCGGACCTGATGATCGTTTCGAGATTCCCGAAATATACAAACACGTCAGAGCTGTATATCAGGTCAAATTTTTTGGGAAAGTCCCAGTCCTGGAGTATGTCAAAAACCTCGAGCCGATTGTAAATTTTCTTCTCAGCCGCCTTTTCAAGCATCCTGGACGATACATCAACGCCTGTCAGTCTTTTCGCAAACGGCCGATAGAGTTGAGCGCCCAGGCCCGTACCACAGCCAAGGTCCAGAACATTCATTTCTTCAGTCAAATATGGATGCACAAGGTCGAACAGGAGTTCAGGGGTCTTGTATTCCAGGTCTTTAACCAGGATCTTTTCAAAAGTCCCGGCACACCGGTCAAAGATCCTGCGCACGTGTTCCACCGGGGCGGCATCAGGTATTGCCGATGTCCCCATGCTTTGGAGCATGAATTGTGCGGCTTCATCATCCGGCTTGGCCGCCAGCACCTTGTTGTAATGCTCCTCAGCTTCCTTGAAGCGCCCGAGCTTTTGAAGAGATATCCCGAGGTTGAAGTGGGCGGATGTATAATCCGGCCGTATCTCAATGGCCTTTCTGTATGACTCTGAAGCGTTTTCAATCATATTAAACTCGTCCTGGGCAACGCCAAGGTTGTTCCATGCCTCTGCCATGTCAGGAGCGAACTCCACTGCCCTTTGAAAACAGGATATGGCTTCATTCTGGTCCCCGGTTTCCCTGTAAGCGACACCCAGATTATTCCATGCATCCCCAAGATCCGGCTGCCTTTCCAACATGGTTCGGTAAATACTTATGGCTCCCTGGTGATCGTTCTCCCGCTGCTTCAGCCTGGCCAGGTTATAGCATGCTGGAATATTGGGAGGACTGAGACCGGCTGCTTTTTTAAAAACTTTTTGGGCCTTATCCGGCTGGGACTGGTCTAAAAATACCGTTCCAAGTGCATTCAGCACCTGTCCCCAGTCAGGCTTTCTTCGCAATACTTCCCGGTAGCCTTTTTCCGCTTCAGCAAGCCTGCCTTCCCGGTGGGCAAAAGAAGCTTTCATGAGAACGGATTCAAAATCGTATTTCGTGGGAACCGGGTTCTGGCCCCGGTTTTTCCTTGCTATGCGTGCCATGAATGCAGCATAGATGATCGAGGGAATAGTTGGCAATAAAATTAAGTATGGTGTCCCGAATGGCACTAGTTTAAGCATTAGCAGCAACATATTTGCTACGGTGCGGGATTACTTTTATTTCATGTCTTGGTGCGGTCATAAGCTGATAATTTTTCTTCCGTCGTTTAAGACATCGTGGTTCGCTTCTCCCTGGACGCTGTATGATCGGTGTACCGGTCATCGCTTCATATAAATCATCGATCAATCTCGACCGCTCTACCCGGCTGATCTTCGCTTGATTTAAATGTGGCTCCCAGTTACGGAGAGCCTGAACACTGCCTTTGAAACTTACAACCCTAGCCTCAATATCTGCTTTTTTCGCCGCCTCATACATCAGTCGCCGGACACAGTTGTAAGCGATAAAGTACATCAATATCTCTTTCCTGATCATCTCCGGCGTCAAGCAGCGCAGGACATCCAGTCCCATTGTTATCTTGATGTCACGGAAAAACAACTCGACATCCCAGCGTTTAAAGTACAGTTCGGCAAGCTCCTCAGCGGGATACCGCGTTACATCAAGCAAGGTGGTGACGACGTGAAACCACTGAGTTCTGAAGCCACGATATTTTACCCTGACCTTAACCTGTCGTAAAACAAGCTTTTGCGGCAACGCCTCCCATGCTTCTTTCGAATACGATAGTTTAGGGGTGTAGAGTGGCCGGTCCCATGATATCAGCAGGTCGTCAGGCCCGAGTTTTTTGAGGCTACTTGCAGGTCTGACCGGCGCCCTCCTGGCCAGGGTGACAACACTGTCAACGCCTTGGTCCTGTAAGCTTGCCATATCAAAATAACTACAGAACCCTTTGTCCCCCAGAAAAATATCTCCCCGCTTAAACGTCTTCCATTGTTTACGCAACATCAACAGTTCATGACTCTTTTTGTTGCCGATGGCGTAACTGAGCAAGGCCCCACTTTCGAGCGAAAAACAGGCACAGATACGGGCCGTCGGAAATCCACAACCTGGTTTCTGTGAAGACCACTGCGGCCAAAACTCCTGGTTTTCCGGCGTATCAGGCATACTTACTCCGGTTCCATCGGCGACGATGACTCGGCGATTATTCAGCAAGCCGTCCTTGGGTCTTTTATTGAGTTGAGCAGCAGTGTGATCAAAAATTTCGGAGAACATCTGCTCATCCAACTTCTTCCGTGCCGTGCAATACGAAGCGGTCGATGACGATGGAATCCTTACCCCCTTGATCGAAGCATATGACTGAAGCTTGCGGATTACTTCCTTACACCCTCCGTCTGCGTCAAGAACCTGGCTGAAGAAAGCCCAGAAAGTGTTCTCCTTTGAGAAAAGGCGACGGCGACTCATTGTGCCGGATTGCTCCGGTTTAAGTAGACGGCGAGGAATGAAATTTTCAAAAAGTTCGCCTATCTGCTTGAAAGACTTTTGCTTTAACAGGGTTATTTTTTTAGAAAATTTCTGCTGGACTGTTAATGGCTTTCGGCCTCGGCGTGGGAGATAAAATCCTGGTAATATTTGTGGTGAAAGTCTTATGTTCTGCATTATCAAATATAGCATTTTTTGCTAATAATTTCAG
>PKTW01000172.1 GCA_002868955.1 Desulfobulbaceae bacterium
CAAATAATTAAACGTTGAGGTGATCAAGAGTCTATCAGTAGGAAAAAGCTTTGCACAATATTTAAAAACTGCGGGTGGAATGATAAAAGGAAACTATTAGTAGGGAGTTATTTTGATATACAGGGTATCACGTGTTCGTACTGCAGGAAATTTTGTAAATCGCAGTTTGTGAATTTGGTGCCCCATGTGAACAGTTTGCTACAGGCAAGGCATCACGCAAGGCATCATGGGGAAAAACAATAGGCAATGAAGCAAATTCAGTACCTTTGGCCTGTAAATCCGTTCAAGCTCAGCCGGAGCACTCAAGCCACTATCTATCTCTTTATAAAAGTTATCCCCAAAGTCCGGAAGAGACGTTTCCTGAACTGCCAAACTGTAAGCCATAATTAGGTGACAAAGCTGCAATTTTACGTTATTCAATAGTGAGATTATTAAAAGCGTTAGCCAAAAATAACGGCTGGTAAATGTGCTATCAGCCGTTGAAGGAGGTTTGTAAATGATCGGCTTGCAAGCGATCTCGGCAAATAACGGCTGGTCAATGGCATTTGTCGGTGCCTTGATAGTTATGTGTGGTTTGGCGTCCTTGTCCTTTATTCTATCTCAGTTGCATAAAATCATAGGGCTGTTCGAGAAAAAAAAAGCTGCTGCGCACGCTATTGTTGAACAGCCGCCCGACATCGATATTCTAAATAACCTGGAGGTTGCGGCCCGCACATATCAAATGCTTACGGCCGACCTGGGTGATAGTTTTGAACTTGTCAAACTGTATGAAATATTTGAACGGGAAAATTTGCCCCATCCACATTTAACTATTAGTGCTTTTCGCGATGCTGGATACTTAATCCCTTTGGGTAGTGGTTTATTCAGCTGGCAAAAAGTATAAGTTTAACGCACGTGCTATGGATCTGTTTTTCGAGTTTTTAAAAAACACAGGATATTATCTGGCAGACATACGGTACGTCCTCATGATCTGCGTGGGTATTCTGTTTTGTTTTCTTGCTACTGCAAAAAAGTACGAGCCGCTTTTACTGCTCCCCATAGGATTTGGTATTATCATTGGCAATGTCCCTTTTTTTAAGGGATTTGGCCTTGGTATTTACGAAAACAACAGTGTGCTGCATTATCTCTATTTTGGTGTAACCAGCGGGTTGTATCCATCCATTGTTTTCCTGGGCTTAGGGGCCATGACAGACTTTTCCTCAATGCTGGCCCGTCCCAAGCTGATGCTTTTGGGTGCTGCTGCTCAAATGGGTATATACTTCACACTCCTGAGTGCCCTGGCGTTAGGTTTCGCCCCGAAGGAGGCTGCCTCAGTGGCCATTATTGGTGGTGCCGACGGCCCCACCTCCATTTTCCTGACTGCCAAACTTGCACCGCACCTGATAGGCCCTATCGCCATTGCGGCATACTCCTATATGGCGTTGATCCCAATTATTCAACCGCCTATTATGCGACTGCTCACAACCAGAAAAGAACGTTTAATCAAGATGCATGATACCGAACGTCAAGTTACCCGCAAGGAACTGCTTTTTTTCCCCATTCTCGGTGTTATTTTATGCTGTTTTCTCGCTCCGGCATCAATTCCCCTCCTGGGACCATTCTTTTTCGGTAATTTCATGAAAGAATCTCGCGTAGTCGACCGTTTAGCTAAGACTGCCAGTTCTTCTGTCATTGATACGGCGACTATTTTTCTGGGATTAACCGTTGGGGCCAGCACTCAGGCCGATGTTTTTTTAACCGCCAAATCTCTGGGGATATTTTTTCTCGGGTCTGTGGCGTTTTCCATAGCAACTGCATCAGGGATCATCTTTGCCAAAATTATGAATATATTCCTTAAGGAAAAAATCAACCCGCTGTTGGGCGCGGCCGGTGTTTCAGCAGTACCCGGCTCGGCCCGGGAAGTTCACCTTGTGGGTTTGAAAGAGGATCCGACGAACTATTTATTAATGCACGCTATGGCCTGCAACGCATCAGGTGTTATCGGATCAGCAATCTGCGCCGGGATTTTGTGGAGTTTCATGATGCGGTAATTGCCAGGTAAATACTGCCTTTTATCTGTCATGCTGCCTGTTATGTTAAGATTGTTTGCATCAATCACCTCTTGCCAGCTTTCGGTGTAAATGTGAATATCAAGCCCACGCAGCTGGCAACAACTAACCCGCTGTTTTATATATTAAAAGCCCTCTTGAAATTGCATAGAAAGAAAGCTGTTTCTTGTGAAGGCTTCCTTCCGAGTCCAAGAAGACCATGAGAGTATAAAGGGGAAAACAATGGATGAAGAAATGGTAAATGTTGAAGAGTTATCGATTGAAGAGTTGTCGATTGAAGAAGTATCAGTTGAAGAAGCTTTGCAGATGGAATCAATTTTCAGTCAAGCATTGATGGATGTTATGGTAGCTAAAGGGCTCTTTACTGAGCAAGAGGTGTTAGATAGAGTTGAGGAAATTAAAAAAGAAACAGGCTTTGCATTAAGTTAACATATTGATTTGCAACGTTATTTTAGCACAAGAAAATCATGGGTCAAGATTGTGGAGAGCCTATAAGTCCCCCCAAGCTTTTCCAGCAGGTCTGGTGCTCCAATTTTTATGCGTTTTTTGTACTTTCACATTGCAGCGTGCCATTGTGATAATTTTTAATCTACCAAATTTTTTTTAATCATTTGGCGTCAACTGATAGTAAAAAGTTGCAGGACTCAAGCCATGCAATGCTTGAGCCTGAGCTGAAATTTCATCAGACAGGGCATGGATGGCTTTTTGTGCCGACTTTTTATCCACAAAATATTCTTCCAGCAAAATATTCATTAGGATCTGGCCACTGTTATCTCTTGAAGGAATAATGAGCAAGGGTGATGATGCTTTACTGTATTTACGTAGAAAGCGATAAGCGCTTTGAATATTGTCAAAAGTAGTGATCCGTGCCCACCATACTTCTTCCGCTTTTGACGTCAGGGCCACGGGAATTGTGGGAAAACGGACTTTATAGCCCACAGACAACAATTCAGGACTCTTAAGATCCGGATTGGCTGCCATAACCGTTTTGACGTTTTCAGGATTAAAGCTCCACGGTCCGTAAATCCTGCGGACCATATCACCAAAAGTTTCTCCAGAAGCAGTAATAATATCACCTAGATATTCAGGTGGCTCTACCCGCTTACCAATAGAATCTGCAGAATCGTCCGGCTGAGGTTGCGAAACAACCCCTGGGGCAGGCTGGGACTTAGATGCAGTTGCAGCGAGAAAAGGTTTTGCGGCTTCTTGGACCAAAACAGGAAAAAAAACCTTGTCGCCGACTTTCAGGTTGTCGAAATCCCTTAAATGGGGATTGGCAGCAATAACTTGGTCTATATATTGCGTATTCACGTAATCAGGACCGTAAACCTGCTGAATCATACCCAGAAAGGTATCGCCAAGCATAACTTGCCGGCTTTCTTTTATGGCCGGAGTGACTGTGGCTGATTCAAGCACAGGAACCTGCACAGATGCGGCTTTGTCTTCAGGCTGCACCGGAAACGCTGCAGAATTTTCAGCAGGAGCCGCTACTTCGACCTGCCCCTCTGTTAATATCGCCGGTGATAGAATTTTTTGTGGGACTTTTACCGATTCAAGTGGCTGCTGTTCTGGCGGCGGTATCCTTTGGGGGGTAGTCACCTCTGGCAGGTACTCCGGTTGGGGCACGCTCAATGTCTTGGTCTGCACTGACCACAATCCTAAAAGCAGAATGAGAACAACAAGACTGGCAAGAGAAGAGGCCTGGATGATTTGCAATTTTTTTGCCCGAGGAGGGATAAGCTGCTTGGCGCAACGCAGGGTCATGAACCAGCCAACTTTTTTCCGGTTTTCAATAGCCAGTGTCAGGACGATGAAATGGTAGAGCTCAATAATTTCTTTTGGATGCCCCTGGGTCATATGATAAATGGCCCACTGGGCGGGTATACTGAAAAGTGCCGGAGGAAAACTGTGGTCGGCTGTGGTACGTTCCAGGTGAAAGAGAATGAATTTTCTGGTGTCTTTAAAACCTAAAGGTTTGAGCACGGCCGCAAAAGCAACCCGGCTGTTTAAGGAATCGTTCGCATTGATTTTCCTGACTAATGAAGGCTCACAGCATATGACAACCTGGAGCAAACTCCGGCAATCCATGTGATGGTCATAAAAGGAATTTAGAGCATTAAGGCAGAAGTCCGGAAGATTCTGGCCATTATCAATGAGCAGAAGAACGGTTTTTTTCTCCTGTAGACACAGTTTGTAGAAAAAGCTATTGAATGCACTCTGCAGTAAACTATCATCAAAATCAGAGGGAGTTTTGATGGTTTTGAAAACAGCAGCAACGGTAACAAGAAATTGCTGCAGGTCCCTAAACTGAGGATTGTTAAGCAAAAGCACAACTGTATTGTTGTCCGTACTGAACCTTTGCGCTAGCTGGTTAAAGAGGGTTGTTTTGCCTGACCCATCATCACCTATTACTAATTGCAGTCCTACGCCAATGCGGATGTTATGAGAAAGCTTTTCACATGCATCCCGAACAGCCTGGCTTAGAAATATTTCCGCGCCTGAAGGAGTGGTAACGGGTTCAGTCATGCATTGGAGGCTCTTTTGATAATTCATAGAGGCACAGAGAAAACACTACTATTGTATAAAATCTGTAAGAGTATGTATCCAATATTTTTCAGTACAATTTTGCAATTACCATTGAGTCCATTGGCAATGCTGTGGAAACACCTTAAATAAAAAGATAATATTAATACCTCCGCTACGCATTGATACAGTTTGAGATTAGGAATTACCATAAATAAAAAAGCCGAGCTGCAGTACATGGCTACTCGGCTGTCTCATCGAACCCCCAGGTTTCTCGGCCTTGTTTCACAGCAGGTTTGGCTTTTTCCTGTTAAAGGAGATTATACCAACTTAAAATCAATTACTATTGTACCTTAGTACTATTTATGACAGGTAAATTTATAGTGTGGGAGTTATTAAATCGTATCTGCTAAAGTTTTCAGTTTTTCCTCCTGTTATTGCTAACTGCTCGAGAAGGGAAAGGGAAACGCCGTGGAGACTGTGTCTGTAGGCTTTAACTTTTCTTTTCTTCCGTTATCTCCTGCCAGCGCACTCTGATAGCATGGCTTGTTTTCTCAGTGACCCTGAAGCGATGATCGATGCGTAGTCCGGGCAGGGCAAGAATGGAATCATCAATACATA
>PKTW01000137.1 GCA_002868955.1 Desulfobulbaceae bacterium
ACCGATCCAACAATATTTGCAAAAAAGCATCCCCAGTTATTTAAATGAAAAATTCTTCTACAAGGCACTATATGTTTTATTTAAAACAAAACGGCATGGTCTTAAACCAACAATGTCAGTAAGCATCTTAACTGGTATTTTTTTACAAAAAGTCAACATGTTAGCAAGAAATTTTTATTTTTAGAGTAATAACTATAATAGTTGGAAGTATTACCCCGAGGGGTCAAGGATAAAACTGAGCAATCTGGCGAGGATGGTTGAGTAGGAAATAAATAAAGGAGTAAATTATGGAACTTCCTGAATACGTTACTATTGAAGAAGTAAAAAGAGTCTGCAACGAAATTGGCTTTCGTGACTGGTCCGAAATCAAGGATCCATCTGTTTCAGAGGAGGAAGCGTCAACGATTCTTAATATTGCGAATACCAAAGGAATGAACATTCCCATTGAGGCTTTCAAAAAAGGTTTGGAGGTGGAGCTTGAACATGGAACAAGGTTTGAGGATGCAAATGTAACCAACAACCACCCAATCCTGACAGGCAAGATCGTTATCGCACACCTCAAAGAGACCATGGATTATTATGAAAGAATCGATGTTGCTGAAATAGAGGGAGATTTATTGAAAGCGATTATGTCGAGAAATATTGAGAAAATAGAATCAAAGTATAAAAAGCTCATTGAAGCGCAGAATTTACTGAATCAAGCTGTTGCCAATCAATTGAAGTAGCGCATCTGGCAAGGGCATTGGGAATGAGGGAGAAACTCCGTTGTGTTTTGGCGGCAAGGGTTTCTCCCCATGCCTCATTTCAAAGGCTTAATGGGTTTTAAAACCAAGGACCTTTTCTTCAATTATTTTTTTCTTTACTGTTTCGGGTTCCGGGGAAATCCAGTGAATGAACTGCTCGGTTATGCGCATGTAGGAACCGTTGTCCTCCTTGCATTTATCACAAATCGATTCAGCACGATTGCGATACATGATAACCTTGCTTGCGGGTTCACCTTCCTTATCCACTGCCGCCATTTTGCGGCAGCCGCAGTTCAAGCGGACTACAGCGACCCCGATTGCTTCGGGGCTGCCCTCAATGATGCCCTGAATCATGGCTTCTTCAGATTTTTCAGGCGTCCATTTCTTCTCTTTTTTCATATTACTCGCCTTCACAGGTATTTTATAGAAAAATTAAGTGGCGAAACATCGATGTCCTGCTATCAAACTACCTTGCCTCCTGCCGGAATAATGATTAAATTGGTTTTTCAGGTTCGATACTCTAATATGAAAGGAAATGCAAGGCAACCGCTATTTCCCGCCACTTTTTTCCCTCATGTGAAGATAGAGACGCCCTCATTAGAACTGCGTGGATTTTTTTATTGACAAAAAAATAGGGTTGAATTAGAGGGGAGTAGTTTTTGTGCGTGGAAAATCTTCCAAAAGAAGATAGCCAATTTGAATGACTTCGCAAAAAGTCGCGCAATCATCAACGGGGCTAAGTAAATCAAGAGATTAAAGGCGCATTACCTGTCGGCAAAATACTTTTTGTGCGGCCGACAATTTTAGGTACAACTGGTCTTATGACTTGTTATAAACAATAATTAATTTTCATGGAGGTTTTACTATGTGGGAAGTTGTCGTTGATAAAGACAAATGTAGTGGCGACGAAGAATGTGTAGATGCGTGTCCTGCGCAGGTTTATGAAATGGTAGACGGAAAATCCGAGCCTGTTAACATGGACGAATGCCTCGGCTGCGAGACCTGTGTTGAAGTATGCCCGGAAGGTGCTATTACTGTAACTGAGGTTTGATTCTGTCTAAAAAAACAGACCCAAAGATGTAATCCATAGGCCTGTTTCCTGCAAAGGAGACAGGCCTATGTTTTTTGGCATACAGCCATAGTGTTGTAAAACTGTAAGCCCAAACTCTGTGCACAAGACTTAATGATGGATTTTAAAAAGAGTCTCCTTAGCTATAAGCCCGGGGTATCGGTTAGGACCCATCTATTCCTTGCCGCCCTTATCTGGAGTCTTGTAGGCTTTTTTCTGCTGACAAACGGTTTTGTCCTAATTTCATTGAAGGGTCAGTTATGGTACGGGGTGGTGGGATTGTTCCTGGGAATTGCCAAGACATTTTTCATTCTTGACCGGGTAGCCCGGAAAAACGTGAAAAGAATCAAGGAATTTGAGGAAAAGGTCTGCATCGGTTCCGTATACTCCTGGAAAACGTGGATTCTGGTGGCGGCAATGATTGGCTTGGGCAGGTACTTGCGTACTACAGTCCTGCCCGGTGAAATTGTCGGACTTATATATACAGCCGTAGGATGTGCCCTAATGCTTGCAAGCAGACTTATGTGGCGTGAATGGAAAAGGACTCCCTGAAGATGGAAGCACTTTCTTTTAACAGGGTCGAGATTGATATTGGTGCCCTGCAGCACAACTTTAAAAGTATTCAGTTAACAGTCGGGCAGCAAGTCAGGGTCATGGCTGTGGTAAAGTCGGATGCCTATGGCCATGGCCTGGTTGCATGTGCTCAGGCAATTTACCTGGCGGGAGGCAGAACCTTCGGGGTGGCAGAAGTATGGGAGGGAGTTACCCTGCGCCGCGCCGGCCTGCAGGGGGAGATAGTTGTACTTATGGGAGGCTCTCCGGAATCTTATGATGAAATTATTAAACATAAGCTGACACCGGTTGTTTATGATGTTGAATTTATCAAAGGACTATCAAATGCAGCTGCTGGGAAGAATACGGAAGTTAGGCTGCATCTGAAGGTGGATGTTGGCATGGGCAGGCTGGGAGTCCTGCCGGCCGAGGTGGAATCCTATGTTTCATTGATAAGACGTTTGCCGGGCATATCGTTGTCAGGTTTATTGAGCCACTTCCCGGTTGCCGATGAGATAGGGACGGCCGAAAAAACCCGGAAACAGTTATTGTATTTCAGAAGTGTTCTGGCCAGGTTGAAGACAAAAGAAGTGGGGTCCGTTGTCACCCATATTGCCAACTCCGCAGCCCTTATGTATTTTCCCGACACCCGTCTCGACATGATCCGTCCCGGTATCAGCCTCTATGGTTATTATCCTGACGCTTCCCCTGCCAGGGCAAAAACTGCTGCACCCATGCTGCAATTGCAACCGGTTATGAGCTTCAAAACCAGGGTTGTCCAGATAAAAGAGCTGGATGCAGGATGCGGCATCAGCTATGGCCATACTTTTGTCACCCGCCGCAAAAGCAGGATTGCAGTACTGCCGGTTGGGTATGCTGACGGGTATTTAAGGAAACTTTCCAACAGGGCGGAGGTTTTAATTGGTGGCAGGCGGGCACCTGTGTGCGGCCGGGTCTGCATGAATGCCACCATGGTTGACATTACCGACCTGCCCCCGGCCCATACAGGTGATGAAGTAGTTCTCCTGGGAAGACAGGGTGATGCAGTAATTACAGCGGATGAGATTGCAAAATGGATGGAAACGATAAGCTATGAAGTACTCTGCTTGTTCGGCACTTTCAATGAAAGGGTGTATATTTGAGCCTTCAATGAGTCCCATCTTCTGTGTTATCGCCTGTTCGGCATAGCAGAAACTATGGCCGAACAGACTCTGCCGTGAATCCGGTACTCATTGAAGGCTTAAAAGTGTTGGGTATATAAAAGAATAAAAAAGATTACAGATTGTTTTCAAAAATAGCTGTGCAAAATATATTGAGTTAATAATGATAAAAGAGCGCATAAAAGAACTTCTGGATAAATATTTCGCTGCAGGTGTGGACCAGGGATTGTGGACTGCAGCAGCCGCGGGATCATATACTGTGGAAATGTCCAAGCATGTATCACATGGGGATTTTTCCACCAACATGGCCATGCTGATAGCGGGGCGCGAAAAAAAGAATCCCCGTGAAGTCGCATCCCTGCTTGCAGAAAAGATGAGTAGCTATGTGGATTTGTTTGATAAGGTTGAGATTGCCGGGCCGGGTTTTGTCAATTTTTTTGTCCGGGAAGCGGTATGGCAGTCTGTGGTGCAGTCGGTCTGTGAGCAGGGATATGGGTACGGCTTATCGCAAATAGGGCAGCAGAAAAAGGTGTTGGTCGAGTTTGTCAGTGCCAATCCCACGGGCCCTCTTTCCATCGGACACGGCCGCCAGGCTGTCTTGGGTGATGCCATTGCCAGGCTCCTCGAGGCCACCGGTCATGCTGTTATGCGGGAATACTACTATAACGATGCCGGCCGGCAGATGCGTGTCCTGGGAGAGTCTACCAGGGCCAGATACCTGGAACTCCTGGGACTTTCCGGAGAGTTCCCAGAGGAAGGCTACCAGGGGGAATACATCTATGATATTGCCAGAAAGCTGGTAGCTGAAAAGGGCGATTCCCTGAAAGATGCAGATGACGTGACACCATTCAAGGAAAAGGCTGAAAAAGAGATATTTGCCAATATTGTAGAGACCCTTGAACGTCTCGATATCAAATTTGACAACTATTACAACGAGCACTCCCTGTATGAAAAAGGCCTGGTCGATGATGTGGTTGCCAGGCTGCGCGAGAAAGGCCTGGCCTATGACCATGATGGAGCTGTCTGGTTCAAGACCTCAGAGCTTGGCCAGGAACAGGACCGTGTCATAATTAAAAGCACGGGAGAACCAACCTACAGGCTCCCTGATATAGCCTATCACAGGGAAAAATTAAAACGGGGCTTCGATTGGCTGGTCAATATCTTCGGTTCAGATCATATTGCGACCGTGCCGGATGTCCTGGCCGGGCTCAGGGCCCTTGGCTATGATGACTCTAAAGTAACGGTTGTCATCCACCAGTTTGTTACATTGACCCGCGAAGGCAGACAGGTGAAAATGTCAACCAGGAAGGCAAATTTTGTCACGGTGGATGAACTCTTTGACGAAGTCGGCCCGGATGTGATCAGGTTTTTCTTTTTAATGCGCAAGGCAGACAGCCAACTGGAATTTGATCTTGATCTTGCAACAAAGGAAAGCCAGGAAAATCCACCAGCGGCTCATGCCCGATGTGTGAATGGCGGCGATCAGATCCTGGGTCGATCCTGTCAACGTAAGAAACACGCTGAAAACCATGGCTCCGATGATGATGATGAAGATCATGGCGCTGTTGCGGGTGGCATTCGTCAGCGCGGTTTTAAAATTACTCCAGGTCATTCGTCGCTTGATAACCGCCAG
>PKTW01000050.1 GCA_002868955.1 Desulfobulbaceae bacterium
AAGAGAACCGCCCATAGAGGGCTGTGGATTGGTCAGGAAGGTGTAATCACGGTAGCCAATGACAAGGGGAGCGCGTTCAATGACATTGTAGGCAGCAAGATCTTCCGCGGTGAGCAGACCCTTGCCCTTGCGCATATCGTAGTCAATTGCCTTTGCCAGTGCTCCCCTGTAAAAACTTTCGCCGTAATCTTTCGGAAGCTGAGACAAAAAGTCAGCAATTTCCGGGTTTGTTATATGGTCACCCTGCTTGGCGCAGGAGCCGTTAATGGTATAGAGTTTTCGGCCCACAGGAGAATGGGTCACGATGGGTTCTAAAAGGTTTAAAAAATATCCCTGCCAGTCATTGAGCTCCAGGCCATCCCTGGCCAGACGGATTGCCGGCTGCAGGATTTCTGCAAGATCCAATCTGCCAAGGCGCTGATGCACATGGAGAAAGCCCTTGAGGTTGCCGGGCACTGCCACTGAGCCGAGGCCGATATTGAAATCCTGGTCAGAGCCGGGAAAATGAATGGTAACCGGAAAGAAATGCGGTTCAAGATCACGGCTGTCAAGTCCTCTGCCGGGTGTGTCGGTAAAAAAATCAAACAGTATTTCTTCGCCCTGCTGCGTCCGTGCCAGTAAAAAACCGCCGCCGCCAAGGCTGGTAAGGGTCTGTTCCGCAACCGCACCGGCAAAACCTGCGCCAACAGCAGCATCAAAAGCATTGCCGCCGTTGCGCAGTATTTCGACAGCCGCGCCGCTCACCAGCGGATGGCCGGTTGCAACTATTGCTTTGCCAGTTTTTTTCATTGCCAGAATTTCGGGTGCAGTTCTTTGATTATTGCAGAAAAATCCTTCTGTTTCGTAAAAATTCTACGCTGATGGTCTGCACTGGTACCGGACTCTATGGTCTGCTGCAGGTCGGAAAGAAAGTGGCTAGTGCCCAGTTTTTCCATGACCTGGGCGACCTTGGCAAATATCTCACCAGCAGCCTCCTGCATGGAGATCTTTTTCTGGAGCAGGGGATAGACGAATGTTCCGGCCAGTCCGTACCGGGCAGCCTGCCACTTATTGCTTTTCAGCACCTGCATGTTTGGATTGAGATGTTTGTCCGATTCAGATATTTCTGCTACGAGTCCCTGAATAAGTGCGACGATAGCTATGATCTCGGTAAAGGTAGCCGGCAAATCGCAGATGCGGACTTCGATGGTGCCGAAATCCGGATGCGGCCGTACATCCCACCACAGGTCGCGGACGCCGGTAATTATGCCTGTATTGGTGAGCAGTCTGACCATTTCCAGGTATTTTCCCCAGCTTTCAAGCTGGTCGGGCATGCCTGCCAGGGGCAGGGCCTCAAACAGCTTGGCCCGGTATGAGTGAAGCCCTGTGTCGATGCCTTCGTAATACGGCGACGAACAGGTCAGGGCCAGGAGTATGGGCAGGAAAAGGCGGATATTGTCACAGACACGAATGGCAGTATCACGGTCGCTCATGCCCACATGGACGTGGAGCCCCTGGGTTATAAATCGTCTGCCCACAAGCTGCAGTTCATCCATGATGCGCGTGTAGCGGGGGTGGTCGAAAAGTACCTGGTCACTGTGCCGGGCAAAGGGATGCAGGCTGGCAGCAAAAAGAAAACAGTCATTGTCATGGGCCAGTTTTTCAGCTTTCCTGATAAGCTGCGCCAGACTCTGTTTAACCTCATCCATGTTGGCGCAGACATCAGTGTTGACTTCCAGCATGGACCGGATGAATTCAGGTTTTATCCTCTCCTTTAAACTATGCGGGACCATGTCCAGGATTTCAGGCGCCCTGGGAACCAGGTTCAGGGTTTCCCTGTCAAGGATCTGGAGCTCTATCTCGACTCCAAGGGAAAAGGGTTTACTGATATTGAATTCAATAGTTTTCTCCTGCATTATTTTTTGCCCTCCTTGCTGAGCGGATCCGGCTGGTTCATGGCAGGAGAATAACCGCCGACAGGAGTTGCGAAAATATCTTTCTGCTGCAGGGTTTGCCAGGCAACCTCGGCAAGAAATGCTGCACCGATTGGCAAAACTCCCTCGTCAAAATCAAAATAAGGACTGTGGGCCGGGGTGTTTGGCAGTTCAGGGTGACCGGCGCCGAAACGGACAAGACAGCCGGGAACCTTCTGCAGATAGTAGGCAAAGTCTTCGCCGCCAAGGCTCGGGTGGCGCTGCTTGACGACACCTTCCGGACCGACGATTTTTTTTGCAGCCTTCCGGGCCAGCCTGGCTGCAAAAGGGTGGTTGATGACAGGCGGCAGTCCGTCCCGGAAATGTATGGTTGTCTTGGCGTTATACAAGCCGTCCATGGCCCGGACCATGCGCTCGAGGCCGTCAATGATCTGGGCCCTGATCTCAGGATGGGTGGCGCGTATGGTGCCTTCGAGCACAGCTTCTTCCGCAATAACATTATAAGCGGAGCCGCCTCTGAAACGCCCGACACTGACAACGGTCGGATAGGATGGGTTTATCTCTCTGGAAACAAGGGTCTGGATGGACATGACGAGAAGGCTGGCCACCACGATGGCATCAATGGTTTCATGCGGCCGCGCCGCATGGCCGCCGCGGCCGCAGACCTTGATTTCGAATTTATCAGTATAGGCACAGATCAGGCCGGGTTCGGCCGCAATCTGGCCGACTTTGAAATGACGGTCTATATGGCCGGCATATATGGCCTGGACACCTGCAAAGGCCCCGTCTTCAATCATGGCCAGGGCGCCTTTTCCGGATTCTTCCGCAGGCTGAAAGAGAAGAATAACCCGGCCGGGAAGTTCCACATGCTGCAGCATTGCAGCGGCACCGAGCAGCATAGCCACATGGCCGTCATGGCCGCAGGCATGCATGCGGCCCGGCAGTTTTGAAGCAAAGCCAAGGCCTGTTTTTTCATCCACCGGCAAAGCATCCAGGTCTGCACGCAGGGCAACGCAATTGCTGCTCTGGTCTTCAGACACAAAAGGCTCTAAGCTTGCGACAACACCGGTGTGCAGGCCTTCGGTGCGAAATGGAATGCCGAGTTCCTGCAGTTTTTCACAGATAAAACGCTGGGTGTGGTGCTCTTCGTTCGCAAGTTCAGGATGCTGATGGATGGTGCGGCGGATATCCCGCATCCACTCGATCAGTTTTTCGTCCGCGTGAAACAATGATTGCTCTTGATTTGTGGCCGGCATGGCGTATCAGTTCTCAGCTTGCAGCTTTGAGCTTTCAGCTATAAGTTTTTTGAATTTGTTTTCGTTTCTTCTTCAAGCATCATTTGTATTTATCTTTGTGTGTATTTGCCGCAACGCCATAAATTTTAGATTTTCGTAAACCTGATACTGCGATCCTGGAATGCAAAACTGGAGTTTTTCTCCCGGTTTCTAAATATTAGGTCTACATGTCGATCGATAAATATCATTGCCGTACAGGATTATCAAACAAAAAGATCGTAAGTTTTCAGGTAATATATATTTATTATTTTGTATTGTAATCATATGAAGCAGGGTTCCAGGTACCTTGCGCTTTATTGCAACCGCTCATGCTTTCAGTTAAAATCAGGATCAACCATCCACGGCCAGAAAGTATCAGCGTGTCCGTGACAATGAGCCAACTCATGCTTTTTTGTTTTCTCGTCTCCTGCCATAACCCGGACTATACACTTCTGTTTTGCATCATACGGCACCAATGAACATCCCCCATACCGCCAACCCTTTTTCTTGTGCTGCTTGAGGCAATCCTCCTGAAGTTTTGCATGATCGTCATACTCGATGATTTCCACATTGGGATTTTCACGGTATTCAATGCCTGGCAGCATTTCCTTTGATACCATTGTGCAAGAGGATAAAGCGGTAACCACAATTGCCGCCATTATGAAAACACCGGCAATACCGAACAAATTTTTACTGTACTCTAGAGCCATAAGTCCTTTATATTCTGTTTGACTATGAAGCCATGATTGATCAGAAAGAACTGGCCGTGACGGATCGTCTGGCAAGCATTGGTCCTGCAGCGGCAAGTGTTCAGGTTTCATATTCATGAGCAGATTTCCCTTCAAATACGTAAAGCCTGATCCGTATTCTGGCCTTAAACCTTTATTTATATAATGATAACGCTATAACAGCTTGCTGTTTCAAGCCGAGATAATCCCTCTGTGTTGAGACAGATATAAACTTTTCTTTGGTTCAAGGCGAGGGGTTTCAGTCAGCTCCGAAAAGGACATTAAAATTGCAGGAGGAAATGTAACACACTTCAAAAGCCTATCAAATGCGCAGTCCTCACAATATTGTTCAAGTTTCTTGCTTCCAATTAGTCGCAGTCAGGAATCAGTTAGGGGATATTATTTTATGTGTCGGGAAACAATAATTTTACTAAGGTCTCGTCGGCTTTTTGCTTGAATTCCTGCAGGCTGGCATCGGCTTTTTCGGCCAGTTTTTCATTGCGGTAATGAGAATAGAGAAAACGCTGGTGTCCTGCGGATACATAGTTTTTTTGTCTTTCATTTAGCAGTGTCAAATAAGGGTCCATGGATGGTGGCGTCTGCTGCCAAAGAAGTTTGAGAAAGGAGACCGCTTTTTCATTTTTCATCCAAACCGTTTCATCATTTTGCCCTTTTTGATTTGTCAGCGGTGAAAGAAATTCTATGATGGAAAAATCAATTGTATTGATTGGAGCATTTTGCAGGATATCTGCCGACTCGCCGAGATTTCCCGCGTAGTACATGAGAATTAATGACTCGATGGTGGAATCGTCCAGTACTCCGGGATTAGTGCTATTTTTTTTCCAGTTTGAGATTAAATTGCCGGGATTGAGCTCAAAGTTTTCAGCCCCCCCGACTAAAGCGAGCGTCGGTCGATGTGGATAAAAGGTGGCAAACCAGAGCGAAGCTTTGGGAAATACCTGCAAAAAGGTGTTGGCGATGATCCTGAATTCTTCTGTTGACATCTGATAAAGCGGCAGCCACTGAAAATAGAGTCCTTCCGGCCGCAGTCTTTTTTTGACGTTTTTGAAATGTTCCAGTGTATAAAGACTTCCTGTGCCGGCCTTCCAGGGCAGGAAAAGATCGCCAATGATGATATCGTACTGCTCCCGGATAGCCTGCAGGT
>PKTW01000161.1 GCA_002868955.1 Desulfobulbaceae bacterium
AAAAAAGGGTGAGAAGTCCATACTGTTTATTTATGAAATCCATACAATTGTCGGAGCCGGAGCAACAAGCGGCGGCAGCCTCGATGCTTCAAACCTGCTGAAACCGGCGCTGCAGGCAGGAGCACTGCGCTGCATTGGTTCAACTACGTATGAAGAAAACAAAAACCATATTGAAAAAGACCGTGCCCTATCCAGGCGCTTCCAGAAAATTGACATTGAGGAACCCTCCGTTGAGGAGACGGTTGAAATCTTAAACGGGCTGAAATCCCGGTATGAAGAACATCACGGCATTAAATATACCTCGGCAGCGCTCCAGGCCACTGCTGAACTTGCTGGCCGCTACATCAATGACAGGTTCCTGCCGGACAAAGCCATTGATATTCTCGATGAGGTGGGAGCCGCCTTCAGGCTCTCCGGCATTACCAATAAGCGCAAAAACGTCACTGTCAGGGATGTTGAGTCAGTGGTATCGCGCATGGCCAGGATCCCGGCAAAAAGCAGTTCAAGATCGGAAATCCGCCAACTGAAAACCTTGCTGCCTGAACTGAAAAAAGTGATATTCGGCCAGGACCATGCCATCGAGGCGTTGACCAATGCTGTCAAACGGGCCAGGGCCGGCCTCGGTCAGCCTGAAACCCCTACAGGCTCTTTCCTTTTTGCCGGCCCGACCGGGGTCGGGAAAACAGAGGTGGCCAGGCAGTTGGCCAACTCCCTTTCCGTGCATTTTGAGCGCTTTGACATGAGTGAGTACATGGAAAAACATGCCGTGGCCAGGCTTATCGGCGCCCCGCCGGGCTATGTCGGCTTTGACCAGGGGGGACTGCTTACCGATGCCATTAGAAAGCACCCTTACTCGGTCCTGCTGCTGGATGAGATCGAAAAGGCGCACCCGGATGTTTTCAGCATTCTCCTGCAGGTCATGGATCATTCCACCCTGACTGACAATGCCGGGAGGCGGGCTGATTTCCGCAATGTCATCCTTATCATGACCACAAATGCCGGAGCCCGGGAATTAACGGAGAGGGCCATCGGCTTCATGGCTGACAAAAAAGATCAGGGCCAAAAAGCCCTGCACAATCTTTTTGCACCTGAATTCAGAAACCGGCTCGATGCGGTCATTACCTTTAACCCCCTTAAAATGGCTATAATTGAAAAAATTGTCGATAAAATGGTGGGTGAACTTGAAATGCAGCTCAGCGAAAAACGCGTTTCCATCAAACTTTCTGCCAAGGCCCGGGCATTGCTTGCCCAAAAGGGCTATGATCCTGATTACGGCGCCAGGCCGCTCCGGAGGATGATCCTCAAGGAAATAGGTGATGTGCTGACCGAGGAGATACTCTTCGGCAAACTGTCAAAGGGCGGAAAGGCCCAGGTTGATGCCAAAGGCAAGAATCTCCTTTTCTCCTACAAAAGCAAATCATAATTCATCCCGCTATTACCTATAGCGCCCAGCAACATTCCAGGCGCTATGAAACAAAAACTATAATTACAAGAATGTTAAGCCCTAAAGCACTGATCCCTGGCATACTCTTTCTGCTGTTAGGGCTCGTCAGCGTCACAACTGTTTATGGGGCACCTGCGCTAAAGCTCTGGCCCCGCTGGCAATCCCATGTTGCTGATTCTCCTGTAACTGTTGACCACGCCGACTGGGATCTTATTTTGCAGCGGTACGTTGATGTCAGTCATCCTTCTGGAATCTACAGGTTTAAATATTCCAGTGTAAGCCCAACAGACCGCCAGGCCCTGAAGGACTATCTCCAGAAAATGCAAAGGGTTGATGTCTCAGGACTGACGCGCGGCGAACAGAAGGCTTACTGGATTAACCTCTATAATGCCCTGACGGTTGATGTCATTCTTGATCATTATCCTGTCAAATCGATCCGTGATATTGACATCTCTCCCGGGATTTTCAGCAGTGGCCCCTGGGATGCAAAATTACTGTTCATTGAAGGCGAAAAAATCTCTCTGAATGATATTGAACACCGTATTTTACGGCCCATCTGGCAGGACAACCGGGTCCACTATGCTGTTAACTGCGCCAGTCTCGGCTGCCCCAACCTGCAACCCCTGTCTTTCACAGCCCAGAATCTAGACATGCTTCTGGACAAAGCTGCCCGTGACTTCATCAACCATCCACGTGGTGTATCGTTTATAAACAACAGGCTGCAGGTTTCGAGCATCTATTTCTGGTTCCAGGAAGATTTTGGGGCTTCAGAAAATGGGATTATCCGGCACCTGAAAAAATATCTCACTCCCGATAACCTGAAAAAACTCGATGCAGTGCATAAAAAGATAAGGCATCAATACGACTGGAGCCTGAACGAATAATTCCCATGATTCATTTCATGCAAACTTAACCTGTAGCCGTGAATTAATTTCCAGCCTTAATCAAAAGAAGCAGCACATCCGGTTTTTTGCAAAATATGTTCGGACTTTCCCGGTTTCTTTTACATTGACATCCCAACTAGGCCATTGGTAGATTATATTATTTAGGGAATGATACCAAAATTTGTATATTTTTATAATTCACATAATCACATACCGGGGAAATAAATGTCTATACGCCAGGATGCAATCAACAGGGTCGGGACACCTCTTTTTGAGGCCTGCGCCCGAAACGAATCAATATCTTTAGACCAGCTCATGGATGGTGTTGCCAGGGGCGAACTGGTCATTACCAAAAACAAAAACCACAATTTCGAAAAAATAATTGCCATTGGCAAGAATGTATCAACCAAAATCAACGCCAATATCGGTTCTTCGAAAGACCTCCCTGAATTGCATTCAGAGCTGCAGAAACTCTGTGTTGCCATCAAGGCCGGTGCTGACACCGTTATGGACTTGAGCATGGGTGGGGACCTTGACGCTGTACGCAGAGGCATTCTTGAACAGTGCCCTGTGCCATTGGGAACCGTGCCCATTTACCAGGCTGTGGCGGAGACAGTGGAAGTGCAGAAAAAGGCGATCGTTGATGTAGAGGTTGACCATATTTTCAAGACCATAGCAAAACAGGCTGAAGATGGGGTGGATTTCATGACCATCCACTGCGGCATTACCCGAAATACCCTGGAACGAATGAACTCCCAACAGCGTTTGATGGGAGTTGTCAGCCGCGGAGGATCTTTCACCATCGAGTGGATGAGCCACCATAACAAAGAAAACCCTTTATATGAAAATTTTGATGATCTCCTGGCTATTCTCAAAGAATACGAGGTAACCTTAAGCCTTGGAGACGGCATCCGGCCAGGCTGCCTGGTGGACGCTACGGACCGAAACCAGGTGCAGGAACTCATACATCTGGGAGAGTTAACTGATCGGGCCTGGGATGCCGGGGTCCAGGTCATCATTGAAGGGCCGGGGCATATGCCAATGAACCAGATAGAAGCCAATGTCCTGCTTCAGAAACAGCTTTGCAAAGGTGCGCCTTTCTATGTGCTGGGGCCGCTTGTCACAGATATCGCACCCGGTTATGACCATATTACGGGAGCAATCGGTGGGGCCATTGCCGGAGCTGCCGGGGCCGACTACCTGTGCTACGTAACCCCGGCAGAGCACCTTAAATTGCCGAATGTTGACGATGTAAGGGAAGGGGTAATTGCCTCGAAGATTGCAGCCCATGCGGCGGATATAGCAAAGGGACTGCCAGGTGCCATTGACAAGGATATTGCCATGGCCCGCTGCCGCAATAACCTGGATTGGAAAGGCCAGATCGACCTGTCACTTGACCCCGAAAAAGCCAGACGCTTTCGGGATGAAGGCGGCTCGTATAAAGGTGATGCCTGCAGCATGTGCGGTTCATACTGCGCCATCAAGGTTTTTAAGCGAGCCCAGAAAAAAAGTACTCAAAAAAACCTGAACAACAACTAGGGAGGCTGAACTAATGGATTTTTTAACAAAAATCGTCGAGTTTATTCATTCTACCCAGGTGTTACAGCAGTTTAAGGAAGTGGATGCCGGTGGCCTCTTTACCAACCCCTGGTTTCTGGTGCCATTTCTCTGCCTGCTCGGCTACATGCTCTACAAACAGGATTTTCGGGAAATCGTTGTCATTATTATTGGTTTTGGCTGCTGGCATATTTCCGGCACCGAATATATGAATACCCTCATTGTGGGCGAGGAAATACAGCTTGCCAAAGTGCTGCCCGTTGTCTTTGGGGCCGCCTGTATTCTGGGGGTAATAATCTATATGTACTTCGGAAAATCGGATTAACCTGAGCAGGACGCCCAAGACCGTTGGCAGTTATAGGCGTTTTTCACCTGAGCCTGATACTGATTAACAGCCGTTCCCCCTTTGAAAAGGGCAGGTAAAGTTTTTTTACTTCAGATACAAAAAATTCCTCATTCATTTCTTTTTGAACTGGATCATCCAGTTCACCCAACACGCCCGGACCTTTCATCAGGACAATCTTTCCCTCCTTTTTCAGGTAAGGACAAGCTAATTTTACAAACTGCCAGGTATCAGTAAAGGCCCTGCTTGTGATAAAAGAAAACTGACGATTTGCAAGTTCCGTTACCTTGCTCTTTTCTTCCAGGCGGATGTTAAGCATTTCCACCCCTTTTAATTGCAGGACCCTGACAATGTGTTTCAGGAAGAAAAAGCGGTTTTTACGGGGTTCTACAAGTGTAACCGAAAGGGCAGGACAGACCGCCTTGAGTACCAGACCTGGAAAACCCGCTCCTGTACCGACATCGAGAATTGTCTCCTGTACCCGTGTTTCCGGCGGCAGTAATGCAAGAAGTGTCAGGGAATCAAGAAAATGGTTTTCCAGAATCTGCTGATCAGCCATGGATCGTGCAACCAGGTTGATCTTCCTGTTCCATTTTTTCAATTCCTGAAAGTAAAGAGAGAGGCGCGCAACGGCCTCAGGCTGGTTGTCCAAAGAAATCTCCATGAGACCGAGACCCCGGGACAGGAAAACTTCTGCATTGATGCTTGACATCATTTTGATTTCAGAGATTAGCTGTCTATAAAAGGAAAAATTGGAGTTATGGAGTAATGGAGTATTGGAATATTGATGGCATAATGATTTTTTCCCCTTG
>PKTW01000026.1 GCA_002868955.1 Desulfobulbaceae bacterium
AGGTAGGCGCCGAATCCCTGCAGATCAGTGCCAAATGAACCGGCAAGTTCCAGAAAACGCTGGGCATCTGCAGATTTTGCGTTAATCCGCAGGTACTCCATAATAGCAGCGGCAGGACCTGACAGACCCTTTTCCGCAGCCTCTGACCTGAAAGTTAGCAGATGGCGCTGCACGTCCTCTATTCTCTCTCTTGCCGCTTTCGGCAGCTTTATGTCGGCTGCATGGCCGAAAAAATCCGGGCATTCTCCCAGCGGCAACTGATTTTCCAGTAATGCCAGGGTGTGTTCGCCGACAACCGGAAAGGTCCGCAACAGCTGGATATAGACCTCGGTTTCAACACCCTCGGTCCCGGTGTCTGCTGCAGCCCTAATCCAGTAATAAAGCGGCCTGATATCCCTGTGCATGAAAAAGGGCCTGACATTGACTATCTGGAATGGGATGCCCCTGCGCTCAAGCGCTTGCCGCAGGTTTTCCGCCTGTTGTGACAGGCGGTAGAGTATGGCAAAATCCTTGAAACTTCTGGCAGCTGTATCCTCATCTTTACTACCGCGCCCGGAATCAATTGAAAAATGACTGATGCCGCCCATCAGTTCTTCAATGCGCTGGACAATAAACTCAGCTTCTGCCTGGGGTGACACCGCCTGATACACTTCTATGGCACCGGGTTCAGCATGCTCCGGGATGAGCTTTGCAGAATGTTTTGTCTCTGTCCCGTGATTGTGTGCAATAACAGCAGCAGCGGCCTCGAGGATTCTTGTTGCTGAGCGGTAATTTCTGACCAGGGATATGGTCTCCGCGTTAAATTCATTGATGAACAGGTGGAAGAATTCAGGGCTGCTGCCGCGAAACCCGTATATCGCCTGGTCAGGATCGCCTATGGCAAAGACAGAACTCTTTTGGGCCAATATCCGCACAAGTTCATACTGGCTCCTGTTCAAATCCTGGAATTCGTCAATAAAAAGGTATTTGAGTGCAGCGCTTGTTCTCTGCAAAAAGTCATCGTCGGTTTTGAGGCGCTGTACTACGTGCGGAATGACGCCATCCAGATCAATTCCATGCCTCAGATCAAGTTCGTGAAGGTAGGCCCTCACCCTGTGGGTGGCTGCCTCTTCAGCATTCTCTCCTGCCCTTTCAGCAAAATGATGGTAATGCGATTCGAGCTCTTGTTTCAGCTTTTTTAAATCGGCCGTCGACAGGGCATGAAACAGCCTCTTCATGATTTTATGGCGCTGGTCCTCTCCAACCACTGTCAGTTCTTTATCATTCTGCCGCAGAAGCCCGAGGCAGAAAGCGTGAAAGGTCCCGATAAAGAGCTGCTCAACATCTATGCCAGGCATTGCGCTCAGCCGCTCTCTCATTTGCTCTGCAGCCCGGTTTGTAAACGTGATCGCCGCAATAACCTGAGGATTGACGCTTGAATCCTGCAGCAGTCTTTCTATCCTGGTGACCAGGGTGTGGGTCTTCCCGGTGCCTGGTCCTGCGGTAACAACTATATGGTGTCCGCTTGCTGCAACAGCCGCCCTCTGCTCATCATTCAGGGATTTTTCTGACCGCTCTGCAGGTTTCTCCTTTTTGGTCATATTAAAATCAAGTCCGGATAGCTTGGGGGGAATATCCGGTTTTTTCTCTTTTTTATCTGGTTTAAAAAGGGAGAACTGCCCAAGCAGCCTCTGGAGTTCTCCCTCATCAAAAACCTTTATAACCCCGAACTCGCCGTCAAAACCGGCCCTCCTGATAACATTTCCCGTGCGGATACGTTTTACGGCCTCTCCCAGGAGGGGCGAATAGCGTTCACTGATCTCATCTACGGCTACATTGAGCAGCAGGTTGAACTCGGAATCAAACATCCGGATGAGTTTGGCATACTCCTGTAAAACCGTCTTTGTTGCCGGTCCCCTGGAAAATATTTCTCCAAGCACCTCGGCAAGGGGGATGAGACTGTAAAACTTTGGTGAATTAGGCGGGTAATACGGACTCTCCCGGTCAGCGAGCTCCATCACCCGGTGCATAACGCCAATGGTAAGCGGCTTGCCGCAGACCGGGCAAATACCGTTAATTTCCCTTGTTTCACGGGGCGTCAGGTTAATAGAGCATTTGCGATGGCCGTCGTGATGGTACTTGCCCTCTTCAGGAAAAAATTCAATGGTTCCCTGAAAACCTCCCAAAACTGGATTTTTCAGGGCATCACGCATGGAGAAGAAGTTAAAGCCGCAGGTGAAAAAGTTGGCCTCCCGGCCGAGTTTGCCGGGCGAATGACAATCCGAATTTGAAATAAGGGAAAAACGGTCCAGGGCAGAAACCAGGCGGTTCATGTCAGGGTCTGAGGACAGGCCGGTTTCAAGGGCAAAAACATATTTGCTCAAATCGCCGAAACACTCATCAATGGAATCAAAGCCCGATTTAGAACCAAAGAGGGAAAACCAGGGAGTCCATATATGGGCCGGCACCAGGAAACCATCCGGGGCCAGCTCCAGGACAATTTCAAGCAGATCACGGGCATCAAGCCCAAGGATGGGCCTGCCGTCCGATTCAATGTTGCCGATGGTTGCCAAACGCGCATTGATCCTGGAGGCAGAAGCAAAATCAGGCACAAAGAGAATAGTATGAATTTTTCTTACAGAGCCGTGTCTTTTGTAAATCGAACTGATCTCGGCCGTGAGGATGAACCGGCAGGCTTGGGCCCTGTCATTTGCAAGAGCCTCGAAAATGGGGGGAATATCAACTTCCTTGAGCTTGAAAAATCCGGGCTCGGCGGGTTGCAGGTTTTCGCGCAGCTGCCGGAACCAACCGGGATGGGTGAAGTCGCCGGTGCCGATGACATCGATCCCTTTTACAGCACTCCAGGCAGCCAGACCGGCCAGGTTGCTCAATTTGCTCGTTGCCCGGGAAAAGGGTGAATGGATATGCAGGTCAGCTATGTACCTCATGCTTCAGCAGTACGCCCCGAAATATTCCCCCTGTCCTTTATTATTTCTTCTCTCTTCATGGCCTGAAACTTTTACGCAGCTGTTCTGCCAACTCTTCCGGCGGGGTAATGATCAGTTCCGACTGCAGCAGCTTTTGCAGGAAATAATCGTCGTTACGGTAGTTGGCATACAGGTTCTGCCGGGTAATGATCTTGATGAGTGCGCGAAAGCTCCCGTCATTTTTGTTTTTGCGGACCGAATAGAGCGCGTAATTGTAACTGAGATGACCAAGAGTCTCGTAATGGGAGAGAACTTTTGAAATACCGGACGCTAAATTGCTGAGATCAACGTCTGACAGCGCATCAAGATCCCCCAAATCTTCGTGGATCGCCATGACTTCATTGTTGCCCAGAGGCGAAAAGGGTGTAAGCCACTGCCAGGAGCCGGTCTGCCCGATATACCTGGGGCCGTCCTTCTCCTCTGCTATGAGATCGGCAAAATAGGATGTCCCATTCTCGCGCTGCCAGCGGCTGCAGCCATCCAGCATTCTTGCCTGGTATGAATATGGGATAGGTGTTGCAATCATCTGCAGGTGGGGATGCACAAGGCTTGCACCTGCCGGAAACAGATAATTTGCAGTCACCGCCGCATAGGCAACCTCGGGATCTTTTGCATAGGCAATACGTATGAATTGCCGGGCTGCCAGGAAACCGTTTTTGATGAGCTCCGGGGTGAATTCGGAAAGCTTCAGAAAATGCGCATCACAGAGCCGGATGACCGGGTGATAGGTGCCGAGTGAAAACAGATTGGGAAAAAGAAGCGCCTCACCGACCCTGATCCTCCCTGTACTGCAAAAATCAGGCATAAACCGCGGTGTGCTTTTTGCTACCGCCTCACCGCAGAAAAAACAGGTCTTGGCCGTCTCCTCAACCAGGCTCTTGATGAGCTCCTGATCGCATTTACCGAAAAATATCTGGGCCTTATCTTTCAGTTCCGGGTTGAAGACACTGGTATCTCCCAGGAGCGGATCCTTGCGGATCTGCAGGGTCTGGACGTCCTCGGCAAACTCCTTCATGGGGTTTAAAAAACGAACGTCTGATGCGATGCTTTCAAATGATATCCGGCCCATAATGACCTCCACTGTGGTGTTGTATTATTTACCCTATCCCCCAAAGCCCCCGGACAACAATATAATTTCACCGGGAGGCCTGTTGCAAACCGATACGAACAACCTCTTGCATTAAAGTATTCGCACTTTAGAGGGTTATGTGCAAGCAGATATAATTAATTGAATATAATAAGTTGTGCTGTAATTAATCAAGTGCAGCAATATTTTACAAAAAATCAGTTTCTGTCAGCAGAATGCAGCCTGTTTTTTATTCATATAGTCTCTGTAATATCAATGAGGTGATCAATGCTTTCATGAAAAAATAAAATGAAAGCTGGATAGGCTACTTGTGACATACTTTGCAATAAAAAAATATTTCGATGAAAACACCGGCAATGAAAAAAAATGTCGGCACCTCATTATTCGCGGTTTTCTCCGCATCTCTTTTCTATATTTTTTGTATGATGCCCAGGACACTAATAAGGGTTTTGCATCATAACTTCCCTGAGATTCTGTCTCGAAGTTTCCAGAAGGGCCTCCTGCTGGACGATTTCGTCTAATAAATAACGGCGCTGCTCTGTCAGGATTTTGAATTCCTCGAGCAGCTTTTTGCGCCGCCGGGGCCCGATATCATCATGGATTAATTCGGCTTCATAATCATGCAGGTTTTTGTCGACAGCACGAAGTTCGTCATGCATCATCTTCAGGTCAACCTCCTGACCTTTGACCTGTATTTGTGCTGCATGGAAAATTTTGCCCTGGTAGAAGCCTTTCAAAAAGGTCGATTCCAGTGCTACAAATGTAGTTTCAACATTTTTATTCAATAAACCACGAACTGAAAAACCACTTAATCGAGGTTTCTTGTTTAAATATATAATTTAAACAAGAAATATTTTTTAAAAATAACATCCTGATATTTAAAGAATATTTCTAAAAATTCTCCAAATACAGGAGTTTTTTGATTCTTCTTTTTCCTTCCCATATTTTAAAAAATTTTAAAATAATCATACGATTACC
>PKTW01000086.1 GCA_002868955.1 Desulfobulbaceae bacterium
AATTTGGATTTATCGCTAATATCCGGTTGGGATTTTAACTAAATACGGCTGAGATAGAAGTACATATATCTTGCCAAAATAGAAACTATTTTGAGGCTGAAGTCGAGTGAAGGTGTGTACTGGCAATGTTAACTTTTTGGATGGGACTGCTCGTGATGATTAATAGCAGGAACCTACATTTTTGAAACAACAAAGGCAGGGCCGAATTGACCCTGCCTTGTATGCTATCACCATCATTAATATTAAATGTCTGAACAGAACTGTCCGGACGGATTATTTACTTACTCCCGGCATCTCATCCAGAAGCGTCAGAACCTGCAGTTGGGCCTCGGCCAGTTTGTGGGTATAGTTCATCGTCTCATTGCTTCCCGGGGCTGTACCTTCCTGGTGCATTTTCATCATGGTTTCACCGGACATAATCTCATCAAACAATGCCCTGGCATTCTTCAGCATCATCCTGCCGTGCTCCACGGAGATATCGTCCACACCTTTTGCCATACCCATCTGGCCCAGCATGAAGGAATTAGCGCCCCCCAGTGCCATCTCCAGAGCATGATTAAGCATAATATGCTGATGGTGGATGGCCATACCTAATCCTGTGTCCATCTTGGGCATCTTGGCAAGCAGATCCATGACCACCAGCTGTTTCTCAGCCAGCTTATGCGTATATGCCATTGCCGGGTCTTTCATGGGGTCTTTGCCCGCGTGGTGCATGCCTTCCATGGTCTTACCGGACATGGTCTCAGTAAACATGGCCGTGCCGTTCTTGATCATCATGTTTCCGTGTGCCATCGCTGACTCATCCACGCCCATGGCCATATCCATATTCCCCATCATGACAAGATTGTATCCTTCCAAAGTCATGCCAAACGCATGATTCAGCATCATGTGCTGATGATGGGAAGACATATCATGACCTGCCTCCATGTCCATGGAGTAGGAACGGTCAGAAGACAGAAACACTGCCATGGTGAACACCAACCCCAAAAAAAGCACCCTCATTAAAACCTTCATTGTCTGGTACATGACTCCCTCCTTTGCATTAAGCAAAATAAAATTAATCATAACGTCAAACAAGCCGTCACCTATCCAATACAACAACTACGATAATATTCATTCCTATTTGTTGAATATAAGTATTCAGGAGCCATATGTAAATTCTCGTATTTCCAAATATATTAAAAAATTGATAATTTTGATCAGAAATATAAAGAATAAGAGGGTCTGGTGATGGTAAATAAAATGACTAAATTATTGTGGATAGGAAGGGTAGCAATAAAGCCCACATTGCTTGCCAACTGTGCCCTTTGGGGTTTTAATACAAATTATTAGGTTTTCTAGCCGCAGTTCCTCCTGCCTGGCGTGCTCTCTTGTAACTATAAATAAATTTTCAGTTTCTTCACAATTTTTTTAGTTTTGTTAAAATGCTTTAGTAAAAATTAACTAAACTTCTTCTCATCAATCGCTGATGCCCTGCATGTGGAATAAAAAACCCCCGAAAAAACAAGGGGCAATGGGTAGGTCTTTTCTGCTTGACACTGTCAGACATATCAGCAGATATCGCAAGTCACTCTGGATTATTTATTTTTAACCTCTTCAGTGTTGCTAATATTGACCACATTTCTTTATCATCAGGTTCAAAGCTGAGATATTTTTTAAGCTCCCAGTGAGATTGATCATAGTTGCCAAGTCTGGCATAAATAACAGATCGGTTTTTATAAATTTCTGAGTGTGCGGGGTCTATTTTTTCGGCGTTTTTAAGATCCAGTAAGGCATTATCATACATGTGTAAATGCGCATATGTAATACTTCTATGTACAAATGCATGGGGATCAACTGGGTGTGATGCTATGTACCTATTAAAGTAAGGCAAAGCTTCTCTATACCGTTCTTCGCCTAAGTAAAATTCCCCCCTATTATACAAGGCTGACAGATTATCGGGATAATATTTTAATTCATGGGACCATAATGTTTCACTATTTCTCCATATCTTACTCTGTTCAATGTTCATATAGCCATATACACCCAGGATGAGAAAGATCGCTACATAGACAAATTTGTTGGATTTTTCATACTTCTTCAATATCGTTTGAACTCCGTAAGCATACAATAAAAATATACCCAGGTAAGGCATATATGTAAATCGATCAGCCATGAAAGCCTGGCCGGCGCTAAGGACCTGCAAAAGTGGTTTTATGTTTATGGTGAAAAACAGTATACCAAAAACCAGCACCTTCTTTTTTTTACGAAAAAAGTAAAATGTCGCTCCAAAAAGAAAAAAAACAGTCACCTGGCTTACGTAAAATATCCAGCTGATCTCTTCCGGATATGGATATAGCGGTAACATTTTATAGGGCACAACAGATTTTACAAGATAAGTCAGATATGCTAACGCAGCGGGCAGGTGCCTTTCGATAAAGGAAAAATGATTATTTATTTCTCCTAAAGAGCCATCATCTTTTAAGAAATATATCCCTGCAATTCCCGTGATAAAAGCAAGAAGGAAGTAAAGCCATTTTTCATAAATTAACTTCAGGCTCAACTTTCTGTCGAAATAATAGTCCACAAGCAACATCGAGACAGGCAAGGTCACAGCCTGTATTTTGGAAAGCAGTGCTAAAATAAAGCACGGGACGATAACCATCAAATAACGTTTCTGGAAAGATAATTTTACCGATTTAATATAGTAATAAAGAGCGCACAGGTAGAATGCCCCGTACAACACGTCTTTGCGTTCCGAGACCCAGACCACGGATTCGACCCTCATAGGCTGAATACCAAACAGGAGAGCACAGAAGGCCGCCGGGATCAATTCCAGGCCCATTGCCAGGGTTATACGGAAAACCAGAACAACACACACCAGATGTAAAATGACATTATTTAAATGCCACCATGCAGGGTTTTCCAGTCCAAAAATTAATTTTTCAAAGGCAAAAGTGGTTATTGTCAGAGGATTAAAGTTGCCGTATAGATGTATTGAGAAAATATTTTTAACACTTACAAAAAAACTTCCCCAATCTGAAATATTTATAATGTCAGGGTTTTTGTAAATATTTACCGTATCATCCCAGTTAACAAATCCGTATTGTAAGCAAGGCAGATAAACAATAAAAGTCAGGGCAAGGACTGCAGATAAAAAAAGCAGGTTTCTTTTGTCTTTCCAAAAGGACAACTGCGTGGCAGAGTTTTCATTTTCAAGTTGGGATTGATACATACTTATTGTTTTAATGGAAGAAGTTTGGATCTCCGTTGCATGGCTGTTCAGGAAATGTTTTCTTTTCTCAAATCCCTTCTAATGTAAAGATTCTGTTTCTGCCCATTTGAATGGCGTAATAAACAGACTTTTTTCACAATAGTATTTTATTTGTATGCTACCATCATCAAAAAAAATTTGTAACCATTTGATATTAAATGCAATAAATGGACCAGCCTTCAGGAAAAATAGATAATTTATTAATATTTAAGGAATTAGGGAAATGAAAGTAATTTGGGATACTTGGTTTGTCTGGATATTCTGGGGAAATAACTAAAAACAATTTGTGATATGCCTAAACAATATGATTTCAGTCAAAAGTCCAGATTGCTTGCCACAATCTATAGTTTTGATTTTTGCCAAAAAACTTCACATATCCACTGTCAATCTAAAGTCAACATATTTCCCGGAAATATCCTGACTCTCCAATTTTTTCATTCTGCAACAAAACCTACCTCAACAATTCGCAATAACACTAATTATAGCTGACAAGTTATAGAGCTTAAAATCAACAATTTGTCAAATTCTTCTCATAATTTTAACAAATTAAGAATTATTGACGTCTCCCCTTATTGCAATTCTCAATGTAATCGTCCTCACTGCTATTCTTGGTTAATTACTGGAATTAACTATCTTGCAATAGGTAGAGGACAAAAATGTTCTTCCAGGGTCAGCACAAGTCATTGACTGACCTTGCATGTAGTTAACTGGCACCCTCCGACACACGCTTCCTGTGTAATTGTGTTTTTGTGTTGTGCGTGGGGAAAAATTGCTACCATCTTTTGACCTTTTAACTTGAAAATAAGGTGTTTTTAGACTATCAATTTGTCTCCTCTGAATGAGTGGCAAGACTGTTCTGCTTGTAACGGATTAGTAACGCGAAAACGTTACAATTTGATATTTTTTGACAGTATTTGATACTGTGTCAAAATAACAACACAGTCTCTTAATCCCTCTTCAGCAGCCAATAAGTAAGAAAATGCCCCCGTAGCTCAGGGGATAGAGCACAGGATTCCTAATCCTGGTGTCGTATGTTCGAATCATACCGGGGGCGCCAATAAAAGTATTCAGCATTCAGTTATTAGTTTCAAGTATATAAATTCTTCAATCTTCAGCATAAAAAACGGGCCTTATACAGCAGGCCCGTTTTTTCGCCCATGGCCGGCGCAAATGTGACATTTGTTTATCAATAATTCCCTTTAATTCCCGAACCATTTCTTGAGCTGCTATCGTTAATAACCAAAAAACTGTGTTCTGCAAACCGGTCATCCTTGAACTCCCCTGAATATTTTGTGCCATCTAGGGCCTTATAGACTCCCTGCCCGTTTCTTTTGCCATTTTTGAAGCCCCCGACATATTTGGAACCATCAGCATAGGCGAACGTACCCTGGCCGTGAAGAGTACCGTCTCTGAATCCTCCCACGTATTTTCCACCTTGGGCATAGGTGTATCTGCCCTGGCCATGGTAGAGTCCGTTTTTAAATTCTCCAATATATTTTGAACCATCGGCATGCGTGAGAATTCCCTGGCCCTCCTTGGTGCCGTTTTTCAATTCTCCGCTATACTCTGAGCCGTCAGCATAGGTGAACGTGCCCTGGCCCTGAATGTTGCTTTCATAATATTGGCCGACGTATCTGGCGCCATTGGCAAAATTGAAAGAGCCGTTGCCATGGTATTCTCCATCCCTGAATTCCCCAACGTACCTGGAGCCATTGGCATAGGTAAAGGTGCCCTGGCCATGGTATCTGCCATTTTCATACTCACCTTCATAAACTGAGCCGTTGGCAAAATAAAAAGTTCCCCGGCCTGAATATTTTCCATCTTTGAATTCACCTTCGTAACGGGAGCCGTTCTGAAAAGCCATAATCCCTGTACCGTTTTGACAATCACCCTGGATACAGCCTGTTTCAGCAGCGGCTGCAGGATAACTGGTCAGGACAATTGCCGGGATGAGGAAGAGAAACAGGATTTTTTTCATTAAAATTCACCCTATAGCATGAGGCTGAGTTCTTTATGCTGCATGGCACCCAACAAAGGATGGTAGAAATATTTGTCGCAGCTATTCATGAATAAGCGGGCCGGTTCGCTTACTTATCGTGCATGTAGGTCGTTAAAAGAAGACTGACTTCAAAGTTTGTGCCTTCTTCCTCCCGGACTTTCCAGTAAAACCTGCAATCCATGCAAATGGGGTATTTTTCACTGAAATTTCCCTGCACACCGTGCCCGCAGTCAAGGGTATCTTTAACAATCCAGCAGGCCCTGCCGGCATGTTTGCCGCCATGCGCACCATCGAGTCTGTTTTTCCGGGCTGCGGCACAAACGCCATTTGTTTTGGTCTTGCCGCCATCGGGACCAAAACCGCATTCCATAAATTCCCAGCAGTTCTGTAATTTTGTCATAGTAAGTTGCAATCAATCTTTCGGATTAAAGAATCAGGATCGTTGTATACAGTAAAACGGGTTATTCTTTTCAGTATCTAACATAATAAATGAATTGCATTTTTAAATTTTTTTTTAATTGGTTCAGTACGGTATTCCATTTTCAATATAATATAACAATTTTTATTAGCATAGTATGTCTTGTGAAAAATGTTTTATCACGGTATGTTTATTACCATATAATTTTTTACATTGCAGCCGGTATGGAAGACTCGCAAGAAGATAATGAATGTTTATTCATTTTTTTTCTTGACAGCAGTATGGCTACCCGTGGTATTACTTTTGTAATAGTATAAACATGTTCAGGAGTTGGAAAAATGTTGCGGATCATCCTCAAATATCCCTTTTAAGCCCTCCTCGGCTGGACTCCGCTGGAGGTTCCTATTTATTCTTTGTATGGTAAATGCATTGGTCCTAAGCAAATGTATATTGCACCATCAGTAGTGGGTTGGAGGAATTAGACAAATGATATACCAGGAACAGTTACAGAAACTCGGTAGAATATATCACCGATCACAAAAAGCTGATGACAACGATTTTTTTGACAGCTTATTGCAAGAATTGCGGCAGTTATCAAATAACTGGCATGACCTGAAAAAAAAGAACGAACTTAGTTTTCCGGAATATACTCAGTTGATAGAAAAGAAGTATTATTTGTCTGAGAAATTACAGTTGCGTAAAGGAAATTAGGAAAAAGAATTTTCCTGGAATTTTTTTTGTTTCGGGGTTAATTCCCACTGCCGGATGTAGCTCCAAAATAGACACTGTAATCCAAAAACAGGGACAAGGCTTTGGACTGCAGGAGTATAATTTTGTTTTGGGCGGATATAAGCCCTTGACAGCAGTGATCTCTTCCCGTTGAAATTCTTCAATACATATCATTTCAAGTAATTTTTCCTTCTCTTACTATTTCGAAAACTTCCAATCCTGGAGACACGCACGCGATTGGCGGGCGCAGCATTCTCGAGTGAAAATTAGGAATTTATCCTTTAATCTTAGGCTTGGATATGCTATAAGTTTGGCGCCGTATGAATCAAGAGGAACTCTTAATATTCTAAGAGTATAGTCCTTGGTGTATTAAAATATTTTTTGCGACCGAGTGTTTTTAAAAACTGGAAAGGTCATGTTGAAAACCATTAAGATATTAGTGTGCGATGACCATGCAATAATACGAATCGGGCTGAAATCTCTTATTGCCGGGGCTCCGGATATGCAATTAGTGGGAGAGGCGACAGACGGGGAAGAAGCTGTTGTTATGGCCAGGAAGCTGAAGCCCGATGTTATCATCATGGATCTGCTTATGCCCCGCAAAGACGGAGTTGCAGCCATCAAAGAGATCAGAAAGAAAAATCACGAAGCGCGCATCCTGGTGTTTACAAGTTTCAGCGATGATAAAAATGTATTTCCATCCCTCAAGGCCGGCGCCAGTGGTTATCTGTTAAAAGACTGTTCGCCGGAGGAACTCGTCCAGGCTATTAAAGATGTTTGCCAGGGAAAATCCTCCCTGCACACCGTTATTGTTCAGAAGGTACTGCAGGAATTGCATCAACCGGCCGACCTCCCTACTACAGATGAACCGCTGAGCGAACGTGAGGTGGATGTCTTGAAATACGTTGCCCGGGGTATGCCAAACCAGGAAATTGCCCGAACGCTTGGGATCAAGGAAGGAACTGTACGGATCCATGTAGGTAATATCCTCAATAAACTGAAGTTAACCAATCGCACCCAGGCAGCCTTATATGCCCTGCGAAAAGGTCTAGCCCAGCTTGAAGCCGGTAATTGACATAAAATTAACGTTTTTTTACAGACATACCCTGGCCCTTCCGCCTTACATGGTTTGCAATACCGTAAACTTTTTATATTAATTTCCCCTCAATCTTTCATTTGCTCAACACTAGTCAAATTACCTCCCTCAAAGGAGCCATACGGGGCTTATTTTGATTGTAAATCAGGATGCACCTTCTAAGGCAAAGTACTCTAGTGAATGACAGCGCTGTGGAGAAGAAATTTTTGCACAGATCACCCTTATTCAGTGGCATGTCACCTGATGAATTTGATGATATTGCTGCTGCCTGCGAAGTAATTTCCATAGATGCCGGTGCGTATATCTACAAAACGGGCACAGCAGGTGACTCTTTTTACATCGTGCTGAGCGGAGAGGTAGAGCTCATTGCCGGGAGAGATGACAACAGCACCTGTATGATCGGCCGTATAGGCCAAGGCGGACATTTCGGTGAAAGTTCCCTGATGACAGGCGAAGCAAGGTCGTTGAGTGTCAGGGCCATATCTGATGTTATGCTGGGCAGATTTCCAAGTACGTTTTTTCACAAAACCCTCCTTGCCAATACTGTTTTTCACGAGGAATTGGATAAGGCACTGGTCCGGAGGCTGCGTTTTGCCATGCGTGATCATGCTGAAACTATCTTTGATGGCAAGAGGACTTTTCTGCAGCCGCAAAATAAGGACCTGTATCCTTTTTTTGAAGCAGAAGATGAAGCGGATACAGGACCGGAGGAATCGGTTCCCAAGTCGCTTAAGAAAGCTCAGGGAAGTATAAAAAAGTTCGCCGCAGACCTTGCCCCAGTGGTTATTATCGGAGAGTCAGGGACTGGCCGCAAATCTGCGGCCAGGCAAATACACAACGGCAGCGCACATCGCGAAGGTCCTTACGGTGTCATTGATTTGCGCCAGTTCGAACCGGCGCTCCTGGGGGCCAAGCTCTTCGGGCACGATCCCGGTTCCCTTGCATTTTCTCAACTGCGGGAAGTGGGATTACTCGAACAGTTCAGGGGCGGCACAATCGTGTTGTATCATGCCGAGGTTCTTGAAAGCTCCATGAGGCAAAATCTGCTTAAAACCATTAAAGAGGGGAACTATTACCGGATCGGCGGCAAGACAAAATTGAATCTTGGCCTCCGTTTTATCTTCATCTGCGGCAGCGCCGTAACATTGGAAGATGATCAATGCATCGGCATCAAGGGTTGGCAGGATTTATTGGCAGACAGGCTAATGACCATGCCCCCGCTGCGCGAGCACAAGCGTGATATTCCCAGGCTGGTCGAATATTACCTTGATTATTTCAACCGGGAATACAGCCGTAATGTCCAGAGCATCGGGAAAAAGGCCCTGGGTGTTCTCATGAACTATGACTGGCCGGGCAACATGACCGAGCTGCGTAATGTGATTCAGCGGGCTGTGCTCCTGGCCGAAAAGGGAGAGATACTTTCAGAGCAGATTCTATTGGGGCTCCCGCATCCTGAGGGGAAGCAGGAATATAATCTGCTGCGCTGGCCATTTGTCAGGAAAATATTTAACAGCCGTCTCTTTCCTGTTCTGCCCCGTATATTGATCTCAATAATCTTTTTTGCCGGATTGCTGGCCTTGTTTTTCGGCCCCAGGGATGACCCTGAAAGGAATATAGGCCTGGTGTTAAGCTGGTCCATTGGCTGGCCGCTCATGCTCTTTTCCTTCTTTTTTCTTGGCAGGATATGGTGCAGTGTCTGTTCGCTGTCCCTGCCCGGCAATGTGGCGCAGCTCTTTGTGAAACCCAGTCACAATGTGCCCCAGTTTCTCAAGGACTATTCCGGTTGGATCATGGCTGTTTTCTGTATTGTTGTGTTCTGGATTGAGTTGGTCTGGGATGCCTACCGCAACACCCGGCTGACGGGATTGATTATTCTGGGGATAATACTGGGTTCTTTTCTATTCAGTGTGGTTTTTAAAAGGCGCGCCTGGTGCAGGTATATCTGCCCGCTTGGTGCACTGAATGCCATATTTGCCATGCCGTCGGTCATGGAACTGCGGGCCAACAGACCTCTCTGTGTTAATACCTGCCAGTCGCGCCTATGTTACCAAGGTGACGAGGCCCATGAGGGCTGCCCCATGTTCCGTCACCCGTTTCTGGTTGATAACAACAGGGATTGCATCTTGTGCGGCAATTGCATCAAGAACTGTCCTCATGATTCAATCCAGGTGAATCTGCGGATTGCGCCGCTTGAACTCTGGCATATACACGCGCCACGCGTCGCTGACAGTTTTCTCGTCGTTTCCCTGTCAGCAATATTTTTTCCCCTGTTGCGGCACCAGGAATTCCAGAATCTCTTTACCGTATACAGCATGCCGCACCTGGTTGGCAGCCTCATGATTTTCGCTCTGATCGCAGCATTTGTAGCAATTTATTCATTGTTTTCCTGGCAGCAGGCAAGGATTACAGGAAAAAGTTTCAACTATATTTTTTCAGCCACCGGTTACGGGTTTATCCCTTTGGTTCTTGGCGGCTTTCTGGCTGTATATTTTGAAATGTTCGTGGCAGAAGCCTGGCGGCTAATACCGCTTATCATGTCAGCTTTCGGGGCATCGCTGGAACCAGGGCACAGGTTATTGAGTCGGGAGGCAACCCTAACCCTGCAGCATCTGATTATCACAGGAGGGTTGCTGGCCAGTCTCTATGCGACCTATCGGATAATCAAGCGGTATATGGGAAGTGACAGATTTTCTCTCAAGCTTTATGGCCTGCCCTATGCATTCCTGCTGGGTTCAGGCATTCTCTTTTTGCTGGTATTGTGATGGAGAGCTAAATGTAGAATGCAGAATTACGAATGATGAATATGCAAGGATTAAAAACTCTGGATTGAAGACTGTTTGCTGAGGGCTGACGGCTGAACGTGGATTGCTGAACGCTTATTAATTAAAAATAATAAAAGAGCTGTAATCTTATGAAATCATCATCCCGGATGCTATACAGAGAGGTGTCGTCCGGCTCCACATTAAAAAAGGCCCAGCCTTCCAGGAAAAGCTTCAGAGAATCGGTTATTCTTCTGCTCGTTTCAATTCGCAGCACATTCCCCCTGCTGTCCAGATCATAACTCAAGCCCGTCAAGAGTTCTGTGCCGGCAGTATCATTTACACCCAGCCTCAAACCCAAAAGGAGATCATTTTCAAAGGAAGTGGCGGCTTCGTCGTCCCGATCGTCATAGGCAAATTCAGCAATAAGCCCCAGGTCCATTGTCGAGTCACCAACCCCGATAAAGGTGTACTCGAAGCCGCCTGTTGCTGCGTAGAAATTTTCTGACTCATTGTCCTGGTACAATGCTTCCAGTTTCCACAGCCAGCTGCCGGCAACGAGCTGCAGATCAATGCCGGCCTGATCAATCAAACGATAAAAGGGGAGAAGCACAGGCTGGCCGCCCGTGTTTAGAGAAGGTATGAATAACGGATCCCGGCCTGTCCCTTTAAAGTAGTAGAAACCGATATCACCAAAACCGAAGACCTGGCTGTAACGTAGGGCAAAATCAACATGGTTTTCTTCAGCAGAGCTTTCATAGACAGGGTTGCCCGTATCAACTGCAACCGGTGTGCGCAGGCGCCCATCGGGCCCAGGAAAGGTGCGCTCCCGGAAAAAGGGCAGGACAAAAAAGTCTAGCACGCCCCAATCTGTTGGGGCTGAGAGGTGAACCATGGGCTGGCCCAATTTGTCTTCCCCGCGGAGATCCTCCACCAGATCAGTCTGGTTGATGATATCGATGAGATGAACAAACTCTGTGACACCCCAGAAAACCTTGGCAATCCCGATACGCAATTCCCAGGGATCACCAAGCAGGAGAAAATTCAATTCACGGATATCAAAATGAGTGCGCTCGGAGTCGGCGCTGTCAAGCCTTAGAAAAGGAACGAATGTGAAGCTCGAACCATTCTCCCATTCATGGTAGTACTCGGGTGCAAGCGCGATGGAGCCGTTATTGCGCTCCTGATCCGGATAGAGAGGTGCGTTGGCAAAGAGGCGGGCTTCAACAGAAACATGGCCGTTCATTTCATGGGCTTGGACAAACGTTGTCCATGGCAGAAAGGATACGATAAGAAAAATAAGATGAAGAGTGTATTTCATTTTTTCATCTTTCAGTTTTCAGTTCTAAATTCTGAATTTTGAATTCTGCATTATGCATTCATAATTCGTCATTTATTTCGCTCTCTTCAGGCTGTTCTTGTTGAAATCATCCGGGCCCAGCCCCACCCTGAACCGGTAGTTTGAAAATTGCAGTTCAGTATTCTTGCCTGTCTGGTGATTGACCATAAACATTAGGTCAGGCCGCCAGAATTTTTCATTGTATTGTTGATACCCTGAGATGGTGAGGGTTTTCAGGTGGGCATTTTTGCGGTCATAATATTCGACCTTCCATATCCGGTATTCATCCCTGTCGAGCCAGACAACCTGCCTGCTATAGCCTGAATTCTTCTTGTCAACAGGATAGCGTTCCGTTACAAAACAATCCCTGTTTTCATATGTTTCATCCCGCAGCCATTTGTAGGTGTATTTCTCTATTTCCTGGCTGGCAATGTCCTCATAGGCAAATTCGCTGCCCATGAACGAACCGGACTTGTTGCTGGAACTGATGCGCTTCACACGTTTTAAGGCCGGCAGATAGAGCCACTGGTCATCATCGCCAAGCTTGTGGGTATAATTCAGAAAAGCTGTACCTTTGACATCTTTGGGAGAATCAAAAATGGTCAGGCTCATGTCGCCGTCATTTTCAGCCTCCAACGTCCGGTAGCGCATATTGCGCCGGCTTTCCTGGCCATGTTTGTTGCGCAGGATCATCAGCATGTCGGCAGTAGAATCGCCATAGCCTGAATTGCGCTTGTCAGCCTCGATGGCAAGTGCAAGGCCTTTATCTTCAGCTGTTTCGGCCGGGCTGTGTCCGGGTTGCAAGAGAAGGAGCGTGGGAAGGATGATGACCAGCACTATACTGTAATGTCGCAGAAGATTTTTTTTCATGTATTGCACCCGGGAATAGTTCAATTTTATTTGATGTCTTTACAATCCATCATCAGCAACAGGGCCGGAAGAAAGAAAAAATCGAGCAGCAGTGCCAGGCTGATGGTAATGGCGGATAGCAATCCCATTTGGGCGTTGACATTATAGCCTGAAATCGTAAGCACTGAAAATCCAGCCACCAGGGCAACAGTGGTAACCCACATGGCGGTGCCGACAGTATTGAAGGCATGGCGCACCGCGTGGACGGGGTCCATGTTTTCTTCGCGGCGGGCCCGCAGGTATTTGCTGAGGAAATGAATTGTATCATCCACAACAATGCCTAGTGTTAATGAAACAATGACAGACAGGGCAAGGCCAACCTGGCCGACGAGCATGCCCCAAATGCCGAATGCCATAAAGGCGGGGGCAAGGTTGGGGATGAGGCTGATAATTCCCAGCCTGAAACTGCGTAAGGTCATGATCAAAATGGCAGATATGATTATCAGGGCCCCAAAGGAAGCACCGAGCATACTTTCGATATTACGTTTCGAGATGTGGGCCCAGACCATAGAAAGGCCTGAACCATAGGTAAGCATGTGGGGCGGTGCATTTTCTTTAAGCCATACCCTGGCCTTGGCATCCATAGCCCTCTGGTCCTTGGCCGTAGTATTTTTCAGGAAGACGATAAAACGGGTTGCAGATTTATCAACATTTATCCGGTTGTTCAGGTCCTGGCCGAAGGGCAGGGACAATTCATAGAGCAGGAGATACTGGGCGGCCAATTCACGGGAGTCGGGAATGGTGTGAAAATCTGGATCATCACCGTGCATGTTCCGGTTCAGAATTTTGAAGGTATCTGTGATGGTGCTGACAAATGTAACATTGGGCTGCTTGCGATACCACTGGGTGAATTCCTCAACTGTTGCAAGATATTCCGGCTGATGGATGCCGCCGGGCTCTCCTGAATCAAGGGAGTACTCGATGATATCCCAGCCGCGCAGGTTTTCCTGCATAAAGTCGGTGGCCCTGCGGATCTCGTATTTGCTGCTGAAGTATTTCAGGAAATTGTCATTAAGTTCCAGGCGGAGCATGCCGCTTACAAGAACAGCAATGATAAGAGCCATGGTCCAGAATACAGGTACACGCTTGCTGATGATAAAATCGGCCAGCCTGTTGCAGGCATGACAGAAATCTTTAGCGTCAACTGTTATATTTCTGACCTTGATGGGAAGAACAACCAGGATTGACGGCAGGAAAAAGATTGAATAGAAGAATGCTGCAACAACTCCCATGGCCACAATATTGCCCAGATCCCTGAAGGGCGGGGCATCGGAATAATTCATGGTCAGAAAGCCTATGGCCGTGGTAATGCTGGTCAGAAAAACAGGTTGAAGATTTATGCGCAGCGATTCCGACACTGCATCCAGCCTTTTTTGGCCCAGGCTCATCTGCTGATAAACAGTGGCCATGACATGAACGGAATCAGCCACAGCCAGAGTAAGAATAATTGTTGGAGCCACTCCGGAGCCGGTAGTTAATGCAATCCCCAGCCAGCCGGCCAATCCCATTCCTGTAACCATGGACATTAAAATGATAATGAGCGTGGCAATTGTGCCGGTATAGGAGCGAAGAGCAATACCGATGATGGCAACAAGAACGAACAGCATCAGTGGTATAAGGGTTTTCATGTCATCCCGGGTGGCTTCACTGAAGGCATTATCAAACATCAAGGCGCCGGTAACATAGATATCTATCTGCGGATATTTTTGCCGAAATTCATCAGCCATCTTTCTGACATAAGCTGCGACCTCGGGAACGGCTTCATTTAAACTGTCAGGCGGCAGGATATTGACATTGATACCGGTTACGTGTCCACTGGGAGAAATCTGCTGGTTTACCAGGCGCGGGTCAGAGAGGGCGATATCCTTAACACGCCGGATTTCAGCAGCACTCATATTCAGTGCATCCGGGACAAGATTTTCGACTAGCAATTCATCATCTGCACCGCGGGTGTGCTGGAAGTTGGTGATGGAGTCCACCCGGCTGGAGTATGGAATCAGCCAGGAGGCTTCCGTGAGCTCCTCAACAGCGGCAAGGGTTTCCCTGGTAAAGACATTGCCGTTTTTCGGCGCAAGGGTAAAGAAGACATTGTCAATTTTATTGTAGGTATTCTCAAGTGCTTCCAGAGCTTGTAGCTGTGGATTTTCCTCTGAGAAGAAAGCCCGCAGATCGTTTTCAAACGTCAGGTGCCGCAGGCCGCTGCCCGAGACTGCAGTAATGACCAGGCATGCAAACATCAGCCACCAGCGGTACTTTATGATCCACTGGGCCATCGAGACTTCCAGTTTTTTCATGAGAAATCGCAACCTTTTTTCAGGTGAGAACAGAAGGCTGCATAGTGAGACGGCAGGGTCCTTTTTTTCTGGCGCACCAGGTAGAACTTTCTCTTCATTCGTAAGTTCCGGATCGTGATTTCCTGCAATTTTTTGTTACCAAGTTCCTCCTGCACAGCGATCCGTGAAATCACCGAGGCGCCCAGGCTTTCTTTTACAGCCTGCTTCACGGCGCTGGTTGAGCCAAGGGTGGCTACAATATTGAAGTCATCGGTTAGCGTCCCGGTCTTCTCGAGAAAGTTTTCAAAGGTCTGTCGCGTGCCTGAGCCGCTTTCCCTTTGCAGAAATGGGATGGCTGCAAGTTTTTTCAATGTAACAGTCTTTTGCGCCAGCACTTTTTTTGTTGCCACCAGGACGAGTTCATCTTCAAATAATGGCTCGTAGACCAGTTTGTCAGAATTCATCCTTGCGCCTACAATACCGCACGGCAGGTCATGCTGCAGGACCATGCCTGTTATCTTGGCGGAATCCTCGATCAGTATCTCAAATGCCACTTCAGGGTATTGTTTTTTGAAAGAGTAAGCCATGCGGGGCAGAATATAGGCGCCCGGTATGGTGCTTGCCCCTATAATCAGCTTTCCCTTCACACCCGTCCCCGCCGCCGAGATTTCTTCCCGGATGCTGCCAAGGTCGTCAAGAAGCTGCAGCGTTCTCGGATACAGCAGGTCTGCTTCGGGAGTCGGCATGATTGAGCGGCCCAGCCTGTCAAAGAGTTTGCAGTCAAGGGAGTTCTCCAGATTTTTTATATGTTCGCTTATGGTGGGCTGGCTGATGTGCAGTTGCTCTGAAGCCCTGGTGAAACTTCTGTTCTTATAAACTGAGACAAAAATTCTCAGATGATGGATGTCCATGAAAGACTCCGCAATGAAAGGATCCTGTTTTTTTGCCCCATAGTTATGCATTGGTAAGAGCTGCTATGCAGAAACTATGCAATCGGCATCACCTATTTGTTCAATTGGATATATCAATATATGCCGGGTGCGTCAATATGAACAGATATTCTGTCAATTTTTACGGGAATCTTAATGTTGCCATGATTAAACATGGAAGTCCCGTTCAGGAGAATTTCAAACAGAACCACTGCTAAAACAGGTGGGCCGATGAAGATAATTGCAGCAATTTTTATTGCTTGGGAGAGTATTATCTCCAGGGGATGAAAACGCAAGCCGGTAGTCACATCTATTTCCAAATCTGCATCGTGTACCATGTGCAAACGCCAGAATGATGGAATGGTATGGAAGATAACATGCTGAAAATAAATGATCAGATCAAGGAGCAATATGCTGATTATAACAGCAACCTGAAAGGGAAGATCAAACTGGTTCAAAATGGCGAGAATTAGATCATGCAACAGTTATGCCGACAGGATCAGCAGTGATCTTGCCTACTTGTACAGCGTTTTTTACTCCATCGGCTGCAAGCGAGGTGAGCAGCTCATCTGCCTGATGACTTGGGAGTGACAATAACAGGCCTCCTGAAGTCTGGGGATCGTAGAGCAGTTCTTCCTCTGCAGCTGACAGGGAAACCTGCAGATCAAGATGATGTTTGGCAACCATAGCTCTGTTTGGTTTGTTGCTGCCGGTCGTTTCACCTTTCTTATACATGGCAAGCGCATCGGCATAAAATGGAAGTTTGCTGTAATCCAGAACAACCCTTGCATTGCAACCGTGCGCCATTTCAAGCAGATGGCCGAGAATGCCGAAACCGGTTATATCTGTACAGGCATGTAGACCATAGTTTAGAGCTGTTGCCATCGCCGGCCCATTCAAAGCAGCAAGTGAAGGGAGTGTATCACGCTCTAAATCCTTAAAAGGCAGTTTTCCTGAACGGACGGCATTAAATAATACGCCTGAGCCTAAAGGTTTTGTGAGGATAAGGGCATCGCCCGGTTTGGAGCCGGCATTTGTAATTACCTTGTCAGGATGAACAATGCCGTTAACGCAGAGTCCATATTTTGGTTCTTCATCGTCAACAGTATGGCCCCCAACCAGGCAGGCCCCGGCTTCAACAACTTTGTCGTACCCTCCTTTTAAAATGTCTTTAAGGAATCCCATATCAAGGAGCTTGCTTGGAAACATCACCACGTTGAGTGCTGTAAGCGGTCGGCCTCCCATGGAATAAACATCGGATATAGAGTTGGCAGCCGATATCTGACCGAACCAGTAGGGATCGTCAACAGGAGGAGTAATAAAATCCACCGTGTTGATCATGGCAATATCATCGCTTAAACGGTATACTGCTGCATCATCGGCTGTTTCAATGCCAACCAGCAGATTCGGATCATTTGGCGGTGCTAATCCCTGTAACGCTTCCGACAGAGCCGTCGGACCGATTTTTGCAGCTCAGCCGCAGGTTCTTGCCAGACCTGTCAGTGTCTTCTTTTTAAATATGACCATTTAAATTAGCCTCATTTATTTTGTTTTTCCGGGAACTGTGCAATAATATATTTTCCCTATGATTTATAAAAGACTAATAGAAAAATACTATATAGCCTGTCATCAGAAGATGCCATCATTACTAAGCATATAATTTCGAATATTGTACAATGCGACAGGTTTTACATCCTTAAGGTGTATTATAATGACAGGTGGATACATATAAATGAAATGACAATTGTTAAAACATTATGGTTTCCCTGTCCATCATTTCGGCGGTAATTGTGGGCAGGGAAGCGATTTTTATCCCTGTTACAATCTCATCTTCAGGGATGTTGTATTTTTTTGCCATTATCGTTACCTTGAATGCTTATTTCAGGACAGCCTGCTTTATAGCTTCTATCCCTGTTTTTTCTACAAATCTGGCAGTCCGCAGTTTTTTATCACAATTATTCCGATAGTATTCCAAGCAGCGCTGGACCAGGGCAACTGCTTCATCATCAGCAATGTCCTCGGCAATGACATCACCGATGCGGGGCCTTCCGCCCGAGTTGCCGCCAAAAGTTAGAATCCAGCCTTTTTTCTTGCCAATCAGACCGATATCACGCACATAACTTTCAGCACAACAGAAAGGACAGCCGGATACACCCATCTTAACCTTGGCAGGCAAGTCCATACCCACGTATAGTTTTTCCAGTTTCAATCCCAGGCTAAGGGAGTCCCGCACTCCGAATTTGCAGACCTCGGTGCCTGGACAGGCCTGGACATAATGAACACAAAGCTCAACGGCCTGGCCAACCTCCATCTGAAGATCATGCCAAACCTGGGCCACCTCTTCCCGTTGCAGGCCGATAAGGGCAAGACGCTGTCCCGACGTTATTTTGGTAATTGGTATTTTATATTTGCGGACCACAACACTAATTGCATCAAGGACTTCAGGGGAGACAAGCCCGACTGGTGTTCTTGGCACAATGGCATAGGTTTTTCTGTCGCGCTGTAAAATGGCCCCGCTGGGTGTATCTTCAGCCATAAAAAGACTCCTGTACATTGGGTAAACTTATTTAAGTCTGAAAAGAAATGGTACTGAAACTGATTACAATGGGTGCACAGGCTTTGTCAAGGAATAGCATAGCGGGTTATACTTATAGATTTTGTGGTACTCATTGCCGGAAGTTGAAATACTTTTCTTTTAGAGGATATTTTGGCATAGTTATTTGGCAGGAATTTAAAGGAACTAAACAGCTCTAGCAGCTGTAAACTATTTTCAGGTCAATATCCTTTCGACAACTATTTATTGAGAAGTTGCAAATTCATTATTGACAGGAGTCGGTTATGAAAAAAACAGTACTGATTACCGGGGCAAGTGCCGGGTTTGGCGCGGCCTGCGCCCGAAAATATGGGGGGCCGCAAACCAGGTTGATTCTTGCTGCCCGCCGTTTTGAAAAACTTGAGGCCCTGCAGCAGGAACTGGGAGACACAGAATGCCGCCTCCTGCAGCTAGATGTTCGTGACCGCAATGGAGTTGCCGAAACGCTCTCCAGCCTGCCGGAATCTTTCCGGGAAGTGGACATCCTGATAAATAATGCCGGCCTGGCCCTGGGCCTTGAGCCCGCCCATGAAGCGGACCTGGACAAGTGGGAGACCATGGTGGATACAAACATCAAGGGACTTATGTACTGCACCAGGCAGATCCTGCCCGGCATGGTACGCCGCCGGCGAGGCCATATTGTCAATATCGGTTCGGTGGCAGGCTCTACCCCCTATCCAGGCGGTAATGTCTACGGTGCGACAAAGGCATTTGTCAAGCAGTTCTCAAATAACCTCCGTACTGATCTGCTTGGAACTCCGATACGGGTAAGCAACATTGAGCCTGGTATGGCTGAAACAGAGTTTTCCCTCGTCAGGTTTAACGGCGATGCGGCGCGTGCTGCAAAAGTATACCAGGGAGCCCAACCCCTCAGCGCAGATGATATCGCTGAAATAATCTACTGGGTCACAGGCCTGCCGCCGCATATCAACATTAACAGCATGGATGTAATGCCCGTTTGCCAGGCTTGGGCACCCTTTGCCATTCACCGCCAGGAGATGTGAAGATTTCATCAGGGATTGTTCTTGATAAAGAAAAGTATTCAGGATGCTATAATCTGAGGGAGGAGTATAGCTGAAATCCTGTCCTGCCTGGTTTGCAAATTTTAGTAAAAGGCATATAAAGGCAAAAAATTGAAATTGCAAAAGAATGAAAGATTAAAGTTATTTATGGGGTAAAATTATGAAAGTAGTGGCATTTAACGGCAGTGCACGAAAAGACGGCAACACAGCGATTTTGATCAATTATGTTTTCAGGGAGCTGGAAGAAGAAGGAATCAAAACTGAATTGGTCCAGCTTTCCGGCAGTAGAATCCATGGCTGCATAGCCTGTATGAAATGTTTTGAGAATAAGGACCAACGCTGTTCTGTTAAAAATGATATAGCCAATGAATGCATTGAAAAAATGCTGGGGGCCGATGGCATCATCCTCGGTTCGCCGACATATTTTGCCAACGTCTCCACCGAAATGAAGGCGCTTATAGACAGGGCCGGTATGGTGTCACGGGCTAACAGCGATATGCTGGCCCGTAAGGTGGGAGCGGCTGTGGTTGCAGTACGGCGGGCCGGGGCAATCCATGTGTTCAACTCGATAAATCACTTTTTCTTTATCGGGCAGATGATTGTGCCGGGCTCCAGCTACTGGAATTTGGGGATGGGCCGGCAGAAGGGCGAGGTTGAAAAAGACGATGAGGGTATCCAGACCATGAAAAATCTTGGCCGGAACATGGCCTGGCTCCTGAACAAACTGGATGGCTGATGCAATAAAAAAAGCCGTGCGCATTAAGTGCACGGCTTTTTTGTTACCCTGAAAACCAATGATCACAGAGAACCAAAGGCTGTCTCGAAAAGGTCCTCTATGGCTTTTTTGCCATTTTCAGAAAGATTGCGTGTCCCGGACCCGACAAATGTTTCATGTTCAATTTTCGGGGTGCCCTTGACCCAGGCGTTCTGTTTCCAGCTATACCAATTGTTTTTTGCCTGGTCATAAACTGCCAGAGGCCTGTTGAACAGTTTGGCGAGTTCCACAGCCCAGCCAGTGCCACCCTTTACGGTGTTGTCCTCAAGAATTGTACCGATGACAAAAACCTGGTGGCCTTTGTTCACCATGTGGAAAATGGTCTGCAGTACCTTTCTGATCTTCTCGGTTTCATAGTAGGTACGGCGCATCAATTTCGAAACCAGCTCCATGCTTATGTCGCCGCGTTTCAATTCCATATCAGAAAGGACTTCCAGATTTTTCTGCCTGTGTGTTTTCTGGCCTGTATAGCAGAAATTCACTTCTTTGATGGACCATTTCTCAGCCGCTTCACCAAAAGCAGTTTCAGCTCCCTTGAGACCACCGCTGTATAGTGTACAATTTTCCTTAGCTGGCATTACGATTCCTCATCAATTGATTTTAAATTTTTTCAATAACACCAAACAGAAGAACAATACCTGTTTGAATGTAGTAAACACAGTGAATGGAGAAACAAAAAGGGGCTTATATACTGGAAGTCAAGGTGTTTTGGCAACCCTTAAATGCTGTACAGCAAAAATATTACTCGGAAGCTTCACAGGCCCGTCCCTTTAAATTAAAGAAAAGCTTTAATCCTTTTTTTACGGTGTCGGAGAATATTTTTCCAGCAAGAAATGAACCGGCAACTTTTTTATTTATCTCACCTAAGGTCGGATAGGGGTGAATTGCACCGGCAAGAGTGGAAAGTTTTACCTTGCCGTTCAATACTGCAACCCATTCACTGAGCAGGTCTCCACCATGGGGGCCGAGGATCTGAATGCCGATGGGTTTTTCCTTTTCATCCAGCAGCATTTTTATTCTGCCTGTTTCTTCGCCCTCGGCAAGACTTCTGTCATTATTTTTAAACTCCTCGATCCATACGGAATATTTAATTCCAGCCGCGGTTGCCCCCTTTTCATTCAAACCTATGCTGGCCAGTTCAGGGCTGGTATAGGTGCACCAGGGGAGAAAGGTATAATCAGTTTTGCGCGGCAGATGGAATATGGCGTTACTGATAACAATACCACCCTCATAGCCTGCGGCATGGGTAAACTGGTACTTACCGGTAACATCACCGGCAGCATAGATGTGTTTGTGGTTCGTGCGTAAGCGGCTGTCGACCTCGATTCCTTTATCGTCATAAACAACGCCGATATTTTCCAGTCCAAGCCCGTCAACATTGGGAGTCCTTCCCATTGCAACGAGGAGAGCGTCTGCAACTATGGTCTTTATTTCTCCTTCATTATTTTTGAATGTCACCTTTTTACTGGCACCAGTCTCTGCAATGGTAACGATTGATGACCCAAGAGCAAAGGAGACGCCTTCGTGGCTTAACTTTTCCATCACAGTATCGGCCAGGTCCTTGTCCTCTCTACTTAATATCTGGCCGGAGCGTTGGATGATTGTGATCCTGGTACCAAGCCTGTTAAATGCCTGGGCCATTTCCATGGCTATGGGCCCGCCGCCAAGGATAATCATTGAAACGGGGAGGGTATCCATATAGAAAATATCTTTATTTGTCAGACAGGAAATGGACTTGAGTCCTCCAAGAGGAGGGATTGCCGGCGAGGATCCGGTGGCTATGGCCCAGGCTTTGGCAGAATAGGTATTGCCATTGAGGCGAATGGAATGCTCGTCGATAAATTCCGCCTGGCCAAATTCCACCCTGGCACCGAGAGAGCAGAAACGTTCAACAGAATCATGCTTCTGAATAACGCTGATAACAGAGCGGATGCGTTTTGAAACCTCTTTAAAATCGACCGGCTGCACATCAACATGCGGCAATCCGAATTTCACGGCATGCTTGATATCATGATATGCCCGGGCCGTCCGGATCAGGGTTTTGCTCGGGACACAGCCATAGTGCAGACAATCACCACCCAGGGCTCCTTCTTTTTCCACCAGGAGAGTTTTGGCCCCAAGCTGGGCCGCACCGGCAGTAATGGTAAGTCCTGCTGCACCTCCACCTAATACCCCAAGATCAAAATCATACTTTGCCATCGATTGACTCCTTTTCTTCAGGGAGCAGCTTGCCTGTCTTTTTTTTATAAAAGGTGAGTAGTTTTTTTACGGTAATTGGAAAAACTCCAAGAATGACGAAGGAAAGTATCAGGCCGGGGGAAAGGATGCCGGAAAGGGATTCAATCTGTCCCAGTTCTTTGCCGGCGTTCACATAGGCCATGGTGCCGGGTAACATGCCGATTTGCGAGACCCAGTAAAAAGTTAAAAGCTTCATGGTGGTCAACCCCATTGCCAGGTTGATAACAAAAAAAGGAAAGATTGGCACCAGTCTCAATGAAAAGAGGTAAAAAGCACCCTCTTTTTCAATGCCGTTATTTATGGTGGACAATTTATCGCCAAACCTGTTCTGCACCCAATCTCTCAGGAGAAAACGGGCAACAAAGCAGGCAAGGGTGGCGCCGATAGTGCTGGCAAACGAAACAACAACGAAACCAATCCAGAATCCGAACATGGCACCGCCGGCCAGTGTCATAACCGCAGCTCCCGGAAGGGAAAGGGCAGTGACTGTGATGTAGATTGCCATGAAGGCAGCGATGACTGCGAGCCTGTTTTCTCCATAGAGCTGTGAAAATTTATCCTGGGAAGACTTGAGATAATCCAGGGTCAGATAGTGGCCGAGGCCAAGAACTTTAAAAAGAATCACCGCAACAACAATTGCAGCAACTATAAGCAGACGTTGTAAAAGTTTTTTATCCATAAGAATTAATTGTGCTGCAGGCCCGCAAACTGCAGTCCCAGACCGAAGGCTGCGGCACCAATAAGGGCTGCCTTGGGGTTGAGTATGACATTGACAGGTATGTCCTGTAATAGGTAGCTCATGCGGCCCTTGCTAGTAAATGACTTCATGAAAGTTTCTCCTGCAAGAAAAGGCAGGATTTTGGGGGGGATGCCTCCACCGAGATACATTCCGCCTGTGGTCAACCCCTTGAGGGCCAGGTTGCCTGCTTCAGCTCCCAGAATAGATATAAACAGTTCCAGGGTTTTAATGCTGATGTCGCAATGCCTGGTTTCATCAAGTGCTGCATTGACAATTACCGGCGCAGGGTCCTCAGCAGCGGCCAACTGGTCAGCCAGCCATTCCGGTTCAGCAAACCGGCCTAGCGTCTTATAAAAGTCATATATGGCTGGCAGCCCCCGGCCCGAACAAATCCGATCATAGCTGACATGCCCATACCGGTTCATAAAAAAATCCAGGAGACGGAATTCCGTCTCGGATGAGGGGCCGAAGTCCGTATGACCGCCTTCTGAGGCCACAGCCAGATAACGGGAACCGTCCCAGGTGAAGAGGACCTCACCCAATCCGGTGCCTGGGGCAATGATCCCCAGGGCACCTGCACTTGTGTTGATGCCTCTGTTGATGGCGAGAAAGTCAGAATGCGCCAAATGCGGGATGGCATACCCGGTTGCCACCAGATCGTTGATGAGGGTTACTCTGGAAAAACCATGTGAGGCCTGCAGCATACTGGCATCAGGTTGCCAGGGAAGATTTGTAATAACTGCCCTGCCTTCCCTGACCGGTCCTGCTACTCCGAAACTGGCGGTCTGGGCTGAGGCTTTGGCATTTGAAATAAAATCTTCGATGATTGCATCAAGTTCAGGATAAGAACTGCTCGCATAACTCGATTCGAAAAGTGGTTGCAGAGGCCCTTTTTCACTGGAATAAAGTGCCAGAATGGTTTTGGTGCCGCCAATATCGCCGGCCAGATGAAGATGATCTGCCATAGCTGTAAAATTTCCCTCAGAGTTGAACCGGAAAAGAAAGAATGGTTCGGTCAACTGGTGCTTAGAATTTTCAGGTAAAGGCTGATTAATCACCTTCTAAACTGGGTACAAATGGTTTTGACCTGAAATTTCCAGCCACTTTAACTACTGTGTAAAAAAGGGTACCGAAACAGGCTGCTAACAGCAAGCTAAAAAGATGAAATTGCTGAAATTGCGTAAATCTTTTATTTATGGGCCGGAAAACTGCAGCCAAGCATATTTACCTGCTTTTAACCAGTGTGAAAATTTTACCCGAACCCCATGGGTTTTTGAGGAAATTAAGACACCTGAGCAGGCTTTTTAAGAAGAAATGAGAGAACGACCGCCAGTCCGGCAAACATGGCAGCCATGTAGAAACTGCTTGAAAAACTTCCCGATTTTTCTGCCAGAAAGCCAGCGACTGCGGGGCCTGCGATCTGTCCAAGGGCAAAAATAAAGGTTATAAAACCGAAAACCCTTGCTGTTTTCTGGGGTCCGACATAGTCGCCCACCAGGGCTGCCATGATAGACGGTATGGACCAGGCTACAATGCCGTAAAAGCCGATTGAAAGGTAGAGAAACATGCCCGGCAGGGAGAGTGCTACCAGGAGATAGGCGCACATCTGGATGGAAAATACGATGATCAGCCCTGTTTTTCTGCCGAGTTTGTCTGACAAGGTACCGAATACCGGGCCGGAGAAAAGACTTAAGAAGCCCACCCATGACCAGAAATTACCGGCAACCATTTCAGAAAAGCCTCTTTCCTGCACCAGGGTCGTTACGATGAAGGTGGCATAGATAACATAGGTGCAGCCAAAAAGAAAATAGATAGCCCCCAGATGGTAGATGTCTTTCCTGGTGACAGATTTTTGCCCGTCATCAAATGGGAAATGACCATCCTTGCGGCTGCTTCCCATGCCGGCAAAAGGCTTTAAGCCAAGTTCTCCGGGGGAATCCCGGATTACCATAAAACAGATAACGGAAATGATGAGAACAATTATGCCGAGGACCAGCCAGCTGATCCGCCAGCCGTCAAATTCGCGCAGCTGATTGAGATACGGAATAAGTTTTCCGGAAAGAAGTATGGCAAAGCCGCTGCCTATAACAATAAAGCCTGCTGCTTTGCCCCGTTGACCGGTGCTGAACCAGGAAGCGACAAGGGCCATCATGGGAACATTTGAGGCACCGCTCCCCATGCCTGTAAGCGTGTAGAAAAAGGCAACGGTCATAAAACTTTGAGCCTGGCTTACCATCAACATGGAAACTGCTACCAGGAGCAGTGCCAGGAAAATCAATAATCTGCTTCCGATTCGTGAACTGAGATAACCACAAACAAGAACCGCTAGCAGATATCCCACAAAATTCGAGGTGCTTATCAACCCCATCTGGGAGTAGGTAAGTTCCAGTGAAGTGCCCATGGCTGGAAGCAGCATCCCCAGGGCAAAGCGGCCGAAACCAAGGCCGGCAAAGACACAGAGCGTGCCAGCTGCGACAACATACCAGCCATAGTGAACGGAACTTGTTAGGGCAGATCTTTGGGGCATAATCACTGTGTCAGGAGTCAAGAAAAAGGGGACACAGGCAGACAAGCATCTTTTACAACCTGTAAATAATCAAAACACGGGAAAGGCAACGAGCAGGGAAGTGAGACAAACAATGTTTACATCCCTTACATTTAAAGCTGGGTGGAACTGCTGATCCCCAGTGATTTGTAGATCCGGAGCGTAGCTGTTGAGCAGTTCAATGTATAAAGATGAATACCCCGGACATTGTTATCTATCAGGTCTCGGACCTGCTCAGTGGCCCAGTGTACCCCAACCCTTTCCAAATACTCGTCGCTGCCAGCCCGTTCAACTGCTTTCAGGAGTCTGGCAGGGATTCGGGCCCCGGCTGCAAGTTCAGCCATGCGGATCATACCTTTCCTGGTTGTTATCGGCATGATCCCGGCTATGATTGGAACGTTGATATGTGCCAGTTCACAGCGTTCGCGGAAATCATAAAAGTCCCGGTTATCAAAAAAGAGCTGGGTCACAATATACTCTGCGCCGGCATCAACTTTTGCCTTGAGGTACTCGATCTCCTTGAGGCGGTTTGGCGTTTCAGGATGTCCTTCCGGGAATCCTGCCACACCGATACCCATTTGCGGAAAATGTTTCTTGATGTAAGCAACCAGTTCTGCAGCATAGGTGAAACCGTTTTCAGGCTGCTCCCAATGGGTCTGGCCCTTGGGAAGATCTCCCCGTAACGCCAGAATGTTCTTTATGCCGTTCTCGGTATATTTGCTGAGAATTGCATGGATATCATCCCTGTTTGATCCGACACATGTCAGGTGCGAAACCACGGTAAGATCGGTTTCTTTCTGGATGCGCACCAAGAGGTCATGGGTGCGGTCCCGGGTGGAGCCACCGGCGCCATAAGTGACACTCACATAAGCCGGCTCAAGGGGGATGAGGTCAGATATCGTCTGGAACAGTCTGTCCCAGTCTTTCTCCAGTTTCGGCGGGAAGAATTCGTAGCTGATACAGGTTTTTTTTGAATTTATTATGTCTTTAACAAGCATGTTGTTGTTTCCATTTTGTTTCGTGATTAAGTTCAATTATAGTGGTAAAAAGTATGATACCTTATTATTTTTTTTTAGACTTGCCAAGGGAATACATTTTATTTAATTTCCGCCGCTTTAGATTTACATAAACTGTTTGGAGTATTGAGCTTGTTACTGCAACAGAATTTTTCATCATTGCTAGGGTAACATTCCATTATATGGTATTATAAATTACATGGTAAATGAAAACGTGTTGATGGGGCGGACTGAAATATTGTTAAAATTTTGAGGGAGGAGCTAGATGGAACTACAGGTTGAAGCCCGTAACTTGGAAATACGAAAGGTCTGGCAGGATAAAATTGATGAAGAAAAAATAAGGCTTGAAAGACATCATGCCGGTTTTATTCATCATTTGCGCGTCACAATTGAAGGCACGTCTTCCCATAGAGAAGGAGGTTATGAACTCCGAGTAGTAGCTTCAATACCAAATGATACAGTCGTCGTTAAAAGAAAAGGCGAGAAAGTTGTTCCGCTCCTGGTGGATGCATTTAATACTCTGGGGCTGCAACTCAAGGAACTGCAGCGCAAAAAACGCCAGTCATACAAGGTGCAGCCGGAGGTGGCAACAAGTGCCGGTGGCGAAGGGGTTGTAAAAAGCATTTTCCCCTACGAGTCATATGGCTTTATAGTAACGCCACAGGGACAGGAGATCTATTTTCATGAAAATGCTTTAAAGGATGTTGCCATGAATCAGCTTTCCGAGGGTGACGGTGTAAGGTTTGGTGAAGCACAGGGTGATAAGGGGCCTTGCGCCGCCTGGGTAAAATTAGCCAAGTAAAATATTCCTGCATTTGCGTAATAGATCAGCTTCCAATGCGCTGTTGATTTTAATAGCAAATGATCGAGAGAACAGTGGTCTTACAACAGGTTGATATAGTTTCTGAATTTTATGAGCAGGCTGAGGAAATCTTAGCTGAGCGCATTGCTGCCCGTAAAAAAGAGCTTGGCGAGAAACTCCTTATCCTCTGCCACCACTATCAGCAGGAGGCAGTATACCAGTTTGCCGATATGACCGGTGATTCGCTGAAACTGGCAAAACATGCAGCAAGCTGCAATGATAAACCGTATATCGTTTTTTGCGGTGTCCATTTTATGGCAGAAGCGGCTGATATTCTGACAGGCGACGATCAGGCTGTCATTTTGCCTGACTTGAGAGCCGGCTGCCCCATGGCGGATATGGCAACCCTTGACGAGGTTTCCTGGGCCTGGAAAGAGTTGGAAGAGGCCAGCGGTACCTGCAGCATCATTCCTGTGACCTATGTTAATTCATCCGCGGCAATCAAGGCCTTTGTGGGAGAGCGGGGCGGCTCGGTCTGCACCTCATCCAATGCAGAACGGGTACTGACCTGGGCCCTTGAGCGCGGTGAGAAAGTCTTTTTCTTCCCCGATGAACATCTTGGGAGGAATTCCGCTGTTGCCCTGGGAATAAAACCTGAAGAAATTATACGCTGGAACCGCGACGAGCACCTGGGCGGCAATTCTGCAGATGTAATAAGGCAGGCAAAGGTCGTTTTATGGAACGGCTACTGTACCGTGCATATGCAGTTCGCTGCAGCCCACGTCCGGGAATGGCGTGCAAAAGACCCCGAAATCCGCATCATTGTGCATCCTGAATGCAGGCATGAGGTGGTAGCCGCGTCGGACCAGTACGGCTCCACCGAAAATATTATCAAGGCAGTATCGAGTTCGCCCCCGGGTTCCAAATGGGCCATCGGGACAGAGATTAACCTGGTGAACAGGCTTGCCCGCCTTAACCCTGACAAGGAAATACATTCATTGTCACCGTTTCAGTGTTTATGCTCGACGATGTACAGGATAAAACCCAAATATCTTCTCTGGGTCCTTGATAACCTGGTGCAGGGGGAAGTAAAGAATCAGATTACAGTTGATCCTGAAACAGCAAAACTGGCCAAGATCGCATTGGACAGGATGCTTGAGATATAACTGGCTGTATCGTTCCAGTACTGCAAATGGTCGGATAACCGATCTGAAGAGTTTTTCGATTCGCCGGGCCGCTATTTTATATTGGTACGTTAAATGGATTACAGGTGATGCATGGACAGAATATATTTCGATAATAATGCTACAACGCCCTTGGATCCTGCAGTCTGTGAAACAATGCTTCCCTATCTCCAAGAACGTTTCGGCAACCCTTCCAGCGGCCATCGTGATGGGGAACAGGCTCTTTTTGGGATTACGAATGCCAGGAAACAGGTGGCAACACTGTTGAACTGCCAACCCAAGAGAATATTATTCACCAGCGGCGGCACAGAGGCAAACAACACCGCAATCTGGAGCGCGGTATCAGCCTTTCCTGAGAAAAAACACATCGTTTCATCGGTTGTTGAGCATGCTTCGGTATTAAAGCCCCTGGAGTTCCTGCAGCAAAGATTCGGCTATAAAATAGATTTGTTGCCTGTAAGCCGGGATGGGGCATTGGATCTGCAACTCCTGGCTGAGACAATAGGGCCTGATACCATCCTTGTCTCCCTTATGGCAGCTAACAATGAAAGCGGTGTGGTTTGGCCCCTTGCAGAAATAGGAGCACTCTGCAGAGAGAAAAATGTGCTTTTCCATTGCGACGCGGTGCAGTTGGTAGGCAAGGCGCCGATAGATCTGAATACCCTGCCTGTTGATTATTTTTCCGTGGCAGCACATAAGTTCCATGGCCCCAAGGGCGTCGGCGCGCTCTATGTCAAAAGGACAGCCCCCTTTACACCCTTCATAATGGGGGCAAGCCAGGAGATGGGGCATCGGGCCGGTACTGAAAATGTCGCCGGTATTGTTGGTCTCGGTAAAGCCTGTGAATTGGCTGCAGAACACCTGGAGTCTGGTATATTCAATATTCTGGATCTGCGCAACAGGTTGCAGGAAAGGTTCCTCACAGGTATTGATGACACCATTGTAAACGGCGCTGCTCAGCCGCGGCTGCCCAATACCCTGAACGTGAGTTTTAAAAGTTGTGCTTCCGGAGCCATGGTGCAGGAACTGGACGAGCGAGGCATTGCAGTGTCAGCACATTCGGCATGTCACAGCGGAGACCTGGACCCATCCCATGTGCTAAGGGCCATGCAGGTCCCCGAAACCCATATCCATGGCACTCTGCGTATCAGTTTAAGCCGGTTCAATACCATCGATGAAGTTGATGAGCTGTGCGAAGCTCTTCCGGCTATTGTGGCAAAATCACGACAGGGTGTAGCTGTTTGATTTGGAATCAATTTAAAATTACCCCCCC
>PKTW01000130.1 GCA_002868955.1 Desulfobulbaceae bacterium
ATTTCGGTGGGCCTCATTCCATAGGGTCAGCATAGGGTCAGTGGTGCATAGAACAACAGCAAGGTTAGGCAGAACAGAAATACGCTTTAATTTCTTTTATGTCAAGGAATTATAGAGAAAGGTAGAACTAGACTTGGTGTTAGAAAAAGTTAAATAACAAACTTCTAATCCGTAGGTCGCAGGTTCGAATCCTGCCAGGCGTACCAGTTATAGAAAGGGATTCAGCTTATAAGGCTGGGTCCCTTTTTCTTTCTGTTCTATGCAGGTTCTATGAAATTGATGCATTTAGATCAATAAAAAACAGAATATCCGCATCATGTATGGAGTTATGATCTGGTGGCCGATCAGACCGCAGATGGTCAAGAATGATTCACGAGTGATGATTGATAGCAGGAAGGTTTAATCGAGTAATAACATTAAAAAAGGTAGGAACTTGCCACATATTGAGTTTGGCTTAGCAGGGTCAGAACCGCAAAATATAAAATAACCAGTTATTATCTGCTATAGTGCCGTTATTTGTTTTTCATAACTTCTCAAGCAACTATGCATTTCAAAGCAAAGAAACCTTCTCCAACCAAACGAAAACAATATTTTTAGGCTTGTGAGGCATTTTTTTGTAAAACCACGCCAAGAATTGAAGCAACATGAGAAAATCAGTATGATACCGAACCGTCTCTCTTTATTTCTATAATTCATCTATTGCAGGAAAAGTCAAACATGCCTCATAACAGTATTTGTTGTATTCGTCTTCATTAACTTTACAATATTGTTTACACTTTTCGCCATATTTATCTATTAATGTCTCAATGTTATTCATTTTCTCAGGAATCTCTTTCTGCTTTACTAAATAATCTACCGTTTGTCCTTTGCCTACGTATTGGCCTTCAACCCAATATCCATCATGTATTTTACCATCTGAATATATTTTTCTCCCTTGCCCATTTATGCAATCTCCCTGCACACAAGATCCCTCTCCGCTAAACGAAAAACTAGGAAATAGGCTTAAAATAATAATCAAAAAATAAAGTATGGTTTTCATAACGTTATATTTAATATGCTTGCTATCATCTATGGTTTTGTCAGACAAAACCTGACTCAATATATCCAATGGGCATCTTAACTTTTTCTCCCATCACTTTTTTAATATTTTAATGATTTAGTAGTGACTTTCAATTGTACCTTGGTACTAGATAAAAAAAGAGATTTAACAGGGATAATCACCAAAACAACACATTTCGAAAAAAGAAAGATACTACAATGTATCGATAGGAGGGGATGTGGCTAAACTACATATAACTTGCCAACATCTTAACTTTTCACAGAGGAAAGCTGAATAAAGATTGCCAGTCGACATGGCAACCTTTTGGGAACGATTCACGTGTCAATAGATATAGCAGTATGAAAACGGAAATTTCTCTCTACCATGTGACTTTCCCCAGAATTAAAGAATGAAATAACTGTTGCAACCGGCCTTAGGGCCACAGGACCGAAAACCATATTCTCACAGCAGCAATTGCGATAAGAACTGCAAGGATCCGCTTGAGATAGATAAAACTGACCCTCTTGCTTGCCAGGCTGCCGATAAACGTTGCGGGAATTGTCGCGATCAGGATCGGTATGGTGAACTGCCACTCGATCTGCCCGCTCATGGCCTTGCCCAGAAAACCGGCGGCTGATGCCAGGGTGACAATTGCCAGGTTGCTGCCGATGGCAATCCTGGTCGGTACCTGGACATAGGAAGTCATCAGCGGTATCAGGATAAATGAGCCGCCCTGGCCCACCATGCCGCCCAGCAGACCGACCCCGGCCGCTGCTATGACAGCCCTTGATTTCTTAAACGCCAGGGTGCTGACATCCGGATTTTCAGAGTCTCCCCTGACCGGGATCATAATAAGGAAGGATGCGGCCAGCGCCAGAGTGGCAAAAAGAATCAGCAGCAGGATATTGGAGACAAAGTGGGATAAATACCCCCCCAGGAAGGACAGCAGAAATATTGGTAGGCCCATGTGCCAGAACAGCCGTCCGGACACAAAGTTAAACTTCTTATGATAAAACGCACCAAACAGGCAGGCAACGAGGCCCTGTGTGATGGTAAGACCTGCCACGACCTTCATTGACAGCGGCTGGAGCCCGACCCAGACCGGTAGAAAAATCAGGATTGGTGCCATGATTATGCCGCCGCCTATGCCCAGCAAACCGGAAATAAAACCGGAAATAAGGCTGGCCAGACCGATGATACTGAAAATTGTCATGATAATATTAACTCATGTTATAGATTTTATAAATTGATTTTTTGGAAAAGATAGACATTATCTATATTGACGCGTAATTATATTTTTGTCAATATCTACAACATCATAAACAGGAGAGCAGGATAAATAACCTGAAACTGTTTATAATTGACTCCTTCAGAACGCAGCATTGCTGGCATAGAGTAAACTGGGACTATTTTGATCTGATGCTTGACTGACAGGCACTCATATACTTCATTCTACATTTTAAAAACCCTGATTGATACAGAGACAAGAATACATTAGAATCAAAATATTAAGTTTTTATCGTCAAACAAATAAATGCCTGTTAAGGAGCACCGCTCATGAAACGTTAACGATTCACGACCATCATAGCATTGGCAGCACTCTGTTTTTTCATGACAGCGTGCAGCGAACAAAAACCTGGCACGGAAAAAACCACACCTGAAAGGGCAAAGGTGGAAAACCTGGCAACGACCCCGGCAGACATCAAGAAAGAGGCAAGGGACCTGGCAAATACCACCTTGGATTATACCAAGGAGCAGAGAACCCTGTATCAGGAAAAAATCCAGGAGAAGATGGCACAATACAATCAGAAACTTGTGGAACTCGAAGCAGAACTGGTTATGATGAATGAACAGGCAAAGGCCGATTTGGCTGCAGAGATCGAAGAGCTCAGCAGGAAAAAGGTTGAAATTGGCGAAAAATTTCGAGAACTGCAGGCAGCAGGCAACGAGGCTTATGAAGACCTCAAAAAAGGTCTGGACAGCGCCATGGAGGAAATGGACAGGGCCTATGACCAGGCCATGAGCCGCTTCAGAAAATAAAAAGATTGTACTGTCAGCATACTGAATATAAATAAAAGATAGGGGATTGAAATGGCAGGAAAAATAGAACCGGAACAGGGAAAATGGTACTATCGTTTTGACCTGGGCAGAAATTTCACTATCATCGAAGTGGATGATGTCAAGTGCGTGGTGAAAATCCAGTACCTCGGCGGTGAAATTGACGAGATAACCGTGCCGGAATGGGACAAACTTGAACTGCAGAAGTCAGAGTAAAAAGCCTGGGTTCCATGGTTCAAGAGGCCAGGGAATTACATAAACACTTGCCTCCTTTGGGGCGCCCTGTTGTTGCGCTGTTTGTCATTCATCAGCAGTTTTGCATGCTGATAATAACCGGCAATTTTGTCTGCCTAGACCACGTACTGCAACCGAATTATTTAAACATCCTACTAAAGGCCCCCGCATGGGGTCATAAAATATTCTGTAAGAGCCTGCAGTAAAAAAACTACAAGGAAAGAAACCTATGCTAAAAACAAAGATCAATAAACATGTGCCCCTGCCAAAGGAGACTCCGGCATTTTTCTGTGGCAACTGCGGGGTAGTCTCACTTTACGCTGGCAATATATGCAACCCCCAGGGCAAGCTGAAAAAAGTCGACTGGTGCGGCTCCAAAGATTTACCAAAGGCCAAGCTCTGCAAAAACAGGGTAAACAACGACCGCTACCGCTGCACCAACTGCGGCAAGGCAGCGATCAACTCCGCCCTGCTCTGCGAACCCGAAAAAATGCCGATGCCGGAAAAACCAGGCAAATTAAAAATGTAGAATGAAAAATAATTCTGCATTCTACATTTTTAATTCTGCATTTGATAAAGGAGGTTTATCATGTGTATTGATCTGCAGGGAAAAGTCGCCCTGGTCACCGGAGCAAGCAGGGGAATAGGGGCGGCGACCGCCCGGGACCTGGCTGACCACGATGCAGCCGTTGTCATCAATTATCTGCAGTCAAAAGACAAGGCTGAGGCGCTCAAGAGCAGCATCATTGAGGCAGGGGGCAAGGCCATCACGGTGCAGGCCGATGTGCGGGACCGTGGCGCCGTCGATAAAATGTTGGCGCGGGCGGAAAAAGAGCTGGGCCCCATTGATATCCTGGTGAACAACGCCAATATCGACTTTCCGATGCAGCCCTTTGCCGAGCTTTCCTGGCCCGATATCGAAGCCAAGCTCACCGGCGAGCTCGGTGCCATGGTGCACTGCTGCCAGGCTGTTCTCCCCGGCATGATGCAAAAAAAATACGGCAAGATTATCCTGGTGTCCAGTTCGCTCTCCCGGGAACCTGGGTACGGTTTTGCTGCCCACTGCGCGGCCAAGGCGGCAATGGACTCCCTGGCCAGGACCATGGCCCAGGAACTGGGCCCGGCGGGCATCTATGTCAATGTCATAGGACCGGGCCTGACCAAAACCGATGCCACCGCCGGTCTACCCGCCGAGGTCTTTACGCATACCGCAGAACACACACCTCTTCTCCGGGTGGCTGAGCCGCAGGATATCGCCAGTGTCATCATGTTCCTGGCCTCGGAAATGTCTGATTATATTACCGGGCAGTATATACCGGTCAACGGCGGGGGGTTTATGTTGTAATAAAAAGGGTCCAAGGGCTCCAGGTGTCGAGGTATCAAGGAAACAATACAAAAAGGATCAATTATCATTTTAATGGGAGGCTCATGAAGGTACTTGTCTTATATTTCTCAAAAGGCGGTAATACCGCAAAACTCGCTAAAGATATTGCAAAAGGCGTTGAAGCCGGCGGCGGCGAAGCCCTGATAAAAACCACAGCCGACGTCACAAAGGATGATTTTCTGAATGCCGCCGGCGTCATTGCCGGTTCCCCGGTTTATTTCGGGGTCATGGCAGCAGAACTTAAAAAGATATTCGATGAATTTGTCTCTACCCGGCGCAAAATGGAAAACAAGGTTGGTGCGGCTTTTGCCACCGGCGGTCATCCCACCGGCGGCAAGGAGACGACCATGATGTCCATTATCCAGTGCATGCTGATCTACGGCATGATGATTGTCGGCGATCCCATGGATGCCTCAGGCCATTACGGCGTGGGCTGTGTTGGGGCGCCTGACAACACCGCGGCCGACGACGGCTTCAAGCTGGGCAAGCGTGTGGCCCGTCTCTGCGCCAGACTTCAGGACTGATTGTTTTTTTGTCATAACAAGTCAGACGTTATTCAATATGAGCAACGCCTGTCATTCTGCATTCTGTATTTTCATGAAATTCCCGTGACTTTTCCGCCCGAAAGCATTCCAATATAATTACACCAAAATTCATGGAGACCCACTATGCGGAAGAGAACAAGCATGCTTTTTACGTCACGCACCCTCACGTTAACAGGCATCATAATCCTGACTTCTTATTTTATATTTGGGGCCGCCACAGCGCACAGCAGCTGGTGGCAGAAAGGAGTTGACCTCCTGAAAAGCCCGGCCGGCTCAACAGCGCAGCAGGCTCTCTCCTCCGAGGATATCGGGGCCGGGTTAAAAGAGGCCCTGCTGGTCGGCTCCCAGAACGTGGTTTCCCAGCTCGGCCGCCCGGACGGCTTCAACCTCGACCCGGCCATTCACATTCCGCTGCCGCAGCAGTTGAATAACGTAAAATCCCTGCTGGGCAAAGTCGGCATGTCATCCATGCTTGACGACCTGGAATTGAAACTGAACCGTGCAGCCGAGGTTGCAACCCCAAAGGCAAAGGAGCTTTTCGCCCAGGCCATTTCAGAGATGACTTTTGAAGATGTCATGAATATTTATAATGGCCCGGATGATGCCGCCACCAGGTACTTTCAAGAAAAAATGACCCCGCCCCTTGCCAGGGAAATGCAGCCTGTTGTTGACCAGAGCCTGGCCGAGGTCGGCGCTGTTCAGGCATATGACAATGTCATGGGAGAATACCGGGCCATACCGTTTGTGCCGGATGTGAAAGCAGACCTGACATCCTACGTGGTTGAAAAAGGCATGGACGGCATCTTCCATTATATTGCACTGGAGGAAGCGGCTATCCGTCAGAATCCTGCCAAGAGGACAACCGAACTGCTGCAGCGTGTTTTCGGGGCAAAATAGGACCTTCTATTTTTCCACCCTTTTCCCTCTGGCGCACCATTCTGCATTCTTAATTCTTAATTCTTAATTTTCCCCTGCTCCTCCGCCTCAACATTGGCCAGAAAGAGTTCCACCAGGTCCGGGTCAAAATGCGTCCCGGCACGGGCGCGCATATATTCTTCAACCTTTGCGCGGGGCCACGCCTCGTGGTAACGTCTTGCGGAAATGAGTGCATCCCAGGTATCGGATAAGGCAAAAATCCTGGCAGCGATGGGAATCTGTTCACCCTTGAGCCCTCTTGGATAGCCTGTGCCATCCCATTTCTCATGGTGGCAGTATGGAATGTCAAGGGCAGGCCGAAGATAGGCTATGGGCATGAGTATTTCAAAGGCATACAGCGGATGCTTATGCATAACCATTTCTTCCTCCGGGTTCAAGGGCCCGTCCTTCATGAGAATTGAGTCCGGGATGCCCATCTTGCCGATATCATGCAGGAGCGCGCCCCGCCGCATATGCACGATCTCCCTTTCGCTCATGCCATAGATACGGGCAATATGCACCGTCATTTCAGTAACACGTTGCGTATGGTCCTCTGTCTCCATATCCCGCAGATTAAGGGCTTTGCCCCAGCCCTCGATGGTCGAATCATAGGCAATCACCAGTTCAGTATTGGAAGACTGCAGTTCATTGAACAGGGTGGCATTATCTATGGCGATCGCCGCCTGTGCAGCAAGTGCATCAAGGAATTCAAACCTCTCATGGTCCGGCATGCCTTTGTCCCTCTGGAAAATCTCCAGAACGCCCTTGACCTGTCCTTTGGCAATCAGCGGTATTGCGCAGTAGCTTCTGAATTTCTCTCTTGCAAGCAAAGGCGTGCGCACAAAATCAAGATCCGGGTTCTCCATATCATCAATCTGGATCCTGCTCCGCTTCAGGGCTGCAACTCCGGCAGGGCCCACACCCAACCGTAATTCCGATTCCTGTATGAGGCTGCTTTTAAAACCTATACCGGCTCCGTATGCCAGCATCTGGGTATACGGATTCAGCAGCAGGACAGCGGCAGCATCAACCTGCAGCTGCAGCACTATCTGCTCCAGAAAGATCGTCATTGTCATCTTCAGGTCCAGGTTCGATGTGATCATCAGGTCAATCGTATGCAAGGAGGCAAGCTGCTGCAGTCTTGTCTGCGCCCTGTTCTCTGCCTTTCTGCGGGCAACAATCTCTCTTTCAAGTTCCGCATTCTTTGCAGTAAGCACTTCATTTACTTCGCTAATGAGCACCCGGCTTTCCTGGAACTTCCTGATGGTAATGGAGGTGAGCCGCATAACCAGGAAAACAAATACTGCCCCGCCCAGAAATACGGTACTTGTCAATAATTCCAGAGGAAAGGCGAGATCCAAAAGCTGGATAACCAGAAAAACGAGGTAACCAAACGTGAAAAACAAAATAAGATAGGTCATGGCAGACCATTTCATCCTGAGGACATCAGGAACGTCCTTGCTCATGCCCAGACAGTGCACCAGGGATGCAATCATGAAAATACTGCCCGGAAAAACAATCAGGACAGACAGAAACTGTGCTGAAATCATATAGTTTCCTCCATCGAAGAAAGCCTTGTTGTTTTTTGTTCGTTGTGTTTAAACAGCTGAACTTTACTGCATGAGTTTGTCAAGGATAAAGGGCTTAAATAAATTCAGAATGCAGAATGCAGAATTAAAAATGAAATGTTCTGCATTCCGAATTTGGCATTTTGCATTTGTCATAATAAGATATCCCCATGCGTATAAAATTATTTCTTCCTGCCGCCTTGTTCTACTGTCTGGTCCTGCTCGCGGCCTGTGCCCCACAGTTCACATCCCCGCACAGCCCTCCCCTGGCTGAGCCGCAGCTGAAAGCGACATCCTTTATCTCTTTTGACGGAACCGAGCTGGACCTGCGGACTTGGCTGCCCGATGGCGGCATGGATGACACCAGGTTCATCTTCATCGCAGTGCACGGGTTCAACGATTATTCCAATTTCATCAAATATCCTGCGCAATATTTTACCCAGAACCGGATCGCGGTATATGCCTATGACCAGCGCGGCTTTGGCAATACACCGGTAAGGGGCAGATGGAGTTCCCGCGAAACCATGGCCCTGGACCTGAAAACCCTGGTTCGACTCGTCGCACAAAAATATCCCGCCATGCCCATTTTTCTCCTGGGCCACTCCATGGGCGGGGCCTTGATTATCAAGGCCATGAGCGGGGAGAACCACCCTGGTGTTGCAGGCGCCATTCTTGTAGCACCTGCGGTCTGGGCTCGATCCACCATACCGTTTTACCAGAATGGCGGCCTCTGGGTTATGGCCCATACCATCCCCTGGTACCGGGTAACCGGCCAGATACTTAAAAGAACGGCCTGCAGCAACATTGAAGTGCTCAGGGAGCAGGGACGCGATCCCCTGGTGATCAAGGAGACCAGGTTTGATACAATTTACGGTTTGCAGAGTTTAATGGATGCAGCCTATGCCGCAGCTGAACACTTTAGCCTCAAAACGCTTGTGCTTTACGGCGAGAATGACGAGATAATACCGCCGAAACCAGTTCTGGCTGCCTTCCAGCGGTTCCCAACAGAATCAGATGATCAGAAAAAAATTATCCTCTATAAAAAGGGCTACCACATGCTGCTGCGCGACCTGCAGGCAGAAAATGTCATGCACGATATTGTTGCCTGGGTAAATGATTAGCTGGCAGAAATCACCGGCCAGCTTTTAAAAAATAATTCTTTTTTCTTTCTTTACTCCAGGTTCATGAGTTGGTCGTTGTATTTTGCCAGCAGCATCTTTTCAGAATCAGTGGGAACAGGCAAATGTTTGTAGGAGTTGTCCAGTCCCTGCATTGCTGCAGCACCGGCCTCCATTGCCTGTTTCATCTGCTGGTAGGCCTCCTCGTCCATCTGGGCTCGCATCTCTTCAAGTTCTGCCAGTTGAGCCTTTATGTCAAACTGTTCTCCAGAACTGTTTGCCTCGATTGAAGTACGCATTAACATGGCCATGATACGCATAGTCTTTTTCAGCCACATTTCGCCGTCGATACCTTTTGATTTGGCCCAGGAGCGGTATGTTGCATCATTCAAGATGGAATTAAAATCAATGTATTCTCCTTCGTCTTCTTCCGCCTCTTCTTCACCGACAGCAGTAAAGTCGTCCCAAAGACTGAGCAGGCTTTGCACGTCCTCTTCATTGAAGCGCACATCCTTGACGAATTCGGCCAGGCTTATTGCCCATTGTTCAAACTGGCGGCCGGATTCATATATATCATCCTGGCCTGATTGTCCTGCAGCAGGTGAAACACTGCAGAGCATAAAAACAGACAACAGCACGAACCATATTTTTTTCATATCATTCTCCTGTTCAGAAACGATAATTTAAGTGGAACAATCAATTCATGAGAAAATTATTTAAGCAAATACTCCTGAACTGTCAATTCTATTATTATACTGATAAAGGAGAGGGGTGCCTGCGGTTCATTTTTTTCCAGGCTCCGCTTCAGTCTTTATTCCTTACTCCTCACTCCTAACTTCTCACTTATCACTCCTGCCACGCATCCCGCCATATCCCCTGGTATTCTTTTGGGGTTGTTTTTCAACAATATTTCAATTATTTAGAACTAATAAACTTCATCGTGCGGGATGATCTGAATTTTTACCGTTTTTTAATGTCCCGCAGAAACAAAAAACCAGGGCGACTTGACGACCCATAGAGCCGCGGATTAATAAGATTGTCATGAATACAGAACACGGCGAGATACTTATTTACAAGACAGATTATAGCAAGGTTGAGGTGCGACTCGATCATGAAACCGTTTGGCTTACCCAGGGCCAGATGGCAGAGTTATTTGACACCTCTGCTGACAACATCAGCCTGCATCTGAAAAATATCTATGCAGACGAGGAGCTTGAGAAAAAAACAACTACCGAGGATTTCTCGGCAGTTCAAAAAGAGGGTAAACGCCAGGTCCGGCGGACTTTAAAACACTACAATCTGGATACAATCATCTCGGTAGGCTATCGAGTAAATTCAAAGCGTGGTGTGCGTTTCCGCCAGTGGGCGACAAATGTTTTAAGGCAACACCTGGTTAAAGGTTACACATACAACGAGAGGCGCCTGGCAGAGAAAGGTCTCACCGAAATGGAACAGACGATAGCACTTCTCACCAGGACACTGGAAAAACATGAAGCTCTCAGCGATGAGGGAAGAGCCGTGCTGGAAGTTGTCAGCAAATACGCAAAATCCTGGTCGCTTCTTTTAAAGTATGATGAAGACAGGCTGGAAATGCCGAAGAAGCGTCATCATGTTAAAAAATCCCTGGTTCCCGAAAAGGCAAATAAGGCGATTTCTACACTTAAAGCTGAATTACTTGAACGCGGCGAGGCAGGCGACCTTTTCGGCCAGGAACGCAATAAACAGCTGGAGGCCATCCTGGGCAATATTGATCAGACATTTGGTGGCCGGGAGCTGTACTCAAGCCTGGAGGAAAAGGCTTCACACCTTCTTTATTTTGTCATTAAGGACCACCCTTTCAGCGACGGCAATAAACGTATCGGCTCTTTTCTGTTTCTTCTTTATCTGCGAGAAAATAATCTGCTGGAACAATCCGGCATCAATGATACTGCCCTGGTTGCCCTGGCATTATTGATTGCCGAAAGCGATCCAAAACAGAAAGATCTGATGATCAGATTGATTATGAACCTTTTGACAAATACAAAAACTCAATGAGCATAAACAAATCGTACTGTTAAAGAAAAACGTTCTCGGTGTCTTTCCACAGTCCTCAGCCCTCTGATTGACACACAGGTCATTTTAAAAAACCTTTCATCTTCCCTTTCACCTTCATTCTATATTGCTTATAATCTTAAAATGAGGAACAACACACTAATCCTGACTGCCCTGATATTCCTTGGTCTTTCCGCCCTTATCCCCAACCGTCTTTATGCCCGTGATGCCCAATATGTCCCCGGCGAGGTGCTGGTAAAGTTCAAAGACGGCACGCGTGCTGAAGATACCGGCAGCCTGCACGCCGCTTTAAAAACCACGAAAAAAAGAGAGCTACGCACAATGCGGCTGCACCGCCTGAAGCTGTCGAAACAGATGTCTGTCGCAGAGGCTGTCAGTAAATACGAACAGGATCCCAACGTCGAATATGCGGAACCGAACTATATAGTCAATGCTTTAGCCACAATTCCCAGCGACACATTATTCCATCTGCTCTGGGGACTGGATAACCCCAATGATGCTGACATCGATGCACCCGAGGCCTGGGATATAACCACCGGCTCGGATAACATTGTAATAGCTGTTATCGATTCAGGCCTTGCCTACAACCATCCTGACTTCACGAGCAATGTCTGGACGAATGCTGCTGAATTAAACGGCACGGCGCTGGTTGATGATGACGGCAACGGCTATGTTGATGACTTTTACGGCTGGGATTTTATTGATGACGACGGCTATCCCCTAGACCTCAACAATCACGGCACCCATGTGGCAGGCACCATCGCCGCGCAGGGAGACAATGTTGAGGGGATCACGGGTGTAATGTGGGACGCCAAGATCATGCCTGTACGCTTTCTCGGCTTAACCGGAAGCGGCTCCACGTTTGCCGCCATAGCCGCCATTAAATACGCCTATGACAACGGTGCCAGGATAATAAACAACAGCTGGGGTGGAGGCGCCTATTCCCAGGCCCTTAAAGATACCATAGACCAGTATGCAGCAGATGCGTTGTTTATCTTTTCCGCGGGCAATGCCAGCAGGGACAATGACACTGCCCCTGTCTATCCTGCCAGCTACAGCAGCCCCAATATTATCTCAGTTGCGGCAACCGACAGTTTCGACGAGCTTGCCTCTTTTTCCAACTATGGCCCTGAAACTGTCGACCTTGGGGCGCCGGGCGCCGACATCTACAGCACCATCCCGCAATTCACCTATGGGCCGCCTGTTACCGTGTATCCACCCATTGGCGCAATTGAAGATTTTGAGGGCTCGGTAGGCGATCTTCCCCTCCAGGGCTGGGAAAAGGGCGGCACGAACTCCACCTGGGCCGTGACAGCGGGGTCCGGGGTCGGAGGCAGCAACAGCCTTGAAGACAGCCCCGGCGCCATTTACGCCAACAACACCTTTGCCTGGGCCGGTTATATGACGCCCTTCGACTCATCGGCAAAAGGGCAGCGCTACCTGCTTACATTTGACTGGCGGGGAGATCTTGAGCTGAACTGGGACTGGCTGGATATAATCTTTTCCAATGACGGCAGCAGCTGGGACTGGATAGATTACAGGAGCGGGACCCAATCAGCCTTCACGTCCTATACAGCAGACTACACGGCCGTTGCCGAGACATATGACAGTTTCTATTTCGGCTTCAGGATCGACACTGACAACCTGTATGCAAGGGACGGCGTCTACATTGATAATATTGAGATGACGGCCCAGGACATTTTCATCGACTCCTACAATTACGCCCAGAATTTCGGCACGTCCATGGCAGCCCCCCATGTCGCAGGGGTCGCAGGGCTGCTGCTGGCATATAATCCTGCCCTTACAAACCTGCAGGTAAAGGATATCATACTGAACAGCGTTGACCCGTTACCGGCCCTTGCAGGTCTGGTCCTGACCGGCGGCCGCCTGAATGCCTACAAAGCCCTGCTCCATTCGGCTCCCCCCGCTGCCCCGTCAAACCTCTCAGCTACAGCAGCTTCCAGTTCCCGCATAAACCTGTCATGGACTGACAACTCTTTAAGCGAGACCGGCTTCAGGATTGAACGAAAGACCGGGGCCGATGGAACATACTCCCAGATAACCAGTGTCGGCCAGGATGTTACATCCTACGCAGACACGGGCCTTGCGGCTTCGACAATATATTACTACAGGGTGCGTGCCACAAATATAACCGGCAACTCCGCTTATTCAAACGTGGCAAATACCTCCACTTTGACCGGCACAATATCCGCTGCCTCCGGTGGCGGCGGATGCTTCATCGCCACAGCAGCATACGGAAGCTACCTCGAGCACGAGGTTGAAGTCTTAAAGCGGTTCAGGGATAACCACCTGCTGACAAACCGGGCCGGCAAAAAATTTGTTGCACTTTATTACAGGTACTCACCCCCACTGGCTGATCGTATAAGGGAAAGTGAAACGCTCAGGGCAGTATCAAGGAGCATATTAACACCGGTCATTCTGCTCATCGCCTATCCGTTAATTTCTCTGCTTGTGCTTTTCTCCCTTTTTGCAGCACTTATCAGCTCCTTGCATTTCTACAGAAAACACTAGGAACCATAAAACATTTCCTTTCTTTCCCTCTCACTCTTCACTTTTCACTTGCAAGTCCTCAGTTCTTAGTCCTTTTCTTTTCACTCCTCCATTCTTAATTCTTCATTATATAAGAACTTCTGTTGAAATGACCTGTCACCCTGATATAATGGATCTCATTAATGTCCAAGGCGATGGCAGGGATACAACAGGCTTTAATAAGAGAAAGCTCTGGCAGGGGGTAGAGACATGGCATGCAATATTTCAAAAGTTGAATATTTTAAGACAACGATAATAGACCGACCCGGCGAGGCGTACAAGTTCCTCTCGCAGTTGTCCCTCCTGAGGATAAACCTCCTGGCTTTCTCTGCCATACCGGTCAGCGCAACCGATACGCAAGTTACAGTTTATCCGGAAAACCCCAAATTCATGAAAAATGAGGCATCACGGGCAGGCCTTTATCTGGAAGGCCCCCATCCTGCCCTGCTCGTCCAGTGCGACGACAGACTTGGGGCCCTGGCTGATATCCATCTGCAAATATATGAAGCCGACGTCAACGTAGAATCCGCCAGCGGCGTTACTGACGGCAGGGGGGCTTTTGGCTACATTATTCATGTGAAGCCGGAAGATTTTGCTAAAGCTGCCGAAGCCCTGGGAATCTAACTAGTGTCTGGCCAGAAATGAGGATTTTAGTTCAAGATCAAGGATTGGAAAAAAAATAACCAGAGTCATATTTGTAATATTTCGAGGATTATTTTTTGAGTATAACGCAGAGATTGGGCAAAAAGTCCATTTATGGACGGGCAACTGAGATATGGACGGAGAAAACAACAACATAATGTACCAGGTTTCATTCATGCCGAGCGGCCGCCAGGTGGAAGTGGCCGCCGGTGTTTCCCTTATCAAAGCCGCCCATCTGGCGGGTGTGCATATCAATGCCTCGTGCGGCGGCAGCGGCGTGTGCGGCAAGTGCCGGGTTATCCTGGAAAGCGGCACCCTGGAGGGCGGCAAGAGCGAAAAACTGACGGATGCCGAATATAAAGAAGGCTACCGCCAGGCCTGTTTAGCCACAGTTGCGACCAATGCCACAATCAGGGTGACGGCCGAGTCTGAGCTGGGCGCCGGCTCCATGTCAACCGAGGTGCCGATCAGGCACCAGGCCCGCATGCACGTTTTCAATATTGACGCCTTGAAGAAGGAAGGTGTCTTTGCGCCGCCCATTGAAAAAAGGGTGCTCCACCTGCCCGAGCCGACGCAGGAAGACAATAAGGCCGATGCCGGCCGCATCATCCAGGGCCTGAAAAAGGAGTATGACGAGCGGGGCATGATCACCACCCTGCCCTTGCTTAAAAAGATGCGCTCTGCCCTGCGCGAAAATGACTTTGTGGTAACGGTTACCCTGAGCAGGGCGGTCAGCAAGGAGGGCAAGACCCACATTGTCAACATAGAGCCCGGAGACGTATCCCACAGGAACTACGGCCTGGCCTTTGATATCGGCACAACAACGGTTCACGGCATACTGATCGACCACCAGACCGGCAAGCTGCTGTCAAGAAAATCTGATTACAATGCCCAGATAAGTTACGGCGAAGATGTCATCTCAAGGATTATTCATGCTGAAAAGCCCAAAGGCCTGCAGCTGATGCATGAACTGGTAATCAATACGATCAACGGCCTTATCACAAAATTGCTTTTAAAAACCGATATCAGGCGGAACGAGATATTTTCAATTACCCTGTCCGGCAACACCACCATGACGCACCTGCTGCTCAGCCTGGAGCCCCATAACATACGGCGGGCCCCCTATGTACCTGTTTCAACATTTTTCCCGCCCATCAGGGCCAGGGATGTTGGTCTTGAGTTACCACTCCGGGCAGTAGCCCTGGTATATCCGTCAATTTCAAGTTATGTGGGCGGGGATATTGTCGCCGGCGTCATGGGCTCGGGAATGTATCGCACCGAAAAGCTTACCCTGTATGTGGATATCGGCACAAATGCCGAAATCGTTATCGGCAATCGCGACTGGCTGGTCTGTGCTGCCTGTTCCGCAGGACCGGCCTTTGAAGGGGGCGGCATTACCCATGGCATGCGGGCAGCTGCCGGAGCTATTGAAGACTTCAGCCTCAATCCGGCAACCTATGAGCCGATGAATATCACCATCGGCCATAAACCGCCCATCGGCATCTGCGGCTCCGGCCTGCTGGTCGTCATTGCCACCCTGTTTGAATACGGGGCCATAGACCGGCGCGGCAAGTTCAACCGCAAGCTGGAAACCCCGCGCATCCGCGAAGGCCAAAGCGGTTACGAATATGTCCTGACCTGGAAAGAGGAAGCAGGCGGTGATTCGGATATTGTTATCAACGAGGTGGATATCGAGAACTTTACCAGGGCCAAAGGCGCCATTTATGCCGGATGCAAGACCCTTGTCGAGGGCGTGGGCCTGCAGGTCACCGACCTGGAACAGATTATCCTGGCCGGTGCCTTCGGCAGCTACATAGACCTGGACAGTGCCATGACCGTCGGCCTGCTGCCCGAAATCGCTCCGGAAAAGATCCTCTATGTAGGGAACGGCTCCCTGCTGGGCAGCTGGATGAGCGAGATGAGCAACCATATCCGGCGGGACGTTGTGCAAGTGGTCCGTAAGATGACCAGTTTTGAGCTTTCCGAGGTAACGGATTTCAAAGACCAGTACATTGCCTCTCTTTTTCTGCCCCACACGGATCTCTCCCTTTTTCCGGCAACCAGCGCCCGGTTAACGAAAACCGACTGAAAGACGGGGGGGGCGCGTAAAGAATACTGGGCAAAAAAAAACCCCCGCAAAATGCGGGGGTCTTGTTATGGTCGAAAAGTGATTTTACAGCTGGACTACATCCTCGGCTGCCGGGCCTTTAGGACCGTCAACAACCTCGAATTGTACCCGAGCGCCCTCCTGGAGGGATTTGAAGCCTTCGGCCTTAATTGCGGTGTGGTGAACGAATACGTCTTTGCCACCATCCTGCTCGATAAAACCAAAACCCTTTGAATCATTAAACCATTTTACTGTACCTTCTACCATTTTAAACTACTCCTTACTGTGCGCGGCTCCCTTGGAACCGCTTTATTTAATAATGCCGGTGAATGAAAATATAAACCGGCTGGTAGCCCTTGTGTTCATACAAAAAAACCGCACGCCCTCTTTCTGGGGATTGTGCGGCTGACTTTTCCGTAATTTACGAACTACAAACAGTGACTACACAACAATAAAAAAATATTATAACATAAATTTCAAAAAAAACAAGCACTTTCTTTTATTGACACTTGTGTCTCTTGCTTTACTCCTAACTTCTCAATCTTCCTCATTTTTAATTCTGAATTCTACATTCAAAATTGTCAGCTGTCTGTCAGTCATCGGGTTGAAGCATTACCCGATAATCGTCATCACGCCACGTATGATGACAAATATAATACTGCCGACGACTGACACTGCATTTGTTAACCCCTTCATTTTTTCCTTTTTTCAATCTGCTGCATAATCCTTTTTTCAACCTCGACCAGGACAAATACCAGGGGTGTGAACAAAAGAAGACGCAGCCAGTCACCCGCTGGAATCCCTGCGGTGCCGAAGATATCCTGAAATAATGGCAGGTAGGTAAAGAACATCTGCAGCAAGATAATGGAACCCACGGCATAGAGGACAGTCCTGTTGCCCAGGAGACCTTCCCGCGAAAGTACCGAGGTATACTGGTAGCGTGCCCCGAAAAGGTAAAAAATCTGAAAGAATATCAAGGTGTTGACCGCAGTGGTTCGGGCCATGTCCAAAGTTTCTCCATGGGCACGGTCCCAGAGAAAAAGGCCAAGGGTGCCCATGACAATGATCGTGGATATGAAAATGATGCGCCAGGCGAGAAACTGGGTGAGAAGAGGCTCCCTGGGAGACCTGGGCGGCCTTTGCATGACATCACCTTCAGGCGGCTCGAATGCCAGTGAAAGCCCGAGGGTCACAGAGGTTACCATGTTGATCCACAGGATCTGCAGAGGGGTGATGGGCAGGGAGATCCCCATCATTACCGAAGCCATGACAATGCCGGCCTGTGCGCCGTTGGTGGGCAGGACAAAGGCCAGGGTTTTCTTGATATTGTCGTAGACCGTGCGCCCCTCTTCCACGGCATGGACGATGGAGGCGAAATTATCATCGGCAAGTACCATTTCCGCGGCTTCTTTTGCCGCCTCGGTGCCCTTCAATCCCATGGCGACCCCTATATCGGCCCGTTTAAGGGCCGGGGCGTCGTTGATGCCGTCACCGGTCATGGCCACGACCTGCTCGTTGGCCTGCAGGGCCTTTACCAGCCGCAGCTTGTGCTCCGGGCTAACCCTGGCGAAAATGTCTGTTTTCTGCACCAGCAGCTGGAGTTCATCATCTCCGTTTGTATCGAGCATCCTGCCGGTGACAGCCCCATCCCCTGTTTCCATGCCAATTTTTTCGCCGATGGCGGTTGCGGTCAGTCCATGGTCGCCGGTTATCATCTTGACCCTGATACCGGCCGTGCGGCAGTTTTCAAGCGCGGCCACTGCCTCCTCCCTGGGCGGATCTATGAGTCCATAGAGGCCCAGCAGGGTCAGACCACCTTGCACATCGTTAAAATTCATCTCGCGCTTATCAGCAACAGCCAGGTAGGCCACGGCCAGTGTCCGTTGGCCCTGCCGGGCAATGGAGTCAATCTGTTCCTGCCAGAAGCTGTAATTGATGGGATGATCGTCGCCATCCCTGCGCTCCCTGCTGCACATTTCAAGCACCTGTTCCGGAGCACCCTTCAGATAGATGAAGCCATGGCCCGAATGATCATGATGCAGGGTGGCCATGAACTTGTGTTCCGATTCAAAGGGGATGGTATCAACCCGCGGGTATTCACGGCTGCAGAATTCCGGATCCTGACCGGCCTTCATGGCCAAAGCGATCAGGGCGCCGTCTGTAGGATCGCCCTGGACGCGCCACTCTCCATCCTGCTGCAACAGGGCGCCGTCATTGCACAGGGCACCGGCCCGGGCTAATTCCAGGAGAAGTGCATCATCCTCCGGGTTGATGTTCTTGCCATGCCGAGAAAAACCACCCTGCGGTTCGTAGCCGACTCCATCAACCTGATAGAGCCCTTCGGCCGTTATGATCGTGGTAACAGTCATTTCATTGCGGGTCAGGGTGCCGGTTTTGTCCGAACAGATTACGGTCACCGAGCCGAGTGTTTCCACTGCAGGCAGCCGCCGGATGATGGCATTGCGCTTCGCCATGCGCTGTACCCCGATGGCCATGGTAATGGTGATGATCGCAGGCAGCCCTTCGGGTATTGCGGCCACAGCCAAGGCGACGCTGGCAAAAAAGAGCTCGGTAAAAGAGAAGCTGCGCACAACCAGGCCGAATACCATATTCAGGGCAGCCAGGATCAGGATAGCGCCTGTCAACCACTGGCTTGTTTCGGTCATCTGCTGGGTCAGCCGGGTCTTGAGGGTCTGGACCTCTGCCAGCATAGTGCTGATCCTTCCCAGTTCGGTTGAAACGCCGGTGGCAACAACAATACCGCTGCCCTGGCCATGGCTGACCAGGGTACCTGAAAAGGTCATGGAACTCCGATCGCCCAGGGAAGCATCTGCCGCTACCGGTTCGGTCAGCTTCTCAACCGGCACCGATTCACCGGTCAAGGCAGCCTCTTCAATCTGCAAATCCTTGACCTGGAACATGCGCAGATCGGCCGGCACCTTGTCGCCGGAATGCAGGAAGACCACATCGCCGGGCACAATATCCTCCACCTTTACAGTCATCTTGTGGCCGTCACGCAACACCATGGCCTCGTACGTCAGTATACCCCGGATGGCCTCAACCGCTTTTTCAGCCTTGCCCTCCTGGACAAAACCGATCACGGCATTGATGAACACTACGCCGAGGATGACGCCGGCATCGACCCAGTCCGCCATTAATGCGGTTATGGCAGCAGCACCGAGCAGGACATAGATCAGCACATCATGGAACTGCATGAAAAAGCGTTTAATTAGGCTGCGGTGCGGCGGCGGGGGCAGCTGGTTGGGACCATATCGGCTGATACGTTCACGGACCCCATCGTTGCTTAACCCCTCCCTGGTGCAGGAAAGTTTCTGTAATACATCCTCAATGGACAGCGCGTGCCAGGCTGTCTTCTCTGCACTCTTACTGTTTGCCTGTGACGAATCATTCATGACAGCTTTTTCCGTTAACGCGGATAACCTTACTCTGCTTTTACAGTATAACTATGCCCGGGTTCTACTTGTGGCTTTTACTATAACAGAAAAAGAGATGAGTGGCGAAGGGTTCGAGGCGCCAGGATGCATTTCAAAGGAAAAAGTTCAATGGCATGTTCGGCCTTTAATGGTTAAAATTATAATACAACCGGTCATTTCATCCTGGAGGTGTGTTATTAAAACTGCAACTTCAGAAAGCACCTTACGGCTGTTAAGGAGACTGCTCTTCCTTCTCCTGCTAGTGCCCATTGTTATTTTTGCGGGGACGGGGCCTTTCCTGTCCCGTGCCAGCGGTCCGGGAACCGCCGTCCTGCTGAATATCATGGGCCCCATCGGGCCGGCAGTCAGTGATTATGTGCAGCGCGGCATTAAAAAGGCCGAAGAGGAGCACGCTGCTCTGATTATCCTGCAGATGGACACCCCAGGCGGCTTTGACCACTCCATGCGGGACATCATCAAAAACATCCTCGCCTCACCGGTCCCGGTCGTGTCCTATGTTGCTCCGGGAGGCTCACGGGCGGCAAGCGCCGGGACCTATATCCTCTATGCCAGCCATGTAGCTGCCATGGCCCCAACCACCAACCTGGGTGCAGCCACCCCGGTCCAGGTCGGCAGACTCCCCGGCAAGCCGGAAAAGGAGCCCGACGCGCCGGAAAAAGAGGCGGGACAAGAAGAAAAAAAGGAAAAACCCGTCCCGGCTGATACCCTGGAACGCAAAATGGTCAATGATGCCGTGGCCTATATCAAGGCGCTTGCCAACAGGCACGGCCGCAATGCACAATGGGCTGAACAGGCGGTCCGCGAGGCCGTGAGCCTGACTGCGGAAGAGGCACTGGCAATCAACGTCATTGACCTGGTGGCGGCCGGCCATGCAGACCTGCTGCTCCAGCTTGACGGCCGGGAAGTGATCATGGAAACCGGCAGGCTTACCCTTGCCGCCAAGGGGCTTGTTATTGAACCCTTTGAACCAGACTGGCGTACAAAGATCCTGACCGTGATCACCGATCCCAATGTCGCCTATATCCTCATGCTGCTGGGAATTTACGGCCTTATATACGAAATTGCCAATCCGGGTTTCATTTTGCCGGGCATCGTCGGCACCATCTGCCTGCTTCTCGCCCTCTATACCTTCCAGATCCTACCGATTAATTATGCCGGCCTGGCACTCATTGTCCTCGGAATCTCCTTCCTCATCGCCGAAACATTTGTCCCCAGTTTCGGCGCCTTGGGTGTTGGCGGTGTTCTTGCCTTTGTTGTTGGTTCAATCATCCTGATGGATGAAGAAGGCATGCGCATATCACTTTTCTTAATTGGAAGCACGGCACTTGTCTCGGCCGGATTCTTCCTGTGGGTAATGAGCAGGCTCTACACCATGCGGAAGAAAAAAGTCGTCACCGGCGCAGAGGAAATGATCGGCATTACCGGTGAAGCCATGGAGGATTTTACAGAACAGGGCCGGGTCTGGGTCCACGGTGAATCCTGGCAGGCACGGTCCACTGCACCGGTCATCAAAGGCCAGAAGATCCAGGTAACGGCAAAAGACGGACTGCTGCTGAAAGTAAAAATTCTACAGGAGGATGCGTCATGATACTACCATTGCACTTGGCACCTTACATTTTCCCCATCGTACTGGTCCTCATCTTTCTCTTTATGTCCCTAAGAATTGTGCCGGAATACCAGCGCCTTGTCGTTTTTTTCCTAGGGCGTTTTCAGGGCGTCAAAAAACCGGGGCTGCGCATCGTTGTCCCCGGCATCCAACAGGCTGTCCGTGTCGATCTGCGTGTCATCACCATGGATGTTCCCAGCCAGGATGTCATCTCACGGGACAATGTGACGGTGCGCGTCAATGCTGTTCTCTATTTCCGGGTGGTTGAGCCGGAAAAAGCCATCATACAGGTGGCAGACTATTTGAATGCCACCAGCCAGCTGGCCCAGACAACACTGCGCTCTGTACTGGGGCAGCATGAACTTGACGAGATGCTGGCTGAGCGGGAAAAGATGAATGCCGATCTGCAGGAGATCATCGACAAGCAGTCGGATGCGTGGGGCATAAAGGTAACAAATGTTGAAATCAAGCATGTTGACCTGAACGAGAATATGATACGGGCCATTGCCAAACAGGCGGAGGCGGAACGTGAGCGCCGGGCTAAAGTCATCCATGCCGAAGGTGAATTACAGGCCTCTGAAAAACTGCTCGCAGCAGCCGATGTCATTTCTAAAAACCCGCAGGCACTGCAGCTCCGCTACCTGCAGACCTTAAATGACATATCAAATGAAAACGCAACTACACTGGTATTTCCCATGCCCATGGATCTGCTAAAGGCTTTCGGTATGAACACCGGTGAAAAAACTGACATAAAAGAATAAACTTTTAAGCCACAGCCACACACATATCGTGCCAGTTTCAATGGTTGGAAAGAAAAGGCTTGTCAGCATGCGATACTCCTTTCCCTTCCCTCCTATTCGTCATTTAATAATCTTTTCCCCTTGCCCCCTCGCCCCCTTGTGTCAATCGTCGGCAGTTGCATATGCCGAAAAACCTAGAAACCTTTCCTCCCATTCTGAATTCTAAATTCTGCATTTATAATTTAAAACCATTGCCACATGCCACCTGCAGCTAGTATTTTATCTATGATTTTTGTTTTTTATGAAAACCACGGATTCCACCAGGCAATACGTGTTGTGTCCCCGGATTATATGCCAAGGATGTCACCATGAAACCGAGAGTTAAAATTGCCACTGCCCGGACCCCTGACGGAGGCAGGATGCTGCTTTATCGGCATGATCGTGATTTCCTGATCGAGCTTGAGGGTGAGGATTTGATGCTCAGCCGCCACCATGAATCGGAACTGGAGCTGGCGCGCCTGGGCTGCGCGCATCTGGCCGGCCGCAAGGCACCCTGCATACTCATCGGCGGCCTGGGTATGGGCTATACCTTGCGCCAGGCGCTTGATATGCTCAGCCCCGACGCTGAAGTGGTGGTAGGTGAACTGCTGGATGCCGTAGTCAAGTGGAATCGTGAGTTCCTCGGTGAACTCAATGGACAGCCGCTGGCAGACGAACGGGTTAACCTCGAGACCGGCAATATCGTCGAGCTTATCGCACGGTCCAGGAGCAGATTCGATGCGATCCTGCTGGATGTCGATAATGGTCCCAGTGCCATGACCTATTCAGGAAACAGGCGCTTATACGATCATGAAGGAATTATGGCCTGCCGCCGCGCGCTGCGTAAAAAGGGGTCTCTGGCCGTGTGGTCGGCCGGGCCCAGTAAAGCATACGAGCAGCTCCTGGTGCGTTGCGGCTTTCATGTGCGCCGCTACAGGGTCCCTGCCTATAAGGGGAGCAAATCACTGTCACGTTTTATCTGGGTAGCATCAGAGTACAAAAGTATCCTGCCCCCCGGTGGCGGTGAGCCGCGCCGGCCACAGAGGAGCGATACGAAGGCAGGTCGCCGACGAAAATGAAAGGGCCAAAGGCAAAAGGATTGGTTTACTCGACCGATACGGGTCGAACCTGTTCGGACTGCGGACATCCGGTCAAACAATGCTGCTGCAGAAAGACAAGCCGGCCACCGAGTGACATCGTGGTACGGGTCAGCCGGCAGACCAAAGGCCGCAAGGGCAACGGCGTCTGCCTGATAACCGGGCTGCCCCTGGACGAGGCAGAGCTCAAGAAACTTGCCAGGGAGCTCAAGAAGAAGTGTGGATCAGGCGGCACAGTCAAAAACGGCGTTATTGAAATCCAGGGAGATCATCGCGGGATCCTGGTGGATGTCCTGATAAAGCTGGGGTTTAAACCCTGATTTCCCACACGCAGAAAGTTATTCCCTGTAATGCCTGGCCAGAAACCGATCCAGCCCGTTGGCAAAGGCTTGCCGGTCTTTCTGGCTGAGGGCAGCCGGTCCACCGGTATTCACTCCGGTTTCCCGCAGCTCATCCATAAAATTGCGCATGGCCAAGCGCTCTTCGATATTTTCTTTGGAATAATATTCTCCCCGCGGATTCAAGGCGTGGCCGCCCCGGCCTATCACTGCGGCAGCCAGGGGTATATCCGCGGTGATGACCAGGTCACCGGACTCCATTTCACGAACTATTGTATTATCTGCCACATCGAACCCGGCGCCCACCCGCATAGCTCTGATATAACGTGATGGAGGGATCTGCAAGATCTTGTTGGCAACCAGGATGAGGGGGGCCTGCACCCGCTCGGCAGCACGAAACAATATTTCCTTGATAACGTTGGGGCACGCATCGGCATCAACCCAGATCTGCATAATTCTCTTTTCGTTTCAGTAACATTTCAGCCGGTCACACATCTTTCAGGGAAAGCGCTATGCGTTTGCGCGCCGGATCAATTTCCAGCACCCGGACCATGACCTGCTGGCGCACCCTGACAACTTCGGCCGGGTCTTTGACAAAACGGTCAGCAAGCTGACTGATGTGGATAAGGCCGTCCTGATGCACGCCGACATCAACAAAGGCGCCGAATTTCGTGACATTGGTGACGATCCCCGGAAGTTTCATGCCCGGCTGCAGTTCTTCGACCGAGTTCACCCCTTCGGCAAAGGAAAAAAGCGCAAATTCGGCCCGGGGATCACGGCCCGGCTTGGCAAGTTCGGCCATGATGTCGCCCAGGGTCGGCAGTCCCACCGCATCTGAGACATAGCGGCGGACATCTACCTGTTTTCTGGCACTCTCCTGCTGCATCAGGTCAACAACCGTGCAGCCGGCATCCTCAGCCATCTGCTCGACAATACCGTACTGTTCGGGATGCACGGCGCTGTAATCAAGGGGGTTCCTGGCGCCCTGAATTCTTAAAAATCCGGCGCATTGCTGGAAGGCCTTGGCGCCGAGACGCGGGACCTTCAGCAGTTGGCGCCGGCCCCCGAACGGTCCGTGTTCGTTTCTATGGGCAATGATGTTTTTGGCCAAAACCGGCCCCAGCCCTGAAACATGGGTGAGCAACTCCATACTCGCGGTATTGACCTCCACGCCGACACTGTTGACGCAGCTTTCCACCACATCCTCCAGGCCCTTTTTCAGGGCTGCCTGGTTGACGTCGTGCTGGTACTGACCGACGCCTATAACCTTGGGGTCGAGTTTCACCAGTTCGGCCAGGGGATCCTGCAGGCGGCGGCCGATAGAGACAGCGCCGCGCACGGTCAGATCATGAGCCGGAAATTCAGCCCTGGCAGCTTCGGAGGCGGAATAGATGGACGCCCCGCTTTCATCGACCATGGTAACCAGGACTCCGGGGTCCAGTGGCAGACCGCGCACAAAGGCTTCGGTTTCACGGCCGGCCGTGCCGTTGCCGATGGCAATGGCCTCAATTGAATATTTTGCACAGAGATCCACCACCGTTTTGCCTGCCTCCCGGCTCTTCTGTTCGGAAAGGGTCGGATAGACCGTGGTGCAATAAAGCAGTTTGCCCTGCCCGTTCAGGCAGACCAGTTTGGCGCCGGTGCGAAATCCCGGGTCCAGGGCCATGACCCGTTTCTGGCCCAGGGGCGGCGCCAGCAGAAGTTCCCGCAGGTTAGCGGCAAAGACCCGGATAGCTTCCCGGTCGGCACGCTCCTTCAACGCATTGCGCAGTTCGTTTTCCAGAGAAGGAGCCAGCAGCCTTTTATACGAGTCTTCCACGGCCAGGGCAACCTGGAGGCCTGCTTCGTTCTGCGCCTTCACATGGAAGCGCTGCAGTATTGCCAGCCCCCTGTCTTCAGGCGGCCGCAGCGCAAGGGTCAGCACCTTTTCGTTTTCGCCGCGAAACATGGCGAGCAGCCGGTGGCCCGGGGCTTTTGCAGCCGGTTCCTGCCAGTCGAAGTAATCACGGAACTTGGCGCCGGCAGCCTCGTTTTTCTTCACCACAACAGAGGTGACAATAGCCTCCCGGGCAAAGAGTTTGCGCAGTCCGGCCCTGGTAGCCGCCGCTTCGCTGATCCATTCCGCAATGATATCCCTGGCCCCGGCCATGGCATCTCCTGCGGTGTGCACCTCTTTTTCCGGGTTAATAAAGGATGCTGCCTGCACACTGCGGTTTTCCTGGACATAAATGGCCCTGGCCAGGGGTTCCAACCCCTTTTCTTTGGCCATACTGCTCCTTGTTCTGCGTTTGGGGCGATACGGCAGGTAAATATCTTCCAGGATCGTCATGCTGGAGGCGGCCTGGAGTGCAGCATTGAGCTCCGGGCTGAGCAACTCGCGCTCCCCAAGGGATGCGACAATTGCCTCCCTGCGTTTATCGAGTTCAGCCAACTGGCCGAGCCGGTCCCGGACAGCCGCAACCTGGGTTTCATCCAAAAGCCCGGTCGCCTCTTTACGGTAGCGCGAGATAAACGGCACGGTGGCGCCGTCGCCAAGCAGGGCGGCCGTGGCAGCTGCCTGCTCAACTTGTATATGCAGCTCCTGCGCAATGGTTTTCAGGTGTTGGTTCATTGTTTTGTAAAAGACTAAAAAATACGATTTGCAGCAAGTCCGGACCCATTCAGAAATGCAGACAATACCATACTCATATTTTCTCCCCAGGAAAACAAAATGCAGAAAGAAGTATTATGGTGCCGTATTTCCTCAGTTCTTTCTTTTTCATTCTTCATTCTGCATTTTTAATTTTGCATTTTGCATTTATTAAGGTTAAGGGAGCAAATCTTTATCCTTGACACTTAGAAGTTTTTCCTTACACATGAAGAAATCCGGGGACACAATTTCGTTCGCTAAACCCTAAATAGATTTGTATGATATATTTTGATGACCCTTTAGACCTTCTCGACGATGATGGTGATGGTGTCATTGAAATGAGCATTCTTGAGGAAGAAGAGAAAAGCCCCAAAAGGAGCCGGAGGAAAAACAGCGGTTGCTGCGTTGTTTTTCTGGTACTGGGCTCATCGTTGATTTTGGCGGGATGGTGTGTGATCCAGGTGGTATGATTAGACCGATCACACAAAGATGGGAGCTTCATTGTGAGTAGCCAAATAGTAGAATGCCATAATTGCGGGATGCGAGGACAAGTTGGAGAATCCTGCATTAAATATAATATAGGAGACAAACATCATGAATAAAGCCAAAGCATATTCCGCTGCCAGTTCAACATCACCATTGTCCCTTGATACAATCCCGCGTCGGGATAACACCGAACGTGATGTGCAGATCGAAATCCTTTATTGCGGCATCTGCCATTCAGACCTCCACACGGTGCGCAACGAATGGAGCAGCATCATGCCCACAACCTATCCCTGCGTACCGGGCCATGAGATTGTTGGCAGGGTCACCAAGGTTGGTTCCGCCGTCACCAATTTCAAGCCAGGAGAACTGGTGGGTGTCGGCTGTATGGTCGATTCGGATCAGTCCTGCCCCCATTGTCAGGCTGACCTGGAACAGTTTTGCCCCAACTCGACTTTCACTTACAACTCGCCGGACAAGCATCTTGGCGGCATCACCTATGGTGGTTACTCAGAAAACATTGTCGTCGATGAAAAATTTGTTCTTCGCGTCCCTGAGAATCTAGACCTTGCCGGGGTCGCTCCGTTGCTATGTGCTGGGATCACTACCTATTCGCCGATCCGCCGCTGGGGCGATATCAAGGGAAAGAAGGTCGGCGTTGTAGGCTTGGGTGGACTAGGGCACATGGGGGTAAAATTTGCCCGTGCCTTCGGCGCCCACGTGGTGGTCTTCACCACCTCCCCGAACAAAAAGGAGGATGCTGTGCGCCTCGGCGCCCATGAGGTCATTATCTCCACCAACCCCGAGGACATGCAAAAGCACGCCGGTAGCTTCGACTTCATCCTCGACACAATATCTGCCGAACACGACATCAACGCCTACATTAACATGCTTGGTCTCGAAGGAAACATCACCTTGGTTGGTGCGCCAGAAAAACCGCTTGCTGTTTCAGCTTTCGCCCTGATCTTTGGGCGCAAAAGTGTTTCAGGATCTCTCATCGGTGGCATCAAAGAGACCCAGGAGATGCTTGATTTTTGCGGTGAACACAACATCACCGCCGATGTTGAAGTCATCCCGATCCAGAAGGTCAACGAAGCATATGAGCGACTGGTTAAGTCGGATGTTAAATACCGTTTCTCGATCGACATGGATTCTCTAAAATTTGAGTAAAAAAGCGAGATGTCAATAGGTGTGAGACGGTCAGAAAATCAAGATTGCCAATGGATATGTTGACCTGCTTTGGCAGTCGAAATAAGACAACATAGTGTCAAGTAATATTAACCTTATCGGTCACTTTCAATTCTAGCAATGTTATCTGCTTAAAATTATTTGACAAAAATAAATATTTTTGATCAAACCTATGCAAGCTTTAATTCCATATACTTGGAGTACCCATCATGACCCTCGCCACAGCTGATCTCATTAACCAGGTTTATTCCTCTAATCCCAGGTTAAGTAAGGTGCAAGCACATAAAGCTGTTGCAACCATTCTGAAAATAATGCCGGCAGACTCGGAAGTGGCGATGATGTTTTATGTCAGGATTCGGGAAATTCAATGCAAAAGCTAAAGCAGCCGGGGAAGAGAGAAATCCTCAAACTGAGGAAGCAGTTATGCTGGGAGCCAGGTAGGTTGTTACGTTTAAACCAAGTAGATTATTACGAGAGCAAGAAAATGGTAAGTAGAGATTTTATAGAACGGAGACAGCATGAACGAGCAGGGGTGCAAACCAGCGTCGTCGGTATCCTTAATTCTGATAAAATTGTAGCGACTGGATTAGTCAATGATATTTCACTGGGAGGTGTCAGTTTTACGCATGGCTTCGGAATGGCACCTGCTGCCAATCCCATCCATTCAATCGATCTAATAGCAGATAGCAATTCCCTGAATGATCTTCCCTGCGAATATGCCTGGAATATTAAATTTGAAAGGGAAACCTATCTTAATTCCAGAACGTTAAGGCAGTGCGGGATTCAATTTGGCAAGCTGACCCCTGATCAGTTTTTCCTTTTGAGAAGTCTGATAAACCGCTGTACGTCTCTTGGCATCAAAAAAATAGCCTAAAATGTCCGTCTGGCTTTCTGCTAATAACCTTTTACCGCCATGTACATTTCATTGGACGGGCATCCTAGACGGCAGGCGAGAAATGGCTCTGTTTATTTGTTATAAACAACGAAGGCTGCTATGCAGGAGGACTCTTGAAGGGTTCTTGAAGTGTTCAACCTACTAACATAATGCAATAATAATTTTTTTAGCCGGGATTTTGATTTACTCGATACGGCAAAGACAGTATTACCGCTGCCCCCTTTCCCACCTCACTTTCGATTTCTACCTTACCGCCCAGGGACTCCATAATCTTCTTGGTAATTGACAAACCGAGCCCGGTCCCCTGTTCTGCTGCCTTTGTCGTATAAAATGGTTCGAAGATCAATTCCATCTGCTCGTCGGATATGCCGCCACCGGTATCCTGAATCCTGATTATCACATTGAATTGCCCCGCTCCGGCTTCCTTTTCTGTGCTTACTGTCAAGTTCCCTCCCCCAGACATCGAATCAACCGCGTTTAGAAATATATTCTCCAGGACCTCAATGATCATATCCTTGTCAAAAGAAAACTCCGGCAGGTCTGCAAAAGATCTTTTTATGACTATGGCTTTTTCCTTGAACAGATCTTCATTCATCTGCAGCACCCGATCGATGACTTCGGAAAGATCATTTTCGGTAAA
>PKTW01000156.1 GCA_002868955.1 Desulfobulbaceae bacterium
GAATGTCCAGCCGTAATGAACTGTAGAATTTCAAGGCATTACCACCTGGAGTGGTCTCCGGGTTGCCGAACATAACCCCGATCTTCATACGGATCTGATTAATGAAGACAAGGGCTGCATTGGAGCGTTTTAAAATTCCGGTGAACTTCCGTAAGGCATGGGACATGAGCCTGGCTTGCAAGCCGACATGGTGATCACCGACATTACCGTCGATCTCTGCCCTGGGAACAAGGGCTGCAACCGAATCAACGACAATAACATCAACTGCGTTGCTGCTGATAAGAACCTGTGCAATTTCAAGGGCTTGTTCTCCGTAATCAGGCTGTGAGACAAGCAGGTCATCCACATCGACACCGAGGCGGCTTGCGTAGGAAACATCCAGGGCATGCTCTGCATCGATAAAGGCCGCAGTTCCTCCGCGCTTTTGCGCTTCGGCAATTATGTGCAGCGCCAGGGTGGTCTTACCGGAAGACTCGGGGCCGTATATCTCGGTAACCCTGCCAACCGGGATCCCGCCAACGCCTACTGCAATGTCAAGGCTTAATGCTCCTGTGGGAATTGCCGGCACCTCTTCAGCTTCATGGGATCCCAGCCGCATGATCGAGCCTTTGCCAAACTGTTTCTCAATCTGGTACAATGCATTGTCGAGGGTTTTGCTTTTCTGTTCACGGGTTGCCATTGTGGTCGCTCCTTGTCTGACAGAGTATAGAGTCAGAAGAATATTTAATAATTTGATTTTATTATATATGTTAGAGAATCTTTGTCGCAGAATAAATACGGTTAAGGTGTCACTCTAATAAATAAGTCATAAGTTTAACAATAGATTTTGCGCCGGGCTGAAGATATTTTATGTGTCGGGTCAGTTAAATTATTTTCTTGATACGATTAACATATTTGCAGTTTCAGGCCAAGGAGGAGACGCCGGATGAGATCAAGTGATGTGACAGCCGATAACTCCTGGACCTGCCAGCGGTCTCCCGCGAAACGACAGGGGATGTCGATGGTTTCATCCGGGGTGGAAAGAGCAATAAATACGGTACCGACCGGTTTTTCCAGGGTGCCTCCCGTGGGACCGGCAATGCCGGTGACGGCCAGACCAATATCAGCAGCGGTTTTGGAACGGATGCCAGCAGCCATTGCCTTTGCCACAGCAGAGCTCACCGCTCCATGCCGGGCGAGCAGGTCTGAATCTACACCGAGAAACTTTTCTTTTAAGTCATTGCTGTAGGCAATAACACCGCCGGCAAAATAATTAGAACTTCCTGATACAGCGGTGATTTTGTATCCAATCAAACCGCCTGAGCATGATTCAGCCGTGGCCAGCATTTTTTTCTGGCTTAACAGGAGTTCTCCCACCACGCTTTCCATTGTGTCATCATCAGTACCGAACAGGGCATCTCCTAACGCTGTCTTTACCTCATCTTCCAAGTGCTGAAATATTTTTTCGATATTTGCCCTGTCTCCGGCAATGACTGCCAGGCTAAGATGCACTTCCGGGAAAACCGGATAATACCCGATACGGACTCGGCCATCTTCCTCCCTTTCAAGATGGGCTACGCGCCGGTTGATTTCGGTTTCACCCAGGCCAAAAACCTTATACACCCTTTGCTTGACCAGATTCGCTTCACCTCCCTGCCATAGAGCAAGTCTTGGAATGACTTTATCAGCAAGCAATTCCTGCATTTCATGGGGGACACCGGGCAGGAAAAAAATCGGTTTGGAGTCATGCACCAGAAGATATCCAGCCATCTTCCCTTCAGGATTAAGGATTTCAGCCCCTGTTGGCAGCACGGCAAGTTTTTTCAGGGTCTTGAGATCCCCGTCATCAGCTTTTACGTGGCGTGCTTTAATCTTGTCAAAAATTTCAGGATGAAAAACAGCAGGCCGTCCCAGGGCCTGACCCACAACTTCGCTTGTCAGATCATCGCTTGTGGCGCCCAGTCCGCCTGTGACAATTATAAAATCAGCACGCTTTGTGGCGCGCAGGAGGGTTTTGCTGATTTCTGCCGGGGTGTCGCCGATGGTAGCCATGGAAAGAATGTCATGGCCGGCGCCAAAAAGCAGGCCGGCTGCAAAACGGCTGGTGGTATTAAGCACCCTGCCGGAGGTCAGTTCACTGCCAATGGCTATTATTTCTCCGATCATTTTGCTGCAAGGAGTTGGAACATTTATCTAAGAATTCGAAAGCATTTCTTAAAATTATAAAGGAGTGCCGATAACAAACCGCTCCTGCAAGCTTTCAAGTTTTACAGGAACTACCCGGTTGGCATCATTTGGCCTGGCCTTGAAATGAACCGGGATATAATTATCGGTAAAGCCTTTGGCCAAACCGTCAACCGCTCTTTCAGTCTCGACCAGGACAGCATGCACCTCGCCAATCCTGCTGGCGTAAAAATCGTTTCTCTTTTTATGATCTAATTTGCGCAGAACCGCAACTCTCTCATTCTTGATTTCTCTTGCAACCTGGGGTGTCATTTTTGCAGCAGGGGTCCCAGGCCTTTTTGAATATGGAAAGACATGAAGGTAGGTAACGGGTAACTTTGTAACAGTTTCATATGTTTGCAGAAAATCTTTTTCTGTTTCACCCGGAAAACCGACGAGCACATCGACCCCGATTGCTGCCGCCGGCAGCAATTCTTTACAGCGGCACACTTTTTCAATGAACTCTTCTGGGGTATATCTCCGGCGCATTTTTTTCAGGATTGTATCTGAGCCGCTCTGCAGCGGGATATGCAGGTGGGGCATAAAATTGTCCACGGACGCCATAAATTCAAGAAGCTCGCGGCTGATTTCAGTCGGCTCCAGGGAACTGAGACGATACCGGATGTCCGGAGTTGCCGCAGTAAGTTTTTTCAGCAGGTCAAGCAGGGTGACGGCAGGCTTGAGGTCCAGGCCGTAATGTCCCACATGGATGCCGGTGAGAACTATTTCCCTGTGGCCTTCTTTTGCGTAGAGGTGAGCCTGGCTCACTACCTTTTCCTGGACAAGGCTTCTGCTGCTACCCCTGGCATAGGGCACAATACAGTAAGAGCAGAAATTGTTGCACCCGTCCTGAACTTTTAAAAAAGCCCTGGTGCGGCCTGAAAAGCGCTTGACAGGCAGCAGGCTGATCTCATTCTGCACTGTTATATCGTTGAAATATGCACCAGCCTGGTTTTGCTGGAAAGCTTGAAAAGGTACATCATCTGACACAGCAGCTTCAAATATCTGGTGCTTGTTGGCATTGCCGACAATTAATATGGGATCAGCCTCAATTTCACGGATCTTCTGTGGGGCAATCTGGGCATAGCACCCTGTTACCACAACTTTTGCCTGGGGGTTTGTGCGCTGCGCCCTGCGGATAAGCTGTCTGGACTGGGCCGCAGCTTTTGCCGTGACAGCACAGGTATTAATGACGTAAATATCAGCAGCTGCACCAAAGGGATTGACAGTATATCCCTGCTCCTCAAAACAGGACTGAAAAGAGGCTGATTCGCACTGGTTGACCTTGCAGCCAAGGGTGGCCACAGCCACGGTTTTTTTCAGGTCTTTATACTTTTTCATACCGGCGCATACCTTACGTAAAAAGAGGCAGGAAAGCAAGTATCACACCCTGTTAATAAAATATATGCAAAATAACAGGTCCTGGGATATCATACCTGAACATCTTGCATAATTGTAATAAATCAATATGACATAATACGCCACTGCAAGATGAATTGTATGGAGGATCCATGGAGTCAATAGACGATATCCGGAGTCAATTCGAATTTACAGACCAGGACCAGGAAAACCTGAAACTGCTTGGCGAAATACTGCTGCCAATGTCAGACCAGTTCGCGGAAGATTTTTATGAATACCTTAAGCTCCACCCCAATACAGCTGAGTATTTTAAAACAGAGGAGGCAATAGCGCGGCGCAAGGAAACCTTCAACTCCTGGTTTAACGCTCTGTTCACTTCAAAGTACGACAACCGTTATCTGCTGCGTTTGCAGAAGATTGGTAAGGTTCATGTAAAAATCGGATTAGAGAGCTACTTTGTCAATGCCGCCATGAATTTTATCCGTGAGCTATGCCGCAGCAACATTGCAGCCCAGATAAAGGACAGGGGGCTCAAAGAGGAGATCCTTATGACGTTGCACAGGGCGCTGGATATTAACCTGTCCATCATAACCAGTTCCTACCAGGAGGAGAAGATTCATAAGGTTTTTGTGTCGCAAAAAGCAGAAACATACCTTATACATCTGGCTGAACGTCTGCTGCATGGATTGAATCTTTTCCTCTTGCTTGGGCTTCTTGTTCTGGCCATAGGAGTTGTTGCACTATTGTGACATGACATTTACAAGGCCGCGACTGCAGAGTTGGAATACGGGCTTATCAGAGCCCTTGGTTCTTTGCTTGTTCTCTGGATGATGATTGAACTTCTGCATACGGAAATAAACAACCTGCGGGGTGGGCAATTCCATGTCCGGATTTTTGTCGAGCTGGCCCTGGTCGCCTTTATCCGCAAAATTTTTGTGGCCAGCTTCGAACACAAGGAGCCGACCAGTTTCATGCTGCTGGTGGGTGCTTTGTTCATCCTGGGTATTGTCTATTTCCTGGTAGCCAAGGTGGAGAATAAAGGCTCGGACTGAACAACTCTATATAAGGTTTTGAATTCCCTTCCTGGCAAACAGTAATAATTATGGATCAAGTGCACCCGATTGACGTGCTCTGCGTGGGCGCAGGCACTTATGATCTTGTCTATTCCGTTGACCGCCATCCCCAACCGGACGAGAAAATTAGGGCAAATTCATTCATCGGCTGCGGGGGCGGACCGGCAGCC
>PKTW01000041.1 GCA_002868955.1 Desulfobulbaceae bacterium
AGGAAACTTAAACATTACCACAATAAGCAAAATTGTCAATCCTATTTTGGACTCACAGGTGCAGAATATGCAGCGCACCCGGAAACGCGACAACCTATAACCTTATCTCAATATTGTCAACAGGAAGTTGGATGATTTTCAAAAAAAATATGAAAGCCAATTATAGAGAAGAAAACCATGTTGCTGGCAGGCTTATAAACGATGCTCCTGGAAAGATTATCATGGTATAAAAAACAGCAATAAAAATGGATTTGGGTTGATATTTTATGAATTTCGATGGAATATTATTAGGTTGAGACAAAGAAAGGTTGTCGGCCTCGCAAAAAGGAACTCCGGCGACAGGTACTCTATACGTGAAAGCGGATGTTATTGGGCCCGTTGGTGTTTGAGAGACTTTTCGGAGTCGGAGTTTATACCCTGAAAGGGTGCTAATCTAAGATAATATCAAATTTCGTTCCATAAACCATATAATTAGCGAAGAGGTGGTGTCATGAAGAGAGCTGATTTTCAACGGGTCATTGATGAAGAGAAAAAGAAAGTCGCATGCTTCCTCTGTGCTCACAACTGTCATATAAAGGAAGGGAAGAGGGGTATATGCCAGGTACGGGAGAATCGGAACGGGGTTCTTTTCAGTCTGGTGTATGGCAGACTGATCAGCCAGAATGTCGACCCCATAGAAAAAAAACCGCTTTTCCATTTGTTGCCTGGTACACTTTCCTACTCCATTGCAACGGTTGGCTGCAACTTCCGCTGCTCCCATTGTCAGAATTATGATATCTCGCAATATCCCCGGTTGCACGAGGGTTCAATCATCGGCAACAGCGTAACCCCCGAAGAGGTTGTGTCTGCTGCCCAGGAATATGGCTGCCAGAGTATCAGTTATACCTATATAGAACCAACGATATTTTTTGAATTTGCCTATGAATGCGCCCAGCTCGCCCATGAAAGAGGCATAAAGAATGTTTTTGTGAGCAACGGCTACACCAGCCCCGAAGCAACAAAAAAAATAGCACCTTTTCTTGACGGGAACAATATTGATCTCAAGGCCTTTACCGATAAGTTTTACCGGGAGGTCTGCGGGGCGAAACTTGCACCGGTGCTGGATACCATAAGGCTCATGAAGGAACTCGGTGTCTGGGTGGAAATTACAACCCTCGTTATACCGGGCTGGAATGACTCGGACAGTGAATTACAGGAAATTGCCCGTTTTATCAAGGATGTTGATCCGGAAATGCCGTGGCATGTTTCACGCTTTCACCCAACCTTTAAAATGACCGATCGCAGCGCAACCCCTGTATCTACCCTGCAGCGTGCCAGGCAAATAGGATTGGCAGAAGGACTGAAATTTGTCTTTGTGGGGAACATCCCCGGTGAAGAGGGCGAGAACACCATCTGCCCAGGGTGTCACGAAACAATAGTTGGCAGAATGGGTTTTACCATCATAACTCAGAACCTGGAAGATGGTAAATGCGGTAACTGTGGAGAACCGATTGCCGGTGTTTTTGCAAAGAGCGCACCTTGACACTTTGCATAAAAAACTGTATGGCCAATCCCGAAGCGCTTGTTAGAAGGCAGAGTTCAGGCTGTCAAGAGGGGATGGAAGAAGTCTTTAATGTTGAATGCAGAAATCAGTATTAAATATCAGCATGCAAAAATTCTTGTCATATATAAATATTACGGATTATTTACGGTACCTTAAAAGGAAATTTTCTTTGTTACCTCTAAGCCGCAAACCCTTGAATCCTTTAATAACGGACAACATTATTTTTCTTGTAAAAAGCGTTAAAGACAATTCTTCAGGTAAATTAAACTAAATATACGGGGGCCTTGCATGGAAGCAGGCAAAAATAAAAAGAGCAGGGCGTCAGCACCTGCCAAACAGAATCTTTTGCGCGCAATTCCACAGGTGGATGAAGTATTGCAGTGGTTGTCTGATAATACTGATGCGCCGCTGCTATTGATAAAACAAACGGTGCGGGAAGAATTAGAAACCCTGCGGCAAAATATTCTGGCAGGCAAAAAGATCGGCAAAAATGATCTGTCAAAGAAAAAACTGCTTGAGCAAATTCACAAAAGAATGCAGTTAAAATTGGGGCCTAATTTTAAAAGGGTAATTAATGCCACCGGGGTTGTCATTCATACCAACCTGGGACGTTCCCTTCTGCCTGATAGCGCGCGCGAAGCACTTGTTGAGGCCGGGACCCGTTATTCCAACCTGGAATTCGACCTGGACACCGGCAAGAGAGGCAGCCGGTACAGTCTTGTTGAACAGCTTTTGTGTGACCTGACAGGCGCCGAGTCAGCCCTGGTTGTCAATAATAATGCCGCCGCAGTGCTTCTTGTCCTTGATACACTTGCCAAGGGCAGGGAAGTTATCGTTTCACGGGGCCAGCTTGTTGAAATAGGCGGGTCCTTCCGGGTTCCGGATGTGATGGCAAAAAGTGGTGCTAAGCTGGTAGAAGTTGGAGCTACAAACCGGACGCATCTGAAAGATTTTGAAGGTGCGATATCAGAAGAAACCTCCATGCTGCTTAAGGTGCATGCCAGCAACTTCAAAATGATCGGTTTCACAAAAGAGGTGTCGGTTGAAGAACTGGTTGATTTGGCAGGCAGGTATAAACTCCTGGTCATGGAAGATCTGGGCAGTGGTTGTTTAATAGACATGTCCCGGTATGGGCTCCGAAAGGAACCTACAGTGCAGGAAACAGTTAAGGCGGGCGTTGATGTGGTCACCTTCAGCGGTGATAAACTCCTAGGAGGACCACAGGCCGGACTCATCGTGGGGAAACGTGACATTATTGGCTGCATCAAGCGAAATCAGCTCAACCGTGCCCTGCGCATTGACAAGTTTACCCTGGCAGCCCTGGAGACTGTTCTGCGTATGTATTATGACCATGAGACTGTGGTTTCACGGATCCCCACGCTTAAGATGCTGACAGCATCGCCAGACATAATGAACCGTCGTGCCAAGCGCTTGGTTCGGAGGGTAAAAAAGAGTTTGGCTGAAAAATGCGGCATCGCAGTTAAAGTAACAGGCTCCCGGGTGGGTGGAGGTGCTTTGCCTGAAGAGGATCTTGAAAGCAGGGCGGTAGTGCTTGAACCACTTGATAGAACAGTCAATGAACTGGAAAAGAATTTACGCATGAATCCATTGCCAGTTATCGGAAGGATAGAAGAAGACAGATATATTCTTGACATGCGGACTGTTGCAGATGATGAAGTTCCAATAATTGCAAATATACTGGGCCTGGTATTTGGAGTGAAGTTATAATGGGCCATTATCCCTTCGAATGGCAGGTGCAGGATCTTTGTGCAGGAGACTTCAATCGTTTTCAAAATCAGTTTACCCAAACCATCCTTCAGCTAGTCCCGTTTGCCCATGGTCCTGTTACATTTCTGGATGTGGCAATTGACCTTGTTGCAAGTCTTCACAACTTAAATAAACCCAAATACTGGCTTCAATATATTAAACAGGCAATTAGGCGGCAGCGGTCTGTTGCGGCCTCTGAAAAACTTATTTTGTTCTTGCCAGTCTGGTCCGCTGGGACAATTGTCGGAATAGCAGCAGTAGAAGGAGTTGATGCACAGTTTAGCGATATCCTTTCCGAAGAATGGTTAAACGATCGCAGTCACATTATTTCCCGGGAGTTTTTGTTGCAGAAAGAGCGGGCTTTTGATCCTGTTACCGGGATGTTTAATGGGCACCATCTGCAAGATGCACTTGACAGTTTACTCATCAGGGCACAGGAAAACACCCGACATGTTAAAAAGCGAGCAGTCCGGCACCATGTATCCCTTTTATTACTTGAGATACATCCACGCACGAATAATGCTGAGAAAGCCTTGAATTATATTATCAATACCGGCTATTACCTTGAATCGTTTTTGGGACAGGATGTACTGCATCATTTCGGTAACGGTATTTTCGGGTTCATAGAAGAAAATGTGGATGAGGATCAGGCCAAAAAACTCGGAAAAAACATATTTAGCTGGTTCAGACGTGATGGTTTTCAACGCATTCATATAGGCATTAATACAATAGAAAATATTGGAAAGATTACGGAAAATGCGGCTGCAAACAAACCTTTTTGTAAAGCTCTGATTGAGCAGGCTTGGCAAGCTCTGCGCAAGGCCAGCCGGAGGGGACCTTATGCTCTTTGCACCTACAGCTCCATCAGTAAACCTGAAACGCATCCCCTGAAGAAAACAAAATCTGCAGTACTGGCAAAACTCAGGAAATTATGGGCAGATGCTGATACCTTTGCTTTATTGCTTATCAGTCAGGATAGGGAACTTCAGGACCATGTTTTTCCAAAACGTTTGCTGTCATTAATTGAACCCAGGGCAGAGGCAGTAGCCATAAATGAAAATGAAACCTTTGTGTTTCTGAAAAATGCAGATGTAAAGCAAGCACTCTCCTGGGCCCGTAAACTGAAGAAAAAACTGCCTGGAGATCTCGGCACGACCTATTCAATAGGTATAGCATATTTTCCCTGCATTGATTTCAAGAAGTCAGATATTCCGCAAAATGGGCGGAAGGCTCTTTTGCATGCTGGTTTTTTGGGACCTGATACAATAACAATTTTTGATGGTATAAGTCAGAATGTCAGCGGAGATATATACTACGGGGAAGGGGATCTGGTCCGAGCTGTCAAGGAATATAAAAAAGGCCTGGAGTTGGATCCTGAAAATACCAATCTGCTTAATAGTCTTGGAGAAGCGTATGCCCAGATGGAGAAGCCCAGAAAGGCCAAACCGTTTTTTGAGGCCGTATTGCACGCTGATCCTAAGCATTACATGGCATTGTATAACCTCGGTGTAATAAGTTTGACCATTGCTGAAGACGAGAAGGCAATTGCATATTTTGAGCAGGCTTTAGAAGTGCACAGGCGTAAACCTCAAAATAATCAAACAAACGATCTTCTCTTGCAACTGGGCAAACTTTATTGCCGCACCGGTAAATATAAAAATGCAATTGTGCTTCTGGAAAAAGAAAAGGTGCTGGAGAAAACGAGCCCCATTATACCAGGCCGGTATGTCTTGTTGCGCTACCTTGGTGAAGCCTATGCAGGGAGCGGCAGAAATAAAGAGGCGGTGACGGTCTTGCAGCGTGCTATCAGGTATAATCCTCATGATGCTCATACGCTGAGCTTGCTTGGTGAATTATATGCCCTTGAAAACCAGGGTTATGATATTGCGCTTTCACTCTGCCAGCAGGCGGTAAATATTGATGACAGGCATTGGAAACACTGGTATCGTCTTGCCGTGGTAAAGTATAGGATGGCAGAGTATGAAGCAGCCCTGGTGGCAGTGAAACAAAGCTTGCAGCGTGAACAAAAGAATGAGGCATCATTGTATCTGGCCGGTAAAGTATATGAAAAAAAGGGGTTACATGCAAAGGCTGCAGCAATGTTTAAGGCCGTTTTGAAAATTACACCGGAGCACAAGGCTGCCAGAGCGGCTTTTAAGGGAATAAAGTTACATTTAAAAAAGAGGTGAGAATTGATCCACAGGCGCATAAATAATGGTGGATACGAGGAAACGGCCCGGCGTACCACCGATCCGCAGCAACAGTATTGGCTAGATTATTTTAATGCCGGCGATTCATGGCGGCTGTTCAGGATCATGTCCGAGTTTGTGGATGGGTTTGATACCCTGTCAGGCATCAAAGGGCCGGCAGTATCGTTCTTCGGTTCTGCCCGTACAACGCCGGATGAGACATATTATAAGTTGACAGTAGCCATAGCAGGTGAACTTTCGCGGCATGGATATGCCATAATCACTGGAGGAGGGCCCGGAATAATGGAAGCTGCCAATAAGGGAGCTACCGACTCAGGGGGATATTCCGTCGGCCTCAATATTAATTTGCCCTTTGAGCAGGAGCCCAATATTTTTACAAACCTGCCCCTGAGTTTTAAATATTTCTTTGTCCGTAAGGTTATGTTCATCAAGTATGCCATGGCTTTTATCTGTATGCCGGGAGGCTTCGGCACACTTGACGAGGCATTTGAAGCTATCACACTTATCCAGACCAGAAGGATCAAGCCATTTCCCATTATTCTTGTAGGAACAGATTTCTGGTCCGGACTCATGGACTGGATACACTAGAAAATCCTTGCAAGCGGCAATGTTGATAACGATGACATGAAAATAATCAATCTTATGGACGATCCGCAGGAGATCATATCATATATCAAAAAAACAATTGTAGTATAACAATAAGGATTATTGCTGGATTTTAGATTTTTTTGTATATTGATCCGCTGATTATTTTGAGGAGCGTTTAAATTTTTCAAAACCTTAGACCATGGAGACTATAAATGGCACAGATTGATGCCTTTTTCAAACTGATGAACGAACAGGGAGCCTCGGACCTACACCTGATGTCTGGCATGCCGCCCATCCTGAGAATCCGGGGTGATATGGAGGCTGTGAAGTATAAGGTCATGGCTAATGAAGGCTTGAAGGCCATGCTCTATGAGATTTGCCCTGAAGAAAAAATAAAGGTCTTTGAAGAAACCGGAGACATGGACTTTGGGTATGAAATACCTAATCTTGCCAGATATAGGTGCAACTTTTTTGAACAGAAAAATGGGATTGGGGCTGTATTTAGAGAAATTCCCAGTAAAATTTTAACCTGCGATCAACTTCTGCTACCGTCCGTAATTGGCAAATTGTCACAGTTGCCGAAAGGCATGGTTGTTGTGACAGGTCCCACAGGCAGCGGTAAATCTACCACCCTGGCAGCTATTATTGATGAAGCCAACAGGACTCGCAAACACCATATACTTACCATTGAAGATCCAATAGAATTTGTGCATGTGCCGCAGAAAGCCATTATCAATCATCGGGAAGTGGGCACCCACACAAGGAGCTTTTCCGCAGCCCTGCGCGGTGCTTTGCGCGAGGATCCGGATATCATTCTGGTGGGCGAAATGCGTGACCTTGAAACCGTGGCCCTAGCCATGGAAGCGGCCATGACCGGACATCTTGTTTTTGCAACACTCCACACCTTAAATGCCTCAAAAACCGTGGATCGTATGATCGAAATTTTTCCATACTCCCAGCAGGAACAGGTTCGTTCCACCCTGGCTGATGCTCTGCGGGCGGTGATCTCACAAACACTTTTTAAACGGCAGGATATCAAGGGCCGGGTCGCTGCAGTTGAGATACTCATATGCACTGCCGCTGTGCGAAATCTTATCAGGGAAGGCAAAACTTACCAGATCCCTTCAGCCATGCAGACAGGAAAGAAATACGGCATGCAGACGCTGGATGATGCCATCATGGATCTTCTGAAGAAAACCTGGATAAGTTCAGAAGACGCCTATATGTATGCCTCTGAAAAACAGAAGTTTGTCGGGTATCTGAAAAAACCGCCGATCGATTTCACAGAGGTATAAGGCAGGTCAAGGAGCAGTCTTTCCTCGGTATCAGTCAGTTCACCTGATACCTGCTAACCGTAATTTCTCCATTTACTAAATTAAAAGTGATGGTACCATCTCTGCCGGTGGACAGGACTTCTATACCTTTTTTCTGCAGGTCATATAACGATTGGGCAGGAAAATTAAATCGATTGTTGCGGCCGGCGGAAATAGCAATATATTCAGGAGCAACGCTTTTGATGAAATTCCGGCTCATTGAGGATGGGCTGCCATGGTGTGGTGCCATCAGTACATCGGCTTTTAATTTCTTTTTTTTGCTAAGGCGTTCTGCCAATCCAGCGCTTATATCTGCCGTAAACAGGAATGATTTGCCGTTTATTTCAAGCCGGAGTACAAGACTTTGGTCGTTTGAATTGATGAATCTGCCATGGTTGAATTTATCAGTTGGATAAACTGATTCCTGGCCACTGTATATACAGAAAAGGCTGGTGGAGCCTGCCTGAAACAAGGTGTTACCGACCTCAGTAATTCGTGTCGCAATGCCCAGTTGACCTGCTAGGTCAAGCAATTCCCCATATTCTTTATCAGGTCCGGAAATACCGTTAATCCATAATTCTTTAGGGTGGAAGCGAGTCAGAATAAATGGCAGGCCATTGTAGTGATCAGCATGCGGATGCGTGACTACTACTGCATCGAGATGGCTGAGCTTCTGATGCCAGAGAAACGGTCCGATAATCCGCTCACCGATATTGAATCGATCACTTTCAGCGCCCCCACCATCAATTAAAATATTTTTATCACCCGGCAACTGCAAAAGAACCGAGCAGCCATGACCCACATCAAGAAAGGTTACAGATGCAGAATCGGAAGACTGTTTTGCAATAGAGGTAACGGCAGGTACTGCCACCAGAGAGCATAAAAAAAATAGTGCCATGAAGAGAGAATATCGTCTTTGCTTGCCCGTCATGTTTAATGCAAGTACAGCGCTGAGGAGAAAGAGATAAATGAGGATGATTTCCCCAGGCGCAGGCGTTGGAAGCCACAGTGATGCATACGGCGATAATGAAAAGAAAGCGCATACCCTCTCTGCTACTATAAGCCCAACACTGCCTGTGGCAAAGAGGACTTTAGCCAGGGCCGGGAAAAGCGGGATACATAAACTGGCAATAAGGCCAATAAGAAGCGACCAGAAGCAAATGAGAGGTTCTACAAGTAAATTGGTAAATGGTGCAACCAGGGAAAACCTGTTGAAGTGGAATAATAGCAGGGGAAAGGTGCCAAGCATGGCTGCCCCTGTAAGTGCGACTCCTGCCAGGAGCCACTTGAGAAAAGTCCCGGAAATCTTATTAATTATTGAAGATTGCGTACTTGTGGCGTTTGGGCCTGGCCTTGCGGGAAGAGATGCAGTTGTGTGAGTTCCCGGTAAAAGAAAGCGGTGAAGTAGTGGATAAATCAGGGCGATGGCTATTACTGCGCTGAATGAAAGCTGAAATGAGGCGGTGAAAATTGCTCCCGGCTGCCATACGAGTATGAGAAGGGCGGCCAGAAGGATATGGTTTATAAGGTTTCCCGGCCTGTCAAAAAGAATAGCCAGGATGAAAACAATGGTCATGAGAAGGGCACGTTGGACCGGGATGTTGAAACCGGCGATAAGAGCATAAATCACCAATGGCAGCAGGGCAATGGAGACAGCAATTTTAAGAACAGGTGCATGCAGCAGGAGCCAGGTTGAACGTTTCAACATCCAGGTAATGCTTGCTATAATCACAAGAGCCAAGAGCCCCATGTGCATTCCGGAGATTGCCAGAATGTGAATACAGCCGGCCCCGGTGAAATTCTCAAGAACCGATGCTGGCACATCATTTCTGTCGCCGATCAGAATAGCTTTATACAGTCCCCTTGCAGGCTGGGGCAATGTTGTATCAAGAAAACCTGAGATATGATAACGGATACGTTCAGGGAGATACTTCAGGCCAGTTATGACGGCTGTCAGATCTGATGATTCGACTGTGTGAAGTTTCATTATGTTATTGGGTGATTGGATCCAGCCCTTGATGAGTATTGATTGGTATGCAAGATATTTTTTGTAGTTAAAGGAACCGGGAGTCGAATAGGTACTTACGCGGGAAACAAGAGTTTTTACAAGAAAACGGTCGCCGGGTTTCAGGTCTGGTGGCAACAAACCTTTAAGGGTTAAAAGCACTTGGCCGGAAGCCCTGGTTCTTTCAGGTATTTGCGGGTTCTGGCCTGAAGGTTGATATATTGCTTTCACCTGCATGAGAAGTCTGGTTTCTGGACCAGACGAAGTGCTTATAACAGATGGATATTCTTGCAAGATACCGTCAAGACTTGCTGACTGCTGCTGACCAACAAGATTATAGATGTGAGTGGGATCAGCAGGAGGATTTAGATGCTTTTCGGCATGATGGAGACCCAGGAGTAAAAAAAGCATCCCAAGGAGGAAACAGCTAACAACTTTATACTTTTTGGGCTTGCGCTTGTAGATAATGAAGAGCAAACCAAGCAGCAACAGTATGCTATAAAGGAGGAATTCTGAATGCACGTGCAGGATTTCAGCCCAACAAATTCCTGCAGCAAAGCAGGTGACTACAGTAAGAAGTTCTGGGGAAAGGGTAGGAAGGTGCTTCTGGCAGAATGGAATCTTTGGCATAGGGAGTTTTTTTAAATAAGCAGATGCGCAAGCTCCTTTGCAAGAATGACTTCTTCAGTATTATTTTAATGTAAACTATAAGGAATATACTATCAGATCAACACCTATTGGATGGCAGGAAAGTACTAGATTGTATATGGTGGTTTTTGTATTTATAGAAAGTCAACATATCCACTGGCAATCTTAACTCGTTTTGGTTATCTGAATTAATCAATCGGGAAAGTCAAAGTCATACCCAGAGTTTGCCGAATATATTTATCACCAAAGGATTTTCTAAAAAAACTCTCTGCCGGTTCTTGAGTACAGTGAGTGGGCATTACGTATTCCACTCCTTCCTTTTTCAAGTCAATCATCAATTGATCGTAGTATTCATCGGAGTAATAGTTCTTCTGGGGCGGGGATACATTTTCACCTGAATCCTCAATATAAACGTGGGTCCCTGGACGCAGCAACCGAGTTCCGCCTGCCACCAAGTGCACTTTGTCAACTCCGGTATAGGACTTACTCTTTTTCACGATATGTAAAATCTGTGGATGTCCGCAGCCTTGAAAAATTACCAGGCCCCGATCGGTCTTTAATATAATATGCACTTCATCAATACCATGGGGCCCACCACGTCTGCGTCCGCTTCGTAGATTCTGGAAATAGATACTGGGAGTAAATTGCACGAATCTGGAAACACTACGGAGGTTCGCCTCCCAAGCAGGGTTCTTCTCCCTCAACAATTGGATGACGACATCGGTCGTATAAATAGGGATCTTGTTGTTTTCTTCCACAATGAAACCGATCGCCTCATACATTTCCCAGTGTTCATGGGAAATAACGACTGCATCAAGGTCTTTCGGTTCAATACCCAACACCTGAAAATTATGTTTGAGGATTTCTTCCTTGCCGCCGGTATTAAAGAGAATGGTCTTGCCGTCATATTTAATCAGAGGTGTAAAACCCCAGGCCCGCTTCAGCCCTGCCACGGTTACTTCGCGATCTCCGTAGATGAAGGTGGCGCTTCCCTTATTTTCCTCTGCTTGGACATCAGTTCGGGGAAAGAGCAATAAAACGGCAAAAAAACACAGGCCTAAATAATACATCAGTCGATTATTCATCTAAAAGACACCTTCCGGTATAATCAGTATTGTGCATTCCTGGATGTCCCTAAGAATATAGGTGTCTCATGGACGACATTGTTATTTTCACCTAAATTGACCGGTTTCAAGTTAGGTTTTATTAAAAAAATACATACAGTATGTTTAAGTAACCGACTTGCGATGTCTGCTCTTTTGACTCGTGAACGATTCTTGAAATTTTCAGGTATCCAGAGTGGACATGTTGGCTGAATATTACTGCAACAAGTCTTAAATCTCGCTTGTATAGAGTTTTTGGAAGTTGTTGATTTTTTTGATTAACTGTGGTGCAAGATTCAGTTCATAATTACGGCAATACTCCGCAATCATTCTATGGGTGTTAAATATCGGGATATTGAGAAAAATGTTGTTGATGCATCTATCGATATATTTTGCTCTGTATTTCGGGTCATAGAATTCTTTAAGGACCTGAGGGAAAAGTTCATAAAAAGAGGCTGAATCCTCTTCATACAGGAGTGCTGCTGGTTCTTCACTCAGCGGTTCAGCATCAATAGGGGTGTCAAGGCCGAATTTCCACCCGGTTTTCCCATCATGAAACCCTTCCATCCACCAGCCGTCGAGGATGCTGATGTTCGGAATGCCGTTCATAGCTGCTTTCATGCCGCTTGTTCCACTTGCCTCCAGGGGGCGTTTGGGGCAGTTTAACCAGGCATGTACGCCTGAAACCATCATCTTGGCAATGGACATATCATAATTGGGAATGAATACAAGTTTGGCCAACCCATTGCTGCGTTCATACAACTCTTCCTGGAGGTCAAGAATAATTTTGATTAGAGATTTGCCAGGTTCATCAGCGGGGTGTGCCTTGCCGGCAAAGAGAAAGTTTACAGGATAGTCGAGGCTAGTGATTATATTAGTCAGTTTCTTAATGTCGTCAAAAATAAGGTCGGCACGTTTATATGTTGAAAATCGACGGGCAAAGCCAATAGTAAATACCGTCGGTATGAGCGGGATATCTTCTTCATGCAGATGGGAAAGGAAATTAGGCGGATCAATCCAGGTCTCGTCTATCTGGTGCCGGTGCAGAACAAGCATGTCATTAACATAGTTAATCAGTGTTTCAGTATCTTGCTTCCAGGCCTGTTCAAGGGAGGTACGGAATTTTTTGTTTTTCAGAAGGGATTCTGCTTTAATGAACATTCCAGGGTTTTGGCGCCAGTTGCTTAATTCGGGAAAACTGTCAAAAACCTCGGCCTTGGCATCACTTATCCAGGTGAGATGATGGACCCCGTTTGTAATGGCGGTTATCTTGTCCGCAAACTGGGGAAATTGTTTTTTTGTGACATCGCGATGCAATCTGCTGACACTGTTAACAGCTCGATTCACCTGCATGGCAAATTCAGTAAAATTATAGAGCGAAGGGTTATCCTTGTCTCTTGCCAGAAGGCCAAGTATCCTCCGGCAAACCGTGTGGCTCAGGCCTGCATAGAGAGATTTGTTAAAACGGTCATGCCCTGCTTTTACAGGAGTGTGTATAGTATAAATGACTTTATTGGCAACTTCTTTTGCAGCTTCCAGTATATCTGAATCTTTTAGAGTTGTCTGATAGGTGGGGCCAAGTTTGTCCACAAGATATTCAGCAATAAAATGAAGTACTGCAACAACCCCGTGCTGTTCATTGAGATGTATCCGCTTTGCGGTAAGCCCGAGGATATCCATAAGCGGCATGACTCCTGCACCAAGCATGCGACGCTGAATAGCTTTCATTTTTTCCGAACTGCTGTCATAAAGGTGATTGGAAGCATTGCGAATCCAATGTGGAGACTCTGGCAAACTGAAATCGAGCAGGAATTCCGGGACAAAAAAATCCATGTTTTCATTGATTTCTAGCTTCATCCATATCTGGGCATAGGCCATAACCGTTTTATCATACTCATCAAAAAAAGGAATTTCGATATAGAGCGGTTTGTCAGGGTAAGTCGGATTTTTTAAGAGATAGAGACTTGGCGTGTCTTCAGGAGACCAGTCCATTGACCAGCTGATTTGACCTATCCTTGAATCAACGAGTTGAGCAAAATATCCTTTTTTGTAAAGCAGGGATATTGCTGCAACCGGAATCTTGCATGCAGCAAAACTTTTCAGGGTGTCTCCGGCTAAAACCCCAAGACCGCCCCCATAGTTTGGCAATTTAAATGGTCCATTAAGGAATTTTTTCACAAATGAACTTAACAGCGGGTTATTGCTGTCTACTATTTCATTCTGGTGCAGAAATGTTTTGACCGGATTAAATACATCCAGTTCCGCCCCGATTTCCATTGAGATATATAAAGCTGAATTCCCGTCTTCATCTGTGAGGTTGGACCAGACCTGGTCAAAGACCTTCTGGGAAACACCAAAAATGGTGCCAAAAGGACCTTGGGCAAGCATGGAATGCAGGAGGGTTTCCTGGTCAGTGAGGGTTTCGGGATATATATTTTGCATGGCAAATAATAAAATAAGTTTTTTAAAACATTGATTTGACAGGATGGCTGTATATATAAAATTACTCTGGGTGATAATGAAAGTATTAATTGGAATGCAGAAATATTTCCAAGCAATTCCCAAAACTGGAAAAATATTGAATTCAGAGAAGTTTTTCTATAATGTGGTTTGAAATTTCACTAAAATAATTTTATAGTCACCTGCGTAAAGATGCTGATCTTTTCCGATTTTTTTTTGATGGTAATGGTAAATTGCCAAAATGGTAATGCGACAATAGCTGTGCATGTATAAAGGATATTGTAGTATAATTTAAAAAAATAGGCTATATACAAAAATTTTTGGGAGAAATCATTTTTGGCTTGTTACATTGCAACTAATATACCTTAGGGAGGAGTAAGATGAGAAAAACATTGTGGTTGATGCTGATTGTGGTAATTTCTGTGGGACTCGCATTCAGTGTAAGCGGCTGCGCCAAAAAGAAAGTAACTGCCGAAGAAGAAATGGGTGCAGCTGTTGAAGAGACAGCGCCAGGACCCGGCGAAGCTGGGTATGAAAAAATATATGAAGAGAGCATGGCGACCAAAGAGGAATCTCTGGAAGCCCAAGCTGTAATGGAAAAAGAGCCTAAGGTCCTTGAAGGTAGAACTTCTGCGCCGCTCCTGCCAATTTATTTTGATTTCGACAAATCAACTATAAGAGAAAACCAACGGGGCAGGATTGAGAAGAACGCCGCTTTTCTGAAAGAGAATAAACTATTCAGGGTTCGCATTGAGGGAAACTGTGATGAAAGAGGAACCAATGAATATAACATGGCCTTGGGAGAACGAAGAGCCATTGGTGCAAAGAAGTACCTGGTGAACCTTGGAATTCACGAGGACCGCATGCATACTATAAGTTATGGAGAGGAAAAGCCCCTGCTGTATGGACACGATGAGTATTCCTGGGCCCAGAACCGGAGAGACGACTTTGTTATGGTTAAGTAATTCGACTGGCGTAACGTACAATACTGCATTATAATATATTTGCCAAACCGGGGTGGAAACTCATTTCAGAGCGTTTCCATCCCGGTTTGTCTGTCTGAGAAGCAAGATGGTATTTTTGTGTTATTGACAATAATTGTAAACGGGTAAGAAATTTTTCTGCCAGAGAATTTTTGCGCCCGGTAATCTTTATTTTGGAGGAATAAAACAAATGCGTTTAAAGATACTAGTAGTCCTTTCTGTCGTGGTGCTGTTGCTTGGCACTGCAGGCCTTGTAAGTACTCAAGCTGATGCCGCGGAGAATAGTAAACAAATTGTCACTGTCAATATTCAGGATGTACTACTGGGCTCTGAGGCTGGCCAGGAAGTCAAAAAGGTCCTGGAAGGTAAAGTAGGTGAATTTCAGGAAAAATTTCAGAATGAGCAGGGAGAAGTCGATGCTCTTCTGACTGAAATAGAAAAGAAGAGTACGGTATGGAGTCAGGAGGTCAAAGAGGAGAAAGAAAGAGACTATCAGAAAAGAGTCAGAGAAATGCAGCTTAAGTCTGAAGATGCCCAGTTTGAATTACAACAGCTTGAAAAACAGGTTATGAGTCCGGTTTTGAACGAGCTGCAGAAAGTTATCAAAGAGGTGGGTGAGAAAAACGGCTATGCCATGATTATTGATTCTCGCGCCGGTCTACTCTATGTTGATGAATCTCTTGATATCAGCGCAATAGTACAAAAAGAACTTGATGCTCGCCAAAAAGCCACAAAGGAGACCAAGTAAGACAGTAATTAATTTTGATTCCCATAGTGCAGAAATCCCCGGCAGTCTTTCCGGGGATTTTTTTTGCCTGGAATGTGGTCCGCGGTTTTGTTACAAATCACCATTGGTCAGTTTCCAGACATAGATATTTGCCGCAACGTTTTCATCAAGCGCTAGTTCAGTATTCTCGAATTTTATACAGAAAGCCGGATTTTTCCGGTGCACGGTAACTACCACACCAGGATGGAGTCCGAATGAAATAAGTTTATGGAAACCTGAGTGGCTGTCTGGCTTTATGTAAGTGATTTTGCCCCTTTCGCCAGGAGCCAGTTCTTTTAAGCTGACAATGCTGCTGTCAATGGCTTTAAGTTTGCCGGAACAGCATCTTCCTCTCGGGATTTTTTTTCCGTCAGGACAGAATTCAGGATGTCCCAAGAGAGTGCAGATTGACTCCTCCACCTCAGGAAGGAGGCTGTGTTCAACTTTGCAGGCAATATCTTCCATGTCTGCCTGTTTGAGTTTGAGGATACTTGAAACCAGGATCTCTGCGAGCCTGTGTCGCCTGATAATTACCTCAGCAATGGATTTTCCCTTATTGGCCAGACTTATCTCGTCATGGTCCCTGGTGATCAATTCCTGGCGCTCCAGATCATCGAGGTCGGCGTCTGTGAAGTCTACTGAGCATCTTTTTTTTACAGCCTCGATGGAATTGTTCTGCCTGTCGCCAACAGACCAGATTGATTCGAGGATCTCCTCCTGTTTTTCATTCAGCATGCTATATCTCCTGCCTGAAATTCTTTCGGGTGAATAGGTTTATGATTCATACCATAATTAAGTAAATGTAACTCCCAGGGCCAGGCAGACATGATTGACCAGACTGCCCATGAGGATAGCATAAATTATTACTGTAGCAATTATTATGACCGCAGTTTTTTGTCCCCTTTCTTTGAAAAGAACAAGTATGGCGTTGATGCATGGGGTCAGGAAAGTCATGATCAACAGATTCACAACAAGCTGAAGATTGGTGTAGATACCCCTTAGGTGTTCTAACTCTGTAGCCCCTGACTCGCGTCTGATAATGGTCTTGATAAAAACCTGGACGCTTTTTTCCGGCAACCCCATGAGATTATGGATGACGGGACGGAATAAATCCTCAACAATTTCCAGGCCAACAATCCTTTCAAACAAGAAGACAAAAAGAGAAGCAAAAATAAAGACAGGGACTGCTTCTTTGCTAAAGAAATAGGTTTTTTGGGCCGCCGATTTAACGACCTGTATCGGCTTGGGTAAACGCATTGGCGGAATTTCAAAGATAAGCGGGGAACCTTGGCCGGGGATTATCTTGTTGGCCACAAAGCCGGCAATAAAGGTCTGAGCAAATATGATCCCAAAAACAGTCAGGGTTGCAGTAAAGGGCATTTTATCCAATATGACGAACATGACCGCTATAAGAGGTGCACAGGGCATACCCAGCAACAGGAGAAAGGTGGCAATGTTCTTTTCTTTTTTAGTATCTAGCAGGCGTGTAGTGAGAATTGCCATGGTGACACAGGAAAAACCCATGACAAGAGGAATTACCCCTTTACCGTTTAATCCCATCTTGCGGAAGACCTTATCAAGCAGGATCGATAAGCGGGGCAGGTATCCGGAACTTTCCAAAATGCCGAAAACGAGGTAAAAACAAAAAAGCACCGGCATAACGAGCCCCAGGGCAAGAAAAACTCCGGTGGGCAGAATGCCGAAATCAGGGTCTACGAACATGTCACGGAAAAATTGACTTGGTATAGGCTCAAGAAATTTGGTGGTCCAGGGAATCAGAAAACCTTCAAAAATCACCCCGTTAATCGTATCTACCAGAAAGGTGGCCCCAAAGGTGCCGACAAAAAGATAAACCAGGAGCAGGACAGCTATGGCAATGGGAATTCCCGTATGCAACTGGGTGCACCAGTCTCCAAAGGTGACAAGGTGTTGGCTTTTTAAAGGCGGCTCGATATACTGGATTTCTTTAACGATCTGTTCAGCTTTTTTATTATACAAATTTGCTATAAGGGCTCGGAACGTTTCAGCTTCTTCCTTGCGATAGTCTGCAGCCAAAGACGTAAGTTCTTCAAGCAGTTCAGACCCGAATTTTTTCCCCAGGTATCCTTCTATTGATCTGTCGCCTGCAAGGAGCAGCAGGGCTATGACACGGGGAGATATGTCTGAATCCCTGCAGAGTTTTTCAATGATATCGATGAAATTATTGACCCAGTCAGGATAATTGACGAGTTTTTTAGCAATACGAGGAGATTTTAGCCTTGCAAGAATTTTGCGGACCCCAATACCTTCCGGGGCAATGGAAGTGCAAATATCAATGCCCAGTATTCCGGAAAGTTTATCAAAATCTATTTCAATTCCTCGAGCTGCAGCCTCATCAATCATGTTTACATCGATGAGCATGGGAAGACCGTATTCTGCATATTGTAGGCCTATAGCCAGAGAACGCTTCATGTTTTTTGCATCCGCCACCAAAAGAATAGAGGAAACAGGGGTAAAGGATTGTTGAGGAAGCAAAATGTCCCGGGACACAACTTCATCTTCGTTTGCTGAAAAAATTGAGTAAATACCCGGGGTGTCATAAACTGTTGCATTCAGAGATTTTATCTGCCCTGCAGAAAGAGAAACCGTCGTCCCGGGAAAGTTCATACTGACAGCATCAGTGTCGCTGAGCCAGGAAAATAAACTGGATTTGCCCACATTCATATTGCCGACAACGGCTATTCCAGGCTGCTGTAGAGCTGACTTTTCACTACTTTGCATATGGCATTCAGGGCAGTTTTTCACGGAGTATTCGTTTGCAGGTATTGGGAATAAAGTGAGGGAAAATTTCTGTCAGGTAAAAAGCTGTTTTTATATATTTTTGTTTTAAGGATAGGCTTTTAAAAATATGATTCTTGTAAATTACAAAAATAAGACCCGGGAATTAATCTGTCAATATTTTTTTGGGTAACTGAATAAATTTAGGGGAACCTAAAAAGACAGGGGAAATTATTGTATCGGATGGATAAATTTTTGTTTTTTTAAAAAAGAGCCAGTAAGGTGGATGTAAATAAATAATCGGTCGCATAATATAATTCAGGACCAAGGCAAGAGATACAGATACTCTTGTTTACAGGTGCCATAAACATATTTCGTTTAATTCATGAAACCGCTCGAAATAATACAGAGAACGCCGAAAACAAACTGTGGCGAATGCGGGCATCCCACCTGCCTTGCTTTTGCTGCTGCTGTGGCAAATACTGGGGCGGATATTACCCTATGCCCGTACATTGATCTTCAGGGTCTTGAAGCAAGCATCTCAAGCCCCTTAAGGGATCTGGAAAATCTGGCAGGCCAGGTGGCACAGGAACATGATCTGGCTTTGGTCCAACATCTGCAGAAAAAAGTAAGTCCCCTCGATTTTGGTTCCATAGCTTCCCCCCTCGGCGCCAAATGGAATAGGGATAATCCTGATATTTTATATCTGCGGTATCTGGGGCAGGATGTTATTCTGGGGAAGACAGAAATACGCATTGATAATGACGCGGTTGTTGATCCCAGAGACCAGATACTCCTTTATAACTATGTGCATTCCTGCGGTGGCAGAAAACCTGACAATACCTGGATTGGCATGGAAAGTCTGCCCAATTCCATTTCCAAGGTAAAGACGTTAGCTACCTACTGTGAACAAAAGATTGCAGAACATTTAACCGGTAAACCTCATCATATTTTAAAGGATTTGGCCGGGCTGCTTGATGGATATGAGGGACCGCCGGATCTGAGTTCCAGTGCCACATCTTCACTGCTTGTACCGGTTCTGCCGATGGTACCTCAATATCTTCTGTTTTGGGAGGAGGAACCGGAGGATGGTTTTGCACCTAAAGCCAAAGTCCTTTTTGATAGGCATGTTCTTGATTTCCTTGACCTGGAATCTCTAGTTTTTTCTGCAGAGCGTTATGCAGAAAAGCTTGTCCAATTAATAAACAATTCAATGTAATGGAACGAGGGTGTTACCCTGAAATGGAAATATACTGAATAGTAGTCGGTTTTAAAATAATTACGCACTAGCGTCAACATTTTGCAAGGAGTTGCCATGGGACAAGCTATAAGCATGACCGGTTTTGGCCGTGGAGAAGCAAGCGGGAAACGAGGTTCATGGATTGTTGAACTGCGCGCCGTCAATCATCGCTATCTTGATATAGGCATAAAATTGCCAAGGCGTTTCATGAGCTGGGAAGACAGGATTAAAAAGGAAATTTCCTCCTTTCATATTCGGGGCCGGGTTGATGTTTATGTTACTTTTAATGATGAAGGCGCTGAAACTTCCAGACTGAAGGCAGACCTCCGCTTGGCGCGGGAATATTGGGCCTGTTTGAAGGATATAGCCGAGGATCTTTCAATCCCGGGGGAGCCGGACCTGACCATGCTGGCATCATATCGTGACATTATCGCCTCCCCTGATGAGGAGGCAGGGGGAGAACTCCTGGAGGAACTCTGGCCGGCCCTCAGGGCTGCGATAGGTGCAGCCCTTGAAGAATGCCATCAAATGCGTCAGAGCGAAGGAGAGGCACTCCAAAAGGATCTTCTGGAACGATTATACAGTTTCCAGCAGAAGATAGACGAGATTGCACAATCTCTACCTCAAATAATGGAGAAAAGGGAAACCGGGTTGCAGGAACGGCTTGACAATCTTCTGTCCGGCGTAGATATTGACCCAGTACGTATAGCCCAGGAAGTAGCTATTCTTGTCGACAAGACAGATGTGAGTGAAGAAATCGTCAGGCTCCGCAGCCACGTTGAACAATTTCAAGGTTTTTTAAATCTCGATGAACCGGTTGGCAGGAGACTCGATTTCCTTGTGCAGGAATTCTTAAGGGAAGTTAATACCATTGCCTCGAAAATAAGCAATGCTGAAACGGCTCATTTGACTGTCGGCATGAAAAACGATCTTGAAAAAATACGTGAACAGGTGCAGAACCTGGAATAGGGAGTTTGAATATGGATGGCAGAATGATCAATGTTGGATTCGGTAATTCTATCGTAGCAAGCCGGATATTGGCCGTGGTGAATCCACACTCTTCACCGATGAAAAAATTAAAGGACGAAGCCAAACGAAACAATCGTCTTCTGGATGTAACAGAAGGCAGGAGGACCCGTTCCATTATTATTATGGACAGCAACCACGTTGTACTTTCATCTGTGCAGCCTGAAACCATAACGCAGCGTTTTGCCCCAGCTTCTGTCTCCCAGAGCACCCCTGTTGAAGAGGATTAAGTCATACCATGTATCACGGCAGCCTATTCATAATCTCTGCTCCGTCCGGAACCGGCAAGACAACGATACTTAGGAAAATTATTGCTGCAATGAAGAAAGCCGTATTTTCTGTCTCCCATACCACGAGGACCCCACGAGCAGGGGAACAGGAGGGAGTTGATTATTTTTTTATAGATAAAAATGCCTTTGTAACCATGGAGCAGCATGGCCTTTTTCTTGAATGGGCCGAGGTGCATGGTAATCTGTATGGCACCAGCAGAAGCACGGTTCAGGCAGCATCAGAACAGGGATTAGACATTATTCTCGACATAGATGTCCAGGGAGCCCGTCAGGTTAAAGAAAAATTGAAAGATAAAGGCGTTTTTATCTTTATCACACCTCCGTCTCTTGAAGAACTTGCAAGAAGATTGTCAGGCAGGTCCACAGAAGCGGAAGCCATTATTGCCACCCGCCTGGCCAATGCCAAAGAGGAAATGAAAAGCATTGACGATTACGATTATGTTATTGTCAATGATAGAGTAGAGCAGGCTGTCGAAATCCTAAAATCAATAATCATTGCCGAAAGAAGCAGAACAAGACGTGATCTATCCGGAGAACCACTCAACCTGGTTTTTTAAATAGCCGGATGGTCAAATTTTCTTCGCAGAAATTGAGAAATAAAAGCAACCACATAAAAAAAACACACACCCGTGCTCATCCTAAAACAGAGCAGCTTGTATGGGGAATTCATCCAGTTCATGAAGCCTTGAAGGCTTGTCCGCAGGCAATTCGGGAAATCGTTGTCGACAGGGACAAGTCCGGCTACCGCCTGGAGCAGATTCTAGAACTGGCACAAAAATATGCAATTCCAGTCAGTTCCCTTCCGGGTAAGTCTAAACCAGCTTTTGGGAAATCTGCTGAACAGCATGAGCACGAAAGTTCACAAGGTGTCGCGGCACGGATTATCCTGCCAAGCCTGACGCTTGCTGAGCTTCTGCATAAACTCAGCAAGCTTTCCGGGCCTCCACTATTACTTGCCCTTGACTCTATTCAGGATCCCCACAATCTCGGAGCCATAATCCGTTCAGCGGTTGCAGCAGGTGTGAACGGCATCATTCTTCCTAAAGACAGGAGTGCTTCGATTACAGGAACTGTTATAAAAATTTCTGCCGGCTCTGTGTTCCATATTGATATCAGCAGGGTAACCAACCTTGTGAACAGCTTTAAAGTGCTTAAGGAAAACGGGATTTGGATATTCGGAACAACTAAGGATGCAGCCCAGACGATCTTTGATACGGATTTTACAGTACCAGCATGTCTGGTAATCGGCAGCGAAGGAAAAGGGTTGCGTCCCCTTGTTGCCGAACACTGCGACCTGAGTATTTCCATCCCAATGCAAAGTTCTCTGGATTCGTTGAATGCATCGGTGGCCGCCGGGATAATCCTCTTTGAAACAGTTCGCCAGAGAAGGGCCCTATAGCGGTTGTTTCCGAATCTTTTATCTAAAGCAAAGTAGCACATCCATTAACTTGGCTCGGAGGTGGCTTGATCGCAGAAGGAGTAATCCTGCTGCTGAAAGCAGAAGACATATTCACGAGCCTCGTCACCAGCCAACCTGAAAATTTTCCGTTTTGGATGCCGGTTATTGGGTCCTAAAGGGTGGGAAAGAATTCTTTAGTCCTGTGCCGGAGGTTTTCTTTGCATGTTTTGTCTGGTGCCAATTCAATAAATTCACGTAGGTAGACCTGCAGGAGTTGCTGAACCTTGGCGTTATGGGTTTGAGTTGGGTCCGGTTGCCCTTTCGCCCTCTGTTTTTCTTCAAGTTCTGTGGAGATGATTGTTTCAACTATGCTGAAATTTTCTTTATCATGTAAAAGAATAGCAGCCCAGAGAAGTTGTTTTGCTGGAGGGTTTATTTTTGTGTCAGCAGGCCAGAACGAATAGGGTGTCCGAATGACACCCATTTTTTTTACCAGAGCGGCTGCAAAGCGTTTGCGGAGTAAGTTCGTATCTGGGAATGTGCCATTTTTAAGAGCTGAAACCATTTGTTCAAACATGATGTATTCCTACAAAACAAATGGAGTGAGCGCCAGCTGCTAAAATTAATTGTTTACAGGCGAAATACATGCTCGCATCGTGCTTTTTGCGATGCCGACAAGCATACCAATTTCCCTTGTTTGCAGGCAATTATTCCCGTTCCTTTTCTTTCAGTTTGGCCTTGAGTATTTCACCAAGTGTCCCGACTGCATCATCAGAAGCAGGTTTTTCATGTTTCTGCATATATTTTCTGACATCATTTTCCTCGCTGGCAGCTGCCGCATCATCTGTCATTTCTCCCGCAAGAGATAAAGATATGCGTTTTTCATCCGGATCTATGGACTCAATTTTCACTTCAACTGCCTGGCCTTCTTCAACAACCTCCTTCGGATGATTGATTCGCCTGCCTCCACCGAGTTTGGAAATATGGATAAGTCCATCAATTCCGGCAGCAAGATTCACAAATGCACCGAATTTTGCCAAGCGTATGACTTTGCCGGCATGAAAGGATCCCACTGGAAACTGCTTTGCTATATCCTGCCATGGGTCCGGCAGGGCCTTTTTAAGGCTGAATGAAAAGCGTTTGTTCTCCCAGTCAAGTTTAAGGATCACTACTTCTACATCCTGGTCTTCTGTCAGTACGTCGCGAATATTTTCAATTCTGGACCAGCCGATCTCAGAGATTGGAATAAGCCCTTCCATGCCATCAACATCGACGAAAGCGCCGAAATCTTTTATCGAGGTAATCTTCCCTTTAACTGTCATGCCTTCCTGGAGCAGTTCTTTCAACTTCTCGAGTTTCTGCTCTCTTTCCTCCTCGAGAATTATGCGTCTGGAAAGGACAATATTGCGGCCAGCCTCACTGAATTTCGTGATTTTGAAAAGCATATGCTGGCCAATATACTCTTCGGGATCGGCAATTTTCTTGAGATCCATCTGGGAATAAGGACAAAATGTCCGGACATTACCGGCTACTGTAATTTCAAAACCGCCCTTTATTTCTTTTTTAACAAGACCTTCAAGAGGGATGCCGCTGTGATAGGCTTCTTCAAGGTGTTCCCGTGAAGTTGAGCTACTGCCGATTTTAGTTGTAAACAACATTTCATTATGGGCCCCTGACAAGAAATATACCTCCAGGGTGTCCCCAGACTTGACAGCAATTTCCCCTGATTCGTCTTCGAGTTCTTTACGGTTCAGGAACCCTTCGCTTTTTTCCCCGACGTCAAGGAAAATTGAATCCTGTGAGACAGCAACCACTTTTGCCAATATTTTTTGACCTGGTGAAAGCTGCGAATTGGCAATAGTGTCATCCTTGAATAAATCTGCAAAACTTTCCTGATCCGGAGTGTTATCTGGCATGTGATTACCTGAAAGAATTAATAGTTAAAAAAGTTGAGGGTATAAATACGTTTAGTCCTTAGGGCATTCTAGTGCAATATTTATCACTGAAGTGAACCGCCAGGGAAAGATATTTGTTTTTTTCAGAAAATAAAATCCTTTTCTCCTGAAGGTCTCCAAGAAAAGAAAGAATATTTTGAGGCGGCACAGCCGGAAACTTCTTAAATAATTCTTTCTTGCTTCTGATATGAGTACAGTACAAGTAAATCTGTCGCGACGCGCCCTTCAATCTGTGATGCAGAATTTTTCCGTCTGGACGCTCCTGGCGGACAAGGAGAAAATTACCTCCATCCCGGTAGTAAAGGAGGGGTTTCTGTAAAGCATCATGTCTTCTTTTGTCATGGTACTGCTGCCACTTTTTTATCTTTTCTGCAACCGGTTTCCAGATTTTTCGTTGATATGTTCGGTCCCCCCGGTAATCCTTCACCAGGAGGTGCATTTGAGTGAGGATGGATTTTGGAAAAAGTTTGATATTGTTTGCATGGTTGGTGATTGTCTTAATGCCATATTTTTGAGGGGTTTTATGGATCGGGCTGTCATGGCCCAGGAAAAAAGAGGCAATGGCCAGGGGGCGATATGGAAAGACATAGTCAAGGGTTTCAAGGGTTTCAGCAGCTTCAGCCTGAGTACTGCCTGGAAAGTGCAGGATGAGGTTGCCTTCCAGTCCAAGAGAGTTCTCCTGGGCTTCACGCATGGTTGCAAGATTTTGAATAACACTGATGCCTTTTTGCATTTTATGCAGCAGACTGCTGCTGAGTGATTCGATACCTATCTGAACGGTGGAAAGCCCTCCCCGTCGATAAATGGAAAAAATATCCCCAAGAGGTACTTTACCTTTTGCTGAACGTATTTCAGCAAAAAAATTAAAATCAGAATGGTCCTCCGTTGTCATTTTAAAAAAATGCCGGGATTCTGTCGCGGGCAGCATATTGTCTACAAATGTGAAATCAAGGCAACTGTGCCTGGCGGCGAGAGTTTTTACCTCATGCATAACTTGGGCAGCCTTTTTATAGCGATAGCCGCACCATTGTATATTAAGATTGCAGAATGTGCATTTGTTCCAACAGCAACCACGTGAAAACTCTATTGGGAGGACAGGAATAAACGGTGTATGCGAAAACCATTGTTTTTGAGTTGCAAAATAGTCGTTGTAATCCGGGACGGGTAAATCGCCAAGCGAAGCTAACTGTTTAGTAACGCTAAGACTTTTTCGCTGCAGTACACCCTGACTTCCGCTTTTTCTCGTAAAAATATTTTCAGGAAGCGTGGAGGATCGCAACCCGGATATATAATCACAAAGAGCCAGGAGTCTTTCTTCGCCTTCACCTTCAATGATAAAGTCTATGAACGGAAAAGCGTTCAGTAGTGATTGCCCGGCACCGGCACCACAGGATGAACCCCCAAAAACAATGGGCACCTGAGAGGCTTTATTCTTAATTGCCCTGGCAGCTGCAAGTGAGGCAAAAAGCTGATGGAAGCAAACCGAGAAACCTATGATTTTATATTGAGTCCAGTCACAATTATTGACCCAGTTTAGCAGCTGATTTTCCAGACGCCTGATTAAAGATTTATAGTCAAAAGACCGTTTTATTATTTGCTTAGCGTTCTTAACATACTTGAGAGCCAAATCTTCCGCAGCTGCAGCCTGTTCCGGAAAGAGCAGAGGAGCATAGAGGGCTTCACTGACCCAGGGATTCTGACTGATCCACTGATACAGGTCCGGTCCCAGGATTGATGCTACTTCCAGATAGGGATGACTTGTCTGCACAGAAAAATCAATTCTTCTGCTTTCGAGGAAAGCCTTTAATGTGCCTAGCTGGATGGATGGCCTGTTAAAGAGGGCCCACGGCATGGATATGAGGATGATTTTAGCCGGTTTCTGATGAGGGGCTTTTCTCTGGGAATTCAAAATCAACTACCAGCTGAACCTGTTAATACTGTTCTATGATTTCAGTATCGGCCGGTGGTATAAACAGGAACAAATCTTCCTTTATTTCGCGGCTGTCATAATGGTCGGCATTAATAAGTATATTGAAAAAAAACAGATCAGTAACTGTTTCAAAGTGATCTACGATCTGCAGATGTGTAATCAGGAATGAATCGTGCGAAATCCACGCATGTATAGAGGATACATGCGGATGTGAAGACTTGGGAGTGAGCTTGATAAGAAAGGAATTATCCATGCTGTCAGTAACAAGGTCGGGGTCACTTACATCAAAGTCTTTCAATATATCACCGGTGCCGGCGAAGAATGAATAGGTGACATCTGACTGCAGATACTCCCTGGCGTTGCTTACGATCATCTGATTACTTTTTTCAAAATACATGGAAATTGTTTCTCCGTCACTTATGAGGACCTGGTAGTCAGGAGATCTGTAATCCCAACGCATTCGGCCTGGTTTGCGAAATATCATGGTGCCGCTTCCCTGCCGCACACGGGAGCTGAATTTCATTGCAGTTGTTTGCTTGAAGTCGGCAACCAGATTTAAAGCCTTTTCATAGGTGCTTTGCAGTTTTTGCGCAATTTCGAGGGAATCCATCTCCTGAGCCTTTACCAGGGCAGGGATTAATAGCACAAAGAGCGACAGGAGAAAATACTTTAATGCTTTAGTGCACTGCGGAAATGAATTATAAAGAAAAGTCTTGAACATTGTGTATTAAACCTTTTCCAAGTCGATATGACGGCCGAATATTTTCTCAGCAGTAGCTACAGCAGCTTTTGTTAGATCGGAAACAAAGTATTTATTTTGACTGCCGTGTTGAAGCGTTTTGCCAAAATCAGGGTTTTCACTGAGATATACTTTTAATGTTAATGCAACTTCTATGGAGGAGTCAATCAGTCTGACCCTGTTTTTGCCCATGCGATGTCGGATAAGATCCTTGAGCAGAGGATAATGGGTGCAGCCCAAGACAAGGGTATCTATCTGCTTTTGTTTCAGGGGAGCAAGGTATTTACGCAATATCATTTTTGTCTCACGGGCATCTATCCAACCTTCCTCAACCAGGGGAACAAGCAGGGGGCATGCCTTTGAAAAAACATGAAACTCAGGAGCCTGTTCTATAATCTTTTGATCATAAATACCGGAGCGGATGGTAGCTCTAGTTCCCATGACACCTATATTGCCGGTAACAGTAGAAGCAACCGCCCGTTCTACTGCAGGGGTGATCACTTCGAAAATGGGGACAGCGAATGTCTGGCGCAGAATATCCGAGGCAACGCTTGCTGCAGAGTTGCAGGCGATAATGATAATTTTGGCTCCATGTCCAAGGAGAAACTCGGTGTTGCCGATAGAGTACTCGATAATTGCTTCAGGGCTCTTGTTGCCATAGGGAGTCCGGGCCAGGTCACCGTAATAGATAATCTGGTTGTCGGGAAGCAGGGTTTCCACGGCACGGGCGACTGTCATACCTCCAACACCTGAATCGAAAATACCAATCATAGTTCTAATGCATGAATAAATGCAAAAAGCTTCACCTGAATACAGTATAATACCTGTTCCACAACGTAAACAGGGGTGAAATTTTCAATACTGAAAAGAAATTGATACACGGTTACATGAAAAAATCGAAAATACTACTTTAAGGAATAACTGTCTACATAACAGTTGCGATAATTTTCGGGCACATCCTGTTGTCAAAATAACGAGATAGCATCTTTGAATTATTGGACTGTAAATCAAAGATGCTATCTAGAGCGCTTTTTATGTGAAAGGCGTTGGGATTATTTTTTCTTGGCAGCGGATTTTGTTTTGCGCTTTTTCCTCTGGGCGATTGCTTTTCGTAAATTGTCAGGGAGGCCCCTTGCCTTACCCGCTTTTTTGCGTTTATCAGACAGAGATTTGGCGCAAAGTGGCTGGCGCAGTGAAAAGCCATGTTTGACGCGATATTCTCTGCTTGTCAAACCATGGGATTTAAGGTGTTTAGGAGAAAGCATTTTGAATTCCTGGCCACATTCAAGACAGATCACCTTGTTTTTCTGCAGAGATTTTTCAGGCGACAGTGCAAGAGTTGCTTTTGTCTTGATGCCGGGATCGGTTATTCCTTCCTGGGAGGCATGGGTTTCTAAAGACTGAAGGTCTTGCAGTGTTTTGAAAGTATTTTGCAGGGAGAGGCCAATCTCCTCTGTGGTCATTGAAGTTGACTTGCACTGTGACTGTATTATATCGGCCGCCATTTCAACTAATGTTTTTCCCATAATACCTTCCTCCGTAAATGAGTTTTTATTGTCAGGAATAAAGAACTAAAGTTTTTTGCATGTTCTCGTTTGAATAATTATAGTTAGTTATTGTATCACAGGTTAAAATGCAAGAAGTTATTTGGATTTAATTTGATAATCAGTAACATGAAGGCAAAATGATAATATTGTATAAAGTATTCAGAAAAATATGCTGCGGATGTAAGCAGTTATGCAGTTTGCCAAATTGAGCATGACTCAATATCTAATTGTGCCTTTTTTTTTAAATAAAAA
>PKTW01000110.1 GCA_002868955.1 Desulfobulbaceae bacterium
GGCCTGCGCGGTTTTTTTGTTGATGAGGCCGGCAAGAGGGCTAACCTGAAAATATCCGCCTCCCTTTTTCAAAAGGTGCTGGGGTTGCGCATGGAGTCCCGTCCTCAATCAATAGGTTCGTTTTCCAAAAATCTGCAGGAATTTGAGTCTATCCGTGACTTTATCACCTCGTTTTCCATCACTGCATTGATCGATGTCCCTTTTGTGCTACTGGCCCTGTTAGTTATCTGGTATTTGGGCGGTATTATAGTTCTGGTGCAGATAATTTCAATTATACTGTTACTGGCCTATGCCCTTTTTATCCAGGTCCCTCTGCAAAAGGCTGTTGAGCAATCCTTTCAGGCTTCATCCCAAAAAAATGCAATCTTAATTGAAGGCTTGAGTGGCCTAGAAACTATTAAAATGCTTGGGGCGGAAAGTCAGATACAGAGAGCCTGGGAAGAAGCGGTCAGTTATATTGCCAAATGGAGCGCCCGCTCCAGGTTTTTATCATCTTCTGTGAATCATTTTTCCTTTTTTGTACAAAGCATGTCCGTTGTTGGTGTTGTTGTTGTCGGCGTGTACATGATCTCCAATGGTGACCTGACCCAAGGTGGTCTGATAGCGCTGGTAATTCTTTCCCGCCAGGCTGTTGCTCCCATGTCGCAGGTTGTAAGCCTTGCCACCCGTTATCATCGCGCCAGGACCGCCCTGAAGACTCTTAATCAGATCATGGAACTTCCCGTAGAACGCCCCGAGGGCAAGACATTTTTACACCGATCACAGATAGAAGGAGCCATTGAACTCAAAAATCTTAATTTTGCCTATCCGAACCAGACTGTAAAGATCCTGAATAATATCTCCTTCAAGATAAAACCCGCAGAAAAGGTCGGTATCATTGGTCCCATAGGCTCCGGCAAAACGACTCTGGGCAAGCTTATTCTTGGTTTGTATCAACCCGTTAGCGGTATGGTGAGCATGGATGGTACAGATATCAGACAGATAGATCCGGCTGACCTGAGACACAGTATCGGCTATGTATCCCAGGACATAACACTTTTTCGCGGTACTATCCGGGACAATATAACTATGGGCACCCATGATATTGACGATAATGCAGTATTACGGGCTTCCGAGTTGACGGGTGTGAACGAATTCGTAAAAAAACATTCCATGGGTTTTGATATGGAAGTCGGGGAGCTTGGGCGGGGGCTTTCCGGTGGTCAGAGACAATGCGTGGCCCTGGCCCGGGCTTTGCTCCTTGAGCCTCCTGTAGTTGTTCTTGATGAGCCGACGAGCAACATGGATAACAGGACGGAAGTTTTGCTGCGTGACAATCTCTCCAAAATAATAGAAAATAAAACAGTGATATTAATTAGCCACAGGGCCTCGTTGCTTGCTATGGTCGACCGTATTATTGTCATCGATAACGGTACCATTGTAGCTGATGGACCCAAGACGTCTGTTCTGGAAGCCCTCAAAAGAGGCCAGTTAAACGTCTAAGCTGGAGTTTGAAAGTTGTCTGAAACTGAAAAAAAACCTGAACAAAATAAACTTTTCCACCGAATGATGGCCGAAGATGTGGACCTGACAACTGATATACGCACGTCTATTCTGGCCCAGTCACCTCGGGGCGGTCGTGCTATAATCTGGGTAACGTTAGCCCTTTTTCTGCTTTTTATTGTATGGGCCTATTTTTCCAATATAGAGCAGGTAACCCGTAGTGACGGCAAGGTTGTACCTTCTACCCAAATTCAGATAGTACAGAACTTTGAAGGGGGTATACTTTCTGAAATAATGGTCGATGTCGGTGAACTGGTAAAGAAAGACCAGCTTCTGCTGCGCATCGATGAGACCAGGTTCTCATCATCCTTTAAGCAGAACAGGTCGAAATACCTTTCCTATAAGGCAAGAGCCGGCAGACTTTTGTCTGAAGCAAATGGCACAGCTTTTGAGGTGCCGCAGGAAGTTTTTGCTGAAAAGCCTGAAATCGGGGTGCGTGAGGAGGAACTTTTTGAATCCAGGAAAAGGGAATTTCAGTCAACCGTGGATATCCTGCATGAACAGATCAGACAGCGGGAGCATGAGTACGGAGAATTAACCTCAAAGCTTGAGGAATTGACCAGGACCTATGCCCTTTTGCAAAAGGAGTTGGAGCTCACCAGGCCTCTTGTTTCCCAAGGGGCGGTGTCGGAAGTTGAGGTGCTGCATCTTGAACGGCAGGCCAGTCAGATGCAGGGCGAAATTTCAACCATTAAGCAGACAATTCCCAAGGCTCAATCACGACTTCAGGAAGCCCAGCTGGACCTCCGTGAAAATCAGCTTGCCTTTTTTAATAAGGCCAAGGAGGAATTAAACGAGGTTCTTGCTGAACTTGAAGAGGTTTCTGCTTCTGCAATCGCCCTGGAGGATCGTTTGCGGCGCACTAACGTGCGTTCACCTGTGACAGGAACGATAAATAGGCTTTTGGTCAATACTGTCGGAGGAGTTATCCAGCCTGGAATGGATCTTGTCGAGATAGTGCCCCTTGAGGATACATTGGTTATTGAGGCCAAGGTTAAGCCCGCTGATATTGCATTTCTGCGACCGAATCAGGAAGCCAAGGTGAAATTCACAGCATATGATTTTACAATTTATGGCGGCCTGGAAGCCAAACTGGAACATATTAGTGCGGACAGCATCACAGACGAGAAGGATAATAGTTATTACCTTGTTCGCTTACGAACAAATAAAAATTATCTTGGCCCTGAATCGGACCCGCTGCCGATTATTCCGGGTATGGTTGCATCAGTTGATATTCTGACAGGTAAAAAAACAATTCTGGCCTATCTTTTAAAACCTGTTTTTCGAGCTAAATATATGGCGTTGAGGGAACAGTAAAATATGGATATCCTCTTATGTTGTGCTGATGATGCTGTTCTGAAAAGGTGGAAAGACCTGCTGGAGAGTAATTATGATCTTGAGCAGGTAATCACGGCAAGAGAGCTTAAAATTCGCTGTGCTGCCAGTCCATTTGACCTGATCCTTATTCACCGTCCCCTGATCGATACCGATACCTTTATTGAAATACGGCGCGCAACCCCTTTAAGCAGGATTTTTCTGCTCTCCGATCAACCAGATGAAGAAGAAGGGCTTACCTTCCTGAAACTTGGTATAGTAGGGTATGCAAATACCTATATTTCATCAGAACGCCTTGCCGAGGCTGTCCGGGTGATTACGAGCGGTGCTGTTTGGCTGGGCCAAAAGGTCATGCAGCGTTTGATTCTGGATTCCTACGCCAAAACAAAGGAAAAAGCAGTTGCCGATTCTGAAAAGAAACTTGACAGCCTGACCAAGCGTGAACGAGAAATAGCAAACCTCATTTCTCAGGGTCAGACAAACCTGGAAATTGCCGCTAATCTTGATATTGCAGAGCGAACAGTTAAGGCCCACTTAAGCTCAATTTATGAAAAAACAAAAACCGGCAGCAGACTGAATCTCGCGTTACTGATTAACCGGGGTTGAACAGACGTCATTTTTTCTGAAAATTTAAAGCAGAAATAAATAAAGCGCGTTCCCTGGGGGTAACCCGGGAGCGCGCTTTTTTTGAAGTTTATGGCCAGCTGCCGGTTAAAATGACAGTGGCCAGTTTGTATTTTGGATTATACTGTACCGTCGTCAATATCAACCTGTCCCAGAAGGGAGTCAAGTTCATCGCCGTTAGTTAAATCGGTGTCGTAATCGATATTATCGAAAGTAATGCTGCCTTTTTCAACAGCGCTGCTGTCCAAAATAGACAGCTTCGCCGTACCGTCATCCAAGTTTTTATTTACCTCGAGATAATCTCCGGCGCCGGTATCAATCACATGGCTTATATCAACAACATCACCTTCTGTTTGGCTGTAGTCGGCAATCCTGTCATCGCCTTGACCTGCTTTGAAGGTGTCAGCGCCCGTGCCGCCTGTAAGATAATCATTGCCGGCACCGCCGTCCAGTATATCATCACCAATATCGCCATATAGCATATCATTACCGGATCCGCCTGAAATAACATCATCACCGCTGCTGCCGTGAATCAAATTGTTTTGGCTGCTTCCGGCAATGACCTCGTTTTCACCACTACCGACAATGTTGCCGTCAGCTTCAAAAGTGACATCAAAGGCAGGAGTTGTATTATTTCCGTCGCCATCCGCGTCGAGTATATTGACACCTGAGCCATTGTAATAGGTAATAGTTGTATTTGCTCCGGAATCAGAGCTGAATGTGGTTATGTTAAAAACCCGATATTCGTTGCCATCACTTGCTTCAAGGATAATGGCATTGAAAGTGTCCGGCTCACCAGTTGCAGGGTCAAGGTCACCTTCCACTATAAAAGTAGTTTTAGCGCTTCCCGAGCCTTCTGCAGTGCCTTCCTTTACCAAAATCCATTGTGACGGATCCGAATCATTGCCATTGGTGTCATATACTCGCCACACTGCCAGTTCGCCAACAGCCAGGGAATTTGCAGTGATTTCCGCCGCAGTCATGTTATAGGAATCAGACGTAGTAGTGTCATTAAAGACCATGAGCAATTGTTCCGGATTTTCACCGGTGAGATTGTCGAGCCAGTTGTTGTTCACTCCCATACC
>PKTW01000108.1 GCA_002868955.1 Desulfobulbaceae bacterium
AAGCAGGATGAAAAACACAAAAGTCAGCAGGTTGAAATAGCGCTCAATAAAATGCCTGACCGGAGCCCCGAATTTGTAGATGAAGGCGGCGACCAGAAAAAACCGGGCTGAGCGTGACAGCAATGACACGATGGCAAAAGTGGCAAAATTTATCTTGAATGCACCTGCTGTAATCGTAAAAAGTTTATAGGGCAGAGGCGTAAAACCTGCGGCCGCAACAGCAAGGGCATCATACTTTTGATAAAGGTTCTGCACCACTTCGTACTTGTCCTGCAGTCCGTACCATTGGAGAATTTTCACACCGATGGTATCCATAAACCCCATACCGAGACCATAGCCTATCATACCTCCCAAGACAGAGCCCGCCGCACAAATGGCTGCGTAACGGAACGATTTTGCCGGCACGGCAAGGCAGAGGACCATGAGAAAAACATCAGGGGGGATGGGGAAAAAAGACGACTCAGCAACGGCAATGAAAAACAGAGCCCAAACTCCGGAAGGGGACTGCACCCAGAGCAGAGATCTATCATAGATCTGCCGGATCCAGCCTATCTTTTTTGCATCTGTTTCGTTTGCCTGGGTACCTGTTTTAGACATTTCTTAAATTTTAAAACATGTTCATGGAAAAGCTAAATCTTCAAGGAAATAGCGCCTCTGACAGCCAACCTGTCAATTAGTGGCATTAACTACAGCTACTAATATATACCATCGCTTTTACCTGATCAGCTGAGGTATCTCAGCCGCTTTCCCAGCCATGGTCACCTATCAGGCTGACAAAGCGCACAAACTCGATGGTTTTTTCAGTCATCTGTCCATCTTTTTTGCTGACTCGCCGCAGGTCCTGTACCCCGCGGTCGCCAACCGGAATAACTAGGACCCCGGGGTCTGCCAGCTGCTCCAGAAGGGGCTCTGGAACCCTTGGGCCGCCGGCAGTGACGATGATCGCATCATACGGGGCGAATTCGGGCCAGCCGTTGGTGCCGTCATCCAGCTTGGTGAGGATATTAAGATAATGCAGCGAGTCAAATATTTTGCGAGCTTCGACCAGGAGGGAATCAACACGTTCAACCGTGTAGACCTTCGCACAGATCTGCGAGAGAATGGCGGCCTGATAGCCTGAACCTGTGCCGATCTCCAGGACTGATTCATGGCCTTTCAGGCCCAGGGTCTGGGTCATCAGGGCAACTATGTACGGCTGCGAAATGGTCTGCCCCCTGCCGATGGGGAGCGGAAAATCTCCATACGCCTGGTCCTTCATGGCGTCTTCGACAAAAAGATGACGGGGAACCGTACGCATGGCCTCCAGGGTTTGCAGATTATGGATGCCACGGGGTATCAGTTGCTCATCCACCATTCTGGCCCGAGCTTTTGCAAAATCTGATGCACGTAAGCTCACTTGGCTAGACCACCTTCTGCAAATTCCTCCTCGGTTAATAACCGATAGACACAGGTCCGTACAATATCTCCCCCGAACATCACCTTGACCATTTCATATTTTTTGTCCCCGATCTTATCCCCGATATATGGAGTGTCACGCAGCGCGGTTTTTTTGACATCATAGTAGATCCAGGTCTCACCGCCCTCTGCCATTTCATATTGCTCATCAGGTTGGCCCAGATAGGTGAGAACCTGTTCTTTTGTCGTTTCTTCCGGGGTTACAAGACATACGTCAGAGGCAAGATGCCGGACATTTTTTTTTGCACACCCGGCCATGACCATGAAAAGCGCTAAACATATGGCAACAGCCATAACATATACTTTTTTATGCATCCATTTTCTCCGGTGAAACATTTTTGCCAGATTTAAGGGTAAAAGATATACTCGGTCGGCCTGGCACTGACAATAAACTTGCTGGACCACGGAAAGATATACTTATAATCTCTCTTTTTCAATAGATATGTCGCCGCCTTTCCGACTTACCCTTTTGTGGCTCTTTCGAGGATCTTATAGCTTCGCTCCACCATTTTCCGCGGGTCAACCATGAGGCCGGCCTGGATAAGGGCATTATCAAAAACCTGCTCGATGACGTTTTTGGCAAATTCTTCATCTGTGCCGCGCAACAGGGAGAGCTGCCTGATGAGCGGATGTTCGGTGTTTATCTCCAGGTTCTTGTTGCCCAACTCCTGAAGCGGCTCCCCCTTTTCCAGCCTGGCAGCCTGCATGACCCGTTCCATGGTGCTTGTCATGTAGCCGTCGGGGTTCACAATTATGGCAGGGCTGTCCACGAGGCGCTTGGAGACAATAACCTCTTTCACCTTGCCACCCAGGACTTCCTTGATCCAACCGGTTAGAGACTTGACCACCTCCGACTCCAGGGAAGATTCATCTTGCTTTTCTTCAGCGTCTCCGGTGCTTTTAATTGCTGAGAGATCAAGATCGGCGCGGTCTGCAGACACCAGTTTCTTACCGTCAAACTCGCCCAGGTGATTCATGACAAAGTCATCGATGGGCTCAAGGGTGTAAATAATCTCAATGTCTCTTTTTTGGAAGGCCTCCACATAGGGCCCCGATTCAGCCGCTGTTCTGGATGGCCCGTTAATGTAATAAATCTCCTTCTGGCCTTCCGCCATGCGTTCCACATAGTCGGCCAGTGAGATCAGTTTGCCTGCTTCTGATTTTGAAGACTCAAAACGAAGGAGTTTCGCGATCTCATCCCGGTAGGCATAATCACTGGTGGCTCCCTCTTTCAGATATATGCCGAATTCAGCAAAGAACTCATTATATTTTTCAGCATTCTTGCCGGCCTGCTCACCGAGAAACTTCAAAAAGCGCTTGGTGATAACATGCTTCAACTTTGCCACCAGGGCAGAATCCTGCAAGGCCTGGCGCGATATATTCAAGGGCAGATCCTCGCTGTCGACCACCCCTTTGAGAAAGCGCAGCCATTCCGGGAGGATATTCTCGCTGTGCTGCTCGATTAGTACTTTCTGGCAGTAGAGGTTGACCCCTGACTTCATACGGCCGAAACCAAGCCGTTCTATATTTTCCTTGGGAACAAAGAGCAGGGCGTTGATTGCCAAAGGCGCATCTGCGGTGAAATGCAGGCGCAACCCGGGATCATCAAAGGCATTGCCTATGAACTTGTAAAAGTCAGCATACTCTTCTTCCTTTATCTCGTTTTTATTCCGCGTCCAGAGGGCCTGTACCGTGTTGACTGTTTCACCATTGACCTTGATGGGGAAGGACACGAAATTTGAATACTGCTTGATGACCTGCTTGATCTTGTCTTCATTGGCAAATTCATGGGCATCATCCTTGAGCTCAACGATTATCCTGGTACCGCGCCGCAGCCCCTTCTCCGGTGTCAGCGTGTAGCTGCCGCTGCCGTCTGAGGCCCATTCATATCCCTCGGCATCCGGGATATAGGAGCGCGACAGGACCCGCACTTTTTTGCCCGCCATAAAGGCAGAATAAAAACCTACACCAAACTGGCCGATCAGGCTGACATCCTTTTTAGCCGCCTCGGCGAGCTCTGCGAGAAAGGTATTTGAACCTGAATGGGCAATGGTGCCGAGATTAGTTTCCAGTTCTTCCCTGGTCATGCCGATACCGGTGTCGGTAATAGTCAGCGTATGGTTTTTTTCATCCACAGCAATTGTTATTTCCAGCGGCACATGGCTGTCAAAAACCTCTTCCTCCAAGAGGCGCTGATGCCTGAATTTTTCCAAGGCATCAGCGCCGTTGGAAATCAGTTCCCGGACAAAGATATCCCGCTCGGTGTAGAGAGAATGGATTACTATATCGAGTAATTTTTTGACTTCTGCCTGGAATTCTTTTGTTTCCGCCTGAGTTTTTTCCTTGGCCATTTAACTGCCTCCTATTATCATTATTGTTTTGTTTTAATTATTTATTCCGGGGAAGATGATAATCATCATGTTCTCGCTGTCAAGAATTTGCCCCGGAGAGTCATGCAAAAAAGAACTGAAGATAAAGCTTACTCTTATGAGAATTATTGCTGCCGGGGATATTCACATGGATCTCGATGATTTGGCAAATATCCCGGGCATAGATACTGCCGACCATATCATCATCACCGGCGATATAACCAATTATGGTTCCAGTTTGGATGCGGAGGCGGTGCTCAACAGGCTGCAGACCATTAACAGCTCTATCCTGGCTGTGGCCGGCAATCTTGACCAGCCCGATGTCGCCCGCTACCTCGAAGATATCGGCATAAGCCTGCATGGCAGGGGCATAATAATTGAAGGTTTGGGTATCATGGGTCTGGGCGGCTCAAACTACACCCCTTTTAATACCCCCTATGAATTCAGTGAAGAGGAACTTTGTGCTTTTCTGGCTTCCGGATTTGCCCGGATTAAAGATGCAAAAGATTTCATTCTTGTCTCGCACCCACCTCCAGTGCTGACGAAAACCGACCGGCTTGTCAATGGCAGCCATGTGGGCAGCATGGCTGTAAGAACATTTATTGAGGAAAAACAGCCGCTCCTTTGTGTAACCGGCCATATTCATGAATCAAAAGGGCAGGATTATATCGGACGGACTCTCGTGCTTAACCCGGGCATGATGAAGGACGGAGGCTACATAGAGGCAATTTATGAAAACGGTATACTTTCTGCAGCACTCCTTCCTTAAGAAAAAGGTTTTGGCTAGATTATGGAAAATCCCATTGACACATTAATCATCGGTGGAGGTCTTACCGGACTTACGGTAGCTCACTTCCTACAGAAATACCAGCCGGAAGCAAAAATCACCATACTGGAAAAATCTTCTTCTCCGGGGGGTGCCATACGTTCATTTAACCAGGACGGCTATCTCGCGGAATGGGGGGCCCACGGATTTCTTGACAACGTGGAAGCCAGCCGGGAACTCCTGGCTGATACTGGCCTGGACAAGGAAGCCCAGAAGGCGCCGTTGGATGAGTTTGTCCGCTACATATGTTTAAATGGCAAACTGAACCTGATCCCCCAGAACCCCAAAAAAATTATCAGGTCGAACCTGGTTTCATTGCCTGCCAAGCTGCGCGTCCTGGCCGATCTGTGGATAAAACCGCGCCGGGAGGAGCAGACTGTCGCCGCCTGGGCAGCCTATCGTTTTGGCTCCAGCCTGCTGCCTTTTGTTGATGCAGTCCTGACCGGCACCTATGCCGGCGACTTAAACCGCTTGAGTATCGATGCTGTCTTTCCCGGCATACGCGCTCTCGAACTGGAAAAAGGCTCTGTAATCAGAGGATTGCTGCAAAAAAGGAAATCTGCCAGGGTAAAGCAGGAGAACGCTCCGCAAAAGAAATTGCCGGCAATGGTCAGTTTTCCCCAGGGCATGGGCAGGCTGCCAGAGGTCCTGGCAGCAAATAAAAACCTGCTCTGCTCAGTAGAGGTAAAAAGTATTCATAAAAATGGCGATGTCTGGGAGGTCAGAACCACTGATCAAAGTTACCGGGCAAATTCATTGGTTTTGGCCTTGTCGGTCAACCAGTCTCTTTTCTTTTTACAAAGTGCTTCCGGTATGACAGTAGAGGAGTCGCCACTGGCCACAGTACCTGAAGCCAGAATAGTTACTATTGCCATGGGGTTTGGAGAAACCGCTGAAATTCCTTTTGGTTTTGGTTATCTGGCCCCGGAACAGGAAAAAAGATTTGCCATGGGGGCGCTTTTCTCAACCCATATGTTTCCGGGCCGGGCCCCGAAAGGGCATATGCTGCTTGAAGCGCTTGTCGGCGGTAGAAGGCACCCCGAGAAACTGGAACTGGCCGATGATATCCTGGTGCAGAAAACCTACGATGACCTACGGCAGCTCATCCATCTGCCTGATCCCCCGGTTTTTACCAAGGTGCTGCGGCCTGATCATGGCATCCCCCAGCTGGAAATTGGCTACCCCAGGCTACTTGCCTGGCGCAAGAGGCTCGTTGAAAGCAACAGGGGGCTGTACATCTGTGGTTTCGGTTGGGAAGGTATAGGAATTAATGATATGACCAAATCTGCAAAACAGGTAGCTGCTGCACTCGCGGCCGGCATCGCAGCTAAAGGGGAAACGGAAGTCAAGGGGGTTTATTTTTAGCCGGGACAAGCAGGGTTCAGAAGCCAGAAACTACCAGGAAAAACCGCTAAGAATTTTCAAGGTTCTTCAAAAGAAAATAACAGCTCAGACGATGAACTATTTACGGGGGGCAAATATTGTTGTTGTTTCCCGGATCCTGGCTTCTGAACCCTGCCTGCCCATATACTCTGCCAACACTATTTATTTCTGCAGCTTCCTGCCCAGTAGCTCTACCTGCCCACGGATGCTGCCGTTGCGTGACATTGCCTCGGTAATCACCCTGACGGAATGAAGAACCGTTGAGTGATCCCTATTGAATGCCTTGCCAATTTCCATCAATCCCTGCTCAGTATATTTTCTTGCCAGATACATTGAGACCTGGCGCGGAAACGTTATATTTTTCTTGCGTGATTTCGACTGCAAATCTGAAACAGTGAGCCTGAACTGCCGGGCAATGAAATCTCGGATCAGTTTCGCGGAAAGCTCCTGGCTGTTGTCGATTATCTCAGACACAACCTCCTTGGCCATGGCAAGGTCAGGATTTTTTTTCAGCAGAGAAGATTTGGCTTTGAGTCCGACAATAGCACTTTCAAGCTTGCGGATGTCCCCTTTGATGCACTGGGCCAGGTATTCCATCAGGTCTTCCTCGAGCTGCAGATTACAGTTAGCTGCCTTACGCTCAATAATGAGCCTGCTTGTCTGCAGGTCAGGAGGATTAATTGTTGAAATCAGGCCGGCAGACATGCGGGAACGAAAACCTTCATCAATCTTCGTCAGCGCCTTGGGAACATTGGATCCGGTTAAGATAATGCGTTTACCAGATTTCATAAGAACATCGAGTAGTTCGTTAAGTTCTTCCTGGGTCTTGACCTTGCCGGTTAAACTCTGGACATCTTCGATAAGCAAAACATCACAGTTGTTGTGATATTTCGACTTGAACTCATCCATGGAATTTGACTTGATGCGGGAAACCATCTCAGAGGAAAATTGTTGAGCTGTCAGGTAATACAGCCTGGTCCCCGGGTAATTATTAACTATGGTGTGGGCTACAGCATGGGTAAGATGACTTTTGCCCAGACCGGTTCCAGCATTGATATACAGTGATGAGCCAAAGAATGGTTCGCCATTGGCTATTGCCTTGCAGGCTGTATGGGCCAGGAGATTGGACTCGCCGACCATGAATTCTTCAAAGGTATACCTGGGATGAAGATTTTTTATATTGGAATATACCTCAGGAATCGCCGGGAGTCGAAGTTGTTCGCGGGTGTTACCCTCAAGCAGAGGCAGCGTCTGATCATTTACATTTGCCCGGCTAACTGATAAATGGATCTTTGCTGTGGTTTTACCCAACTGGTTTAAAGTTTCCTGGATAATTTTCAGGTAGTTCTCTTTCACCCAGCTGCAAAAGAATTTATCCGGGCATTCCAGTTCTAAATAATTCTCATCGTCCCGGATACAGGTTAAGGGTTCAATCCACAAATGCTGAACCGCTTCCGGCAGTTTATGTTTCAATTGGTCTTTGACTTCGTTCCAAAGCATTAATGCAATTCCCCCCGGTATATAACCGACTAAATATACGCTGTGACAAAAAAATTGTTTTTCTCCAGTAGCAGTGTTCCTTTCGCCAAGAAACAAGATGGTACTCGTAATTGCTACAGAGGAAATAAAACGGTAATTTATAAAATGGTTGCTTAAAAAGCGGAACTCAACAATTACTTCTTAGGGCAATTTTTTTAATAGAAACTTGAATGCTCGTCAAAGACGATTTGCACTGATTTTGCTTTTGGGACTGCTTCAGTTTTCAACAATTTCGGATTCCACTCTATTGTTGAATCTGTAAAAAATACCGACGGTAATTGCTCAAAAAATCACACTTTTCAGAGAATGTTAGATTTGTATTAAGATTATATGGAGTTATGAGACAGGCTGGCCGGTTTAATAAAAGTTGTTAATAAAAATTAGGTCTTTCTAGCTCCTATTTTCTCCCTTTTTCTCCCAAAAACTTATTTTTTGTTTTTTTAAAAACCAAAAATAAAAAATATATGTTTTTGGCTTTTTCAGAATGCAGAAATGCCACAATGTGGCATTTCTTATTATACATATGAAAGCATGTACCTTTTGACATATGCTTCATATGTTTGATAGGAAAAGTTGCCTGTATTCTAAGCACTTGGAGCTTCGCTGCGCCATATTTTATTTTTTGAACAGGTTATAAATCGGAGAAACATCTTAACCAAGGGCCCGGGCAAACGTGAAGACATTCACCTCAGCTGCCTGGTTTTTGACAAGAATCCTGGCGCATTCGTTCACGGTTGCACCGGTGGTGAAAACATCATCGACCAGGAGTATCTTCTTATGTTTTATTTTTTCTGGCCTGTGCACCATGAAAGCGTTTCTGACATTTCTGCGCCGTTCAGCTCCGCTTAACCCGGTCTGGGGGTCGGTCCAGATATTTCTTTCCAGGATATGGGGGGCTATCTTCTGCCTCCACGTGGGAAATATTTTCTGGCAGAGAAGGAGGGCCTGGTTAAAACCCCTCTGGCGCAAACGCTTCGCATGGAGTGGTACGGGTATTAGTAAATCCGGTTGTGGCAGCTGCTGGCGCTGAAAGTATTGCTGCGATAAGGCGGCAAAGGTTGCAAGGCCATGCATTTTGCCCTTGTACTTGAAGATCTTGACAGCCTCTGCCACCGGTGGCTCAAAGCGCACAACCGCACGAGCCTGTTTAAAGTACCAGCTATTATTGAGACAATAGCCGCAGAGGTGACTTTCGCCGGCCGCTTGATCGAATGGTATGCCGCACTTGTTGCAGAACGGCTCCTGAAGCAGTTGGACATCCTGCAGGCATTTTGCACAATAGGAAATTCCCCGGCGGCCTCTCAGGCCTGTGGAGCAGGCAAGGCAGTGCGCCGGGAAGAGAATATCAAGAAGGGGAGCCCAGAGTTCTGTTCTGAAAAGATTGTTCATTCTCACCAAGGTTTTGTTATGTACACAGACATATGCTTGACGTTGCAGCGCGCTGTTTGTTCCATTTAAGAAAAACCCTCAATATGCTCATTGCAATCCCTGATCGTATGTGCTAATTCTTGCTGCTCTTCCGGCACAGATGGATAGCTTTTATGTATCGATTGTAATAAAGATAACAGTGTCAGCCTGGCGGTCTGACAATTGACTATTCAGTTATTCCTGATCAGACTATATCACAGCTTCTATATATAATGAAAGAAAATGACAGAACAAACCATAATATATACAGGAATCGATGAAGCCCCCGCCCTGGCTTCCTATTCCCTGCTTCCCATCCTCCAGGCCTATACAAAGAGCTCCGGAATAGTCTTTGAAAATAAAGATATCTCCCTGGCCGGCAGAATCATAGCAAACTTTCCGGAAGCCCTGACCGAAAGCCAACGAATCCCGGATTTTCTGGCTGAACTCGGTGATCTCGTCAAGCTGCCGCAGGCCAATATTATCAAACTGCCAAACATCAGTGCTTCCATTCCGCAATTGAAAGCGGCAATCAAAGAGCTGCAGGGAAAAGGGTACCCCATTCCAGACTATCCTGAGGAGCCCAAAACTGATGCCGAAAAAAAACTGCAGGCACGCTATGCCAGGGTGCTCGGAAGTGCCGTGAACCCGGTATTAAGAGAAGGGAACTCTGACCGGCGGGCAGCTCCAGCTGTTAAATTGTTTGCCCGTAAGCACCCGCATCATTTGATGAAGGAGTGGCCCGCGGGATCGAAATCACGCGTTGCACATATGACAGGGGGAGATTTTTACGGCAGTGAACAATCCACTACGGTCTCTGATGCCTGCGAGGCGCGAATCGAATTTATCAATGCCGATGGCCGGAGAACCGTGCTCAAGAAAACAATCTATTTAGTGGCTGGCGAGGTTCTTGATGCATCGGTTATGAATGTCCGTGCCCTCCGCAAATTCTATGCGGAACAGATTGATGAAGCGCGAAACGAAGGGCTCCTGCTGTCACTGCACCTCAAGGCGACAATGATGAAAATCTCGGACCCGGTCATGTTCGGTCACTGTGTCGCTGTTTTCTACAAAGACGTTTTCGAAAAACATGCTGCTCTCATTGAAGAATTGGGGGTAAATATCAACTATGGTCTGAGCGATCTCTACACTAAACTGCAGAGCCTGCCGGAAACGCAAAGGACTGAAATAGAAGCAGACATTGCAGCTGTTTACCAAACGCATCCGAAACTGGCCATGGTTGACTCCAGCAAGGGCATCACCAACCTGCATGTCCCCAACAACATCATCATCGACGCATCCATGCCCGTCTTCATCCGTGACGGCGGTAGAATGTGGGGGCCCGACGACCAGCTTCACGACTGCATCGCCATGGTACCTGACAGATGTTATGCGACAATATACCAGGAGGTCATTGAAGACTGTAAACAGCGTGGTGCCTTTGATCCTGCCACCATGGGAAGTGTTTCCAATGTCGGCCTGATGGCACAAAAAGCTGAGGAATACGGGTCTCACGACAAAACATTTCTGGCCCCAACCTCCGGCATGATTTGCATTGTTGACAGCTTCGGCAGGACCCTGTTGCAACAGCCTGTGGAAGAGGGTGATATCTTCAGGTCGTGCCAGACAAAGGATGCACCAATTCGGGACTGGGTCAAGCTGGCAGTGAACAGAGCCAGGGTAACCGGTAACCCGGCGATCTTCTGGCTCGATGAAAACAGAGGCCATGATGCTGCGATTATTGCAAAGGTTAAGTCTTATCTGCCCAAACACGATACCACCGGCCTGGATATACGTATTATGCACCCGGTGGAAGCGATGCGCATTTCACTGGCCAGGATCAGAAAAGGTGAAGATACCATTTCGGTGACCGGCAATGTCCTGCGTGATTATCTCACCGACCTGTTCCCGATCCTTGAGCTGGGCACCAGTGCAAAAATGCTGTCAATCGTACCGCTTATGAACGGCGGGGGACTGTTTGAGACCGGGGCAGGCGGTTCGGCTCCCAAGCATGTCCAGCAGTTTCTTCAGGAAGGACATCTGCGTTGGGATTCCCTTGGCGAATTCTGCGCCCTTGTCCCTTCGTTTGAGCTTATTTACAGAACCTTCAACAATGAAAGGGCCCTGATTTTTGCGCAGACCCTTGACCGTGCAATAGGCAGGTTTCTGGAAAACGAGAAGTCACCTTCCCGTAAGGTGCATGAACTGGATACCCGTGGCAGCCATTTCTACCTGGCGCTATACTGGGCCCAGACACTGGCGGAGCAGGACAGGGACAGCTTTCTGCAGGCACGCTTTGCTGAGGTGGCGCGGAAGCTTGGTGAAAATGAAGAAAAAATTATTGCCGAGCTCAACGGTGCCCAGGGCCAACCAACTGATATTGGTGGTTATTACCGGCCGGATCCTGTTAAGACGGTCGAGGCGATGCGGGTCAGTGCGACATTTAATGCTATAGTGGATGCCCTTTAATCAATTGCAGAAGCTCTGCTGTCTTCCGCTCCATGAGTTGTCTGTCACCGCGACTTTCAACATTTAAGCGCAGTACTGGTTCTGTATTGGATTTGCGCACATTGACGCGAAAGGTTTCACAGGAAATGCTCAGACCATCGGTATGGTCTTTTTCGCATGGAGCACCTTGGAAATAATTCTCAATACGCGCCAGTACCGCATCAGGATCAGCGACCTTAAGGTTTATCTCTCCGCTGACAGGATAAAGTGCCATGCGCTCAGCCACCATTTTCGACAGTTCCATATTCTTCCGGCTCATAAGCTGCCAGACCAGGAGCCATGGAATCATGCCGGAGTCACAGTAATTGAAATCGCGGAAATAATGGTGGCCTGACATTTCCCCCCCGTAAAGGGCATCTTCAGTCCGCATGCGCTCCTTTATAAAAGCATGCCCGGTCCTGGCCATTATTGGCAAGCCCCCCTTCCTGTTAACAATATCTCTCGTGTTCCATACCAGCCTGGGATCATGAATAATTTTCCGGGTGGCATCTTCGGCGCGCAACAGTTCCCCGGCAAGCAAACCCACAAGGTAGTATCCTTCTATAAAATTTCCCCTTTCATCAAACAGGAAGCAGCGGTCAAAGTCACCGTCCCAGGCAATACCGATGTCAGCCTTCGCCTCGATGACTGCCCGAGCTGTGTTGTGCCGATTTTCAGGCAGCAGCGGGTTCGGAACCCCGTGCGGAAATTTGCCGTCCGGCTCATGCTGCAGCTTTACAAGTGTTATGGGCAACCGTTTTTCAAGAAGATCAATGACCGGGCCGGCGCAGCCGTTGCCTGCATTGACAACTGCCTTCAATGATTTTAAAGAGTCCGGTTCAATATAGCTCAGGATATGATCTATATACTGGTCGCGGATATATGACTGGCGCACAACTCCCGCTGTCTTTGCCTTTATAATGGTATTGTTCCGCATAATTTTTTGAATTTCCAGCAATCCCGTATCACTGCTTATGGGGCGGGACTGGCTGCGCACAAACTTCATGCCGTTATATTCTGCAGGGTTATGACTGGCGGTCACCATTATACCGCCATCGGCATTGAGCGCACCTGTTGCAAAGTATACCTCCTCGGTGCCGCAAAGCCCGATGTCGAGCACCTCTGCCCCGCAGCTTGTAAGTCCCCGGGATAAAGCCGTCTTCAAAGCCGGGCTGGAAAGACGGATATCGTATCCGACAACGACTCGCCTGGCCTTGAGAAAGGTGACAAAGGCCTGGCCGGTCTTAAAAGCGATATCCTCATTGAGTTCATCAGGCACGCGGCCCCGGACATCATACGCCTTGAAACAGCTGAGTCCTTTCTTTTCAGTATCCTGCATAATTCATTCTTTTTATAAAATTTCAGTCTTCAGGAAATTACTATTCAGTAAAATCGTGTCCGTATCGTTTGATTTGGAAACTCCACGGGCCGCTTGCGCACTCGCCGAGGAATCTGCGGGGAATCTTGTTACGCCAGAAACATTACAGTATGAAATGCACTCGGTTATACTCTGTTGTTTAAGGTGCATACACTCATTGATGGTTTTCATACCGCAATTCTGTATGCATAGCAAGAATTACCGTATTGATTGGTGCTCAAGCTTCAGCTTGACTTCAAATAATAGAGAGGGTAAGAACTGTGAACATCCGTTCTGGGAAACTCGATGCGGACAGGTACTATGCCGTAATATATTGATATTGCCGGGCCCAGTTGATGGCCACGGGACTTTTTGCGATTGCATGAAAAATCATTAACAATTGTTTACCCTCGATACGTACAATTTTGAAAATATGAACAATTCTGGCTCATCACCGAAAATAAGTGGCTTGCTTATAGGGGGCTCCGGCCTCATAGGCGGCTTCCTGCTGCATTATTTCAAAACCAAGACCCCTGAAATTGATGTCAGGGCCCCGAACAGCAAAAAACTGAGCCTTCGGGAACTTAACGACATCATTAGTTATTTTAAAAGGTATAAGCCTGATTTTGTCATTAATTCGGCTATTACAGCCATCAGAAGCGATGCCCTGCTGTCATACGAAGTCAATTATCTGGGGAGCATCAACCTCGCCCGGGCAGCACTTGCTTTGAATATTCCATATATTCACATCAGCTCAGCGGCCACCCTGCCTCCAGGCGAAAACCTGACCGAAGAAGACCACCTGCCCTTAAACGCTTCCCTGCCAAACTATGCCAAGTCCAAGCTGATGACCGAGTTGACCTTAAGGCACATGCATGAAAAATATGGCTTGCAATACACTCTCATCAGGATGGCCATTGTCTATGGGGCCCATGACCACAAAATACAGGGCATCAACAGGTTATTGTTCAATATGGTGGACCGTGCCATGCCCTTTATGCTGACCAAGAAAAAAGGAGTGCTCCACTCATATTCTAATGCCAGCAAAGTACCCTATTTTATTCACTATATCCTAAAAAACAGGGAGAAGTTCTCCGGTCAGCATTTTCATTTTGTCGATCCGGAACCGGTAGACCTCGCCAAGCTTATTCTGACCATTAAGGATTATATGAACCTCAAGACCCCGCGTGAGATTTATATTCCTTACCCAGTCGCCAAAGCGGGGAATAATTTTATGACCTGGGTTATTAAGGCTTTCAACCGCATAGGATACAAGGCCCATATGCCGGCAGAGATGATCTTTCTGGAAAACTTTTACAAGACGCAAACCTTGTCCTGTGAAAAGCTGAAAAAATCGGGCTTTGTTGACCCCAACCCCCAGGCAACAATTTTTACGGAGCTCCCTGCCCTTATTGAATACTACATTGCACGCTGGGAGCACCTGAACCTGTTTTCCTCCTTCAGCAGCAAGGATTTCAAGTTATCACATCCAATGGAACAAAAGGCTGGCCCGGCTGAGGAAGTTGCGGAAATATTCATGAATTCTCCGACAAAACTGCTAGATACCATGCAAAATGAGGGTATCGAACCTTTGAAAGAGATTCTGTAATCATTCTGTACTGATGAAGTTATTTCACTTTCTCCGGGCAGTATTCGTAATTCACTTTGCCTTGTTTCTGACCCTGCTGGTAAGTCTGCTTACGCTCTTTATGACCCTGGTTCTGCGCAGGAATGCTGCTTCTGTTCAGGGCCTTGCTGCCTGGTGGGCCACCTCTATCTGCCGTGCCGGAGGTGTGGAGGTGGCTGTTGACGGGAGGGAGGAGCTTGATCCTGAAAAGCCATATATATTTGCCGCAAATCACCAGAGTCAGTTTGATATCCTCGTTCTGCAGGGATTTCTGGGCGCCGATTTTCGCTGGCTTGCCAAAAAAGAACTTTTTAGAGTGCCTATCTGGGGGCCTGCCATGCGCCGGGCGGGATATATATCCATTGACCGCAGTCATGGCAGACAGGCCATTAAAAGCCTGGATGAAGCTGCACAAAAAATTGCTGCAGGCACTTCGGTTATTATTTTTCCTGAAGGCACCCGCAGCAAGGATGGCAAACTGTATGACTTCAAAGCCGGTGCCATGGTGCTGGCAATAAAATCCGGCGTACCCATTGTCCCGGTCGCCATACTTGGCACTTATGAAATCCTGCCCAAGGGCAAGCTGCTGATGACCCCCGGAAAGGTTCAGATCCGGGTAGGCCGCCCCATAGAAACAATAAATTGCAATTCCACGGACAAGCATAAACTGGCAAAGGTTTCGCAGGAGGCCCTGGCCGAACTTCTAAACACATGACTTCCGGTGCGAAAACTAATGACAGTTGACTATTGAGGCTGTATGCGATAATGCTAACTGGCCAGGCAATACGCAAACCTTTGCAAATAGTTACAGAATAAAATAATGTGTGATTTTTATATTAAAATGCTGCAGTTAGGGGTAAAGTTCTGCTATTGCGTAACAGGAATAAAAGGCTGAAGAAAATGAAATCATTGCTTTGCAAGCAACACTTGAAACCGAAACACAGGAATTGTTTCCTGCAGGGCAACAATGCCGTTCTGCATTCTGCGTTTGCTTTTCTTATTATTCTGGCAACCCTGTTGCTTGCAGTGCCTCTTTCCACCCTGGCAGCTGAAAAGCCCAACACCCTCGTCCTGCCTTTCAAGATAAATACCCCGACTGACCGGGCTCGCCTGACGCAAACAATTGACGCTGCTTTGACAAAGGCCCTTGAGGCAGGTCCTGCGCGCATGCGGACCTTCAGGATGTTTCCCCGGACCGAAGCGGAAAACATTTTTGATTATACCACGGCTTGGCCCCCCTCATATGAAGCCATACAGCAGTTTGGCACCGAAGCTGCTGCGGATGTAAGCTATGTGGCCGTCGGCTCTCTCACAAAACTTGGCGACAGTATCAGTCTTGACATAAAGGTATACGACCTGCTCGATCCTTCTTCCCAGACATTTTACTACCTGGATGGCCAGGAACTGGAAAATGTCGAGGGCTCCATGGATAAAATCTTCAATGATGTACTGGCCTATACTGGCCGTTCCTTTCTGATAGCCAGCATTGCCCCGCAAGGCAATGCCAGAATTGACAGCGGTGCAATATTACGAAGCATTTCCAGTCGCGCTGGCGACATCTATGAAGCTGAGCAGCTGCGCAATGACATGAAGAACATATTTAAAATGGGTTACTTTGATGATGTCAGGCTCAGGGTGGAGGATACAGAAAAGGGCAAAGCAGTAATTTTTGAAGTCAAGGAAAAACCGGTCATCGGCCAGGTTACCATTCGTGGTTACGATGAGTTAAAAGAAGATGACATCCGGGAAGTCATCTCTGTCATACCAAACACCATCCTCAACCCGCAAAAAATACGCGAGGCCGCTGATAATATTAAATCGCTGTATAAGTCTAAAGGGTTCTATAATACCGAAGTAACGTCGGAAATCACCTATCCCAAAGCTGATCAGGTGAAGGTTGAGTTTGCCATTCAGGAGGGAGAAAAAGTTTTTATCAAGGATATACGCTTTGCCGGTAACGAATCCTTCAAGGATAGTGAACTTCTGAAGGTTATGGGCACCAAGGAAAAAGGGTTGCTGTCATGGTTTACCGACTCAGGGGTCCTGAAACGCGACATCCTCGAACAGGATGCTTCCAGAATCACCTCTTTTTATCATCATCACGGCTATATCGAGGCAACTGTAGGCATGCCTGAAATCACCCAGGATGGCGAATGGCTCTATGTGACCATTGAAATCTCCGAGGGTAACCGTTACAGGGTTGGAAACATTGAACTCACAGGTGATATTATCGGCGTTAAGGAAGAGCTCCTTTACCTGGTCAAAATCCGCGATGAGGAATATTTAAGCCGCAATCTCCTGCGTGAGGACATTCTGCGTCTGAATGACTTCTATGCTGAAAACGGATACGCGTTTGCCGAAGCCACCCCAACTGTCAATACGAACAGAGAAGAAAAGATTGTTGATATTGCCATAGATATCAATAAGGGGGACCTTGTCTATATCAACAGGATAACCATCAAAGGCAATACCCGGACCAGGGACAAGGTTATCCGCAGGGAACTCCTTATTCGAGAAAAAGGAGTTTTTGATTCAAAGGCCCTGCGCTTGAGCCACCAACGCTTGATACGCCTTGATTTTTTCGAAGATGTCTCCATAACTCCAGAACCCACACCGGATAAAACCAAGATGGACCTGGTGGTTGAGGTCAAGGAAAAACCCACGGGGGCTTTCAGTATCGGGGCCGGGTACAGTTCGGTTGACGCCCTCATGTTCATGGCTGAAGTCAGCCAGAACAATTTCCTGGGCCGCGGCCAGCGCCTTGCATTATCCGGTAGTATCAGCGGCACAGCGGCCCGCTACAACCTGGGTTTTACCGAACCCCATTTTTACGATTCCCAACTCATGTTGGGGTTTGATCTTTATAACTGGGAACGTGAATATGACCTTTACACCCGGGATTCAAAAGGATTTTCCATTCGTTTCGGTTACCCGGTATGGGAATTATGGAACGCATCCTTTTCCTATGGCTACGATGATACCAATTTGACTGATGTGGATTTCGACAATGTGGCGCCCTCCATCATCCAGTCGCTGGATATCAATACCTCAAGCTATGTAACATTCAACCTGTCGCGAGACACCCGTAACAATTTATACGCCACCACCAGCGGCACATACAACCTTCTTCACACCAAATATGCCGGCGGCTTCCTCGGCGGTGACAGCCAGTTTACCAAGGTTGACGGTGCCTCAAGCCTGTTCCTGCCCGGTTTCTTTATTGATGAGACCGCCTTCCACTTCAGACTTTCAGCCGGACAGGTGTGGGAGAACGAAGCTGGTGCGCTTCCTGACTATGAAAAATTCTACCTCGGCGGTATTAATACAATCCGCGGTTATAAAACGCGATCCATAGCTGTTACCTACACTGACCCGGATACTGGAGTAGAATATGAAGTCGGCGGCAAAATCATGTGGTTTGCCAACCTGGAATATCATTTTCCCCTTGTCAAAGCTGGAGGGTTGCGGGGATTGGTGTTTTATGATGCAGGGAATGTCTATGAAAGTGAATGGGACTTTAATAATATCAAGCAAAGTGTCGGCGCAGGTCTCCGCTGGATGTCGCCCATGGGACCCATGCGGCTTGAATGGGGCTATGTCATTGATCCTGAGCCGGACGAAGACTCAAGCAACTGGGAATTTAGCATGGGTGGAAGTTTTTAATTAAAGCTATACTCCTTCAGCACTCGATAAATAGAAAATTCTGCTTTCTTTCTTGGGCTGCATCCTCTTTTGCTGCAGTGACATGTTACATAACCCCTTTTTATTCAGATGGACGAACTCCTCAGTTTATTGGCCACTGACCATAAGCGTATCAATCTTGCCGGATTGCAGGGGAGCAGCTATGCTTTTGTCGCTGCCAGGATTGCTGCCAAGATCCGCAGGCCCCTTCTTTTCATAGCGCCATCGGAACGCCAAGCTGAACTTGCTGTGCAAGATATCAGCCTGTTTTCATCGATACCGGTAATCCTCTATCCCGGTTTCGATATCCCTCCATACACCCCCCTGTCCCCTGATCAGACTACGGTTGCAGAACGGCTCAATGCACTTTATCGGCTTCTCACGGCTGATGAACCAGTTATCTTTGTTGCCTCCTGTGAATCATTGCTGCGCAGGGTCATGCCGAAAAGTACCCTCGGGTCTTTGGCAGAATTAGTTATCCATGGTGAAGATATTGAACAGGAGGGGTTTATCCGGAGCCTGGTTGCCCTGGGTTATGAACATGTCGCACTGGTCCAGGCCATTGGGGATTTCTCTGCCAGGGGTGGAATTGTTGACGTTTTCCCTCCAGGCTACGAGGCCCCGGTAAGACTTGATTTTTTCGGCGATACAGTGGAATCTCTGAGAACATTTGACCCCATATCTCAACGCTCCATCATGGAAATAGATGAGGCTGTAATTCTTCCTGCCAGCAACATTCTTTTTCCTCAGGTTGCCTCAGCTGATCATGTACGGATTCAATCCCGCTTTAAAAATACAGCTGAAACCCTTAACTGGCCCCTTGCTGCACTTGACGTTTTATTGGAAAAAATAAGCTCGGGCCGGCGATTTCCCGGTATTGAATTTTTCCTGCCTCTTTTTTACAGCGATGCAGATGACTGCCCCTGCCCCCTGCAATATCTTGCGGAAAACACGATTGTCTTCATGGCTGACCCCATTGAAATACAGAACTCAATTGAACTGGCCTGGGAACGGATCCAGGCAAATTATCATGCGTCTCTATCCTCTGAAACCCCTGCCCTTGCTCCGGAAACTGTTTTTGTTTCGCCTGATAATTTATCCCGGGAGTTAAGCGCATATACCCAGGTCCGGGGTTTGAACTTTCTGGAAAATGATGAAAATGGGTCCCAAACCTTACATTTTACCTCGAAAAACCACCTGCTGCTCAAACAGGAGGTAGATCTGCAGCGAAAACAACAGGGGCTTCTCCTGCCCCTGGCTAATGTGCTTAAAGAGTGGAGCGCAGGGGATGAACTCGTTGCCATGGCCTGTCGTTCCATGCGTCATGGGATGCATCTTGCTGAACTGTTAAACCATTATGATATTACAACACATATTCATGACGGGCCGCTGGAGCTTTCTTGCTTTAAGAAGACCAGTGGGTCATCAACGGTGCTTCTTTTAAACCAGCCCATATCAGAGGGTTTTGATCTGCAATTGACCCCAACCATGCAATTGCATGTCCTGTCCGAAAACGAACTGTTTGGAGAACGGCGCCTCGGTCCGAGAAAAAAAAGAAGGCCTGCGAGAGAAGACCTGCTCCGCTTTGATGAATTGGACCGGGGCGACATCGTTGTCCACCGGGAACACGGTTTAGGGATTTATCAGGGTCTGGTCACATTGACCTTTAAGGAGATCAGCAATGATTTCCTGGAAATTCATTACCAGGGCGAAGATAAACTGTTTGTGCCGGTAGACCGCTTAAACTCCATCAGCAAATACAAGGGCATCTCCGACAAAAGACCAAAGCTTGACAAACTGGGCAGCAAAACCTGGCTGCACACGAAAAAAAAGATCAAAGAATCCGTCTGGCAGGTCGCCCAGGATCTCTTAAAACTATACGCCAAAAGGGAACTGCAGAAAGGATTAGCCTTTTCCCAGCCCGGCGAACTCTTTCATGAACTGGAAGAGTCATTTTCGTTTGATGAAACTTCCGGGCAGCAGAAGGCTATTTCCGACGTGCTTGATGATCTCACCTCTGGACAGATAATGGACCGTCTTATCTGCGGTGATGTGGGGTATGGCAAGACGGAGGTTGCTGTTCGGGCTGCTTTCAAGGCCATTGAAGATGGCTTCCAGGTTGCCATGCTGGTGCCAACAACTGTTTTGGCTGAACAGCATGCAAAGACCTTCCTGGAGCGCTTTGCCGGTTTCCCGGTACTTGTTGAAAGTATCAACCGGTTCCGCTCGCAGGCTGAACAGAAGGCTATACTCCGCAACCTTAAGGCCGGTAAACTCGACATGATCATCGGCACTCACCGGCTTCTATCCAAGGATGTTCATTTTAAGAGGCTCGGCCTGCTCATTATTGATGAAGAACACCGTTTTGGCGTAAGCCACAAGGAAAAGGTCAAGCGCTTCAAGGCTGAGGTCAATGTCCTTACCCTCAGTGCCACCCCGATACCCAGGACATTGCAGCTTTCTCTTCTCGGCATCAGGGACCTATCGGTGATCAACACGCCACCAGAACAGAGACGTCCCATCAAGACCTTTGTTGCCCGTTATGACGAACTGGTCATCAAGGAGGCCATAACCAGGGAATTGCAACGGGGCGGCCAGACTTTTCTTGTGCACAATAGGGTCCGGTCAATTGAGGAAATGGCGCGCAAGGTTGAAAAATTAACGCCACAGGCCAGGATAGCTGTTGCCCATGGCCAAATGGCTGCAAAACAGCTGGAAGAGATCATGGTGAACTTTGTCAGCAAGGCAATAGATGTCCTGATCTGCACCACGATAATTGAATCGGGCCTTGACATCGCCAGCGCCAACACCATTATCATCACCAGGGCCGACAGGCTGGGCCTGGCTGAAATCCACCAGTTGCGAGGCCGGGTCGGCAGAAGCAGTGAACAGTCCTACGCCTATCTTCTGGTCCCCAGCCTTGACGGCCTTGCCAAAGAAGCCAAAGAGCGGCTGCGCGCCCTTCTTGACCACTCCGAACTGGGTGGGGGATTCAAGCTGGCCATGAGCGATCTGCAGATACGCGGCGGCGGCAATATCCTTGGTGTCTCACAGAGCGGCCATATTGCAGCGGTTGGTTATGATCTGTATCTGGAACTTCTGCAAAACACGGTTTCAGACCTGAAGCGCCAGGCTGCAGATGAAGAAATCGTTGAAATAATTGAACCGGAGATAAACCTGCAGATTTCAGCATACATTCCTGAAACATACATTGTGGATACACCGCAACGCTATATTGCCTACCGTAAAATCGCTTCTATAATTGATGCTGAACAGCTGCAGGACCTCAAAGAGGAATTGCAGGACAGGTATGGTCCGCTGCCCGGGGAAACGCAAAACCTTTTTGATATGATGGCTTTAAAGATAAAAATGAAAAAGATCATGATCACCAAGCTTGAGCAGGGCAAGGATATGCTTGTTTTTTCCTTTCATGAAAAAACGTGCATTGGACCCCAGAAAATTCTTGATCTCGTTAAAATGTCAAAAAACAGTATCCGGTTTTCACCCGATGCAAGGCTTTTGGCCCCATTGTCAAGCCAGGCAAGCCACTCACCGCAAGCCATTCTCCATACTGCCAATGAAATTGTCGACTATCTGCAACCTGGAGTTTCCTACTAGTTAATATAATTGACAATTTGATCTCTTTGCCTGAATAGCTTTGTTTGTGTTTCCTACTGTGCAGCCTTTAAAATAACTCAAAAAATCAATGGGTTGAAGCAAATTGCATTTGACATTTTGTTCAGATGTTAGTTAGTACCTAAAAGGCTTTTAGCACTTCTCTTTATTGCTTGAAAGCTTTATAAGGCCTTTTTTAAAAAACTATTAACTCGGAGGAAGGTGAGAATGAGAAAAAGTATCACATGCATTGGGGGATTGGCTCTTTCTTGTGCCGTAGCATCAACGGTATTTGCAGGGGCTGTTGAAAACAAGACAAACTGGAGTGCTGAATATATCAGGACCCTGAACCGGAATGCGGCAACGGACTATGCCGACATTGCTGCCTACAACCCGGCTGGAACGGTAAAGCTTGATGAAGGGTTTATTATTAATGGTTCTGTTCAGTTCTTGTCTAAGAAATATGAAAACAATATCACGCTCGGCCCCGCAACTGTCTTGAGTCTGGAATCAGATGAGCCGTCATATATTCCTGGTATATTTGCTGTTTACAATAAAGGGTTGTTCTCAATTTTTGGAGCTTTCTCCAATGTGGGTGGCGGCGGCAAGGTTGACTTCAGCCAGGGAGACGCTACAACACTTTTAATCGCTAGCTCTTTGATCGGCCAACCCTTTTGTCCATTTAATCCTCTAAACCCTCCCGCTGGTGGCGTATGTGTAGCTGGCCCGGCCAGTCAACAGCTGACTGGTGAAAGCCATTATTTAGGCTATACCCTGGGCGCAGCATATGCGATTAATGACATGTTTTCTTTTTCCGTGGGCCTGCGATATGTAAATGCCTCTAAAGAACTCAACGCCTCTGTGACACTTTTGGATGCTTCGCTAAATCCCTATAATGTGCCGATTAGCTTTGAACAGGACGGTGACGGCTGGGGTGGCATCTTCGGAGCCAATATAGCGCCTAATGAAAAGCTCAACATCGGTATGCGCTATGAAACCAAAACAAATATTGACCTGAAGGCAAAAGTTCCACCTGGCCTTGGCACACCTATTCTTGCAGGTCTTGGTATAATCAACGGCGTAGAAAATCCACGTGACCTGCCCGCTTTGTTGGGGCTTGGGGCTTCCTACTGGATTTCACCGAAACTGCGGACTGAGGTTAACCTCACCTATTACTTTAACGAAAATGCAGACTGGGGTGGCGATGAGAACAATGTTGACAATGGCTACGACATTGGAATCACTCTAGAATATATCTTTAATGAAAAGTTAACCGGCAGTGTAGGGTACATGTTCACTAGTCTTGGCATGGATCCGGAATACATGCTGCCGGAAAACCCGGAACTCGATGCTAATACCCTGGGTGCCGGAATAGCTTACGCATTCAGCGAGAAATTCCATACAAATTTTTCAATCGGCAACAGCTTTTATACGGACGATTCATTTGTTGCGCCGCCACCCATCGAGTATAAAAAGAATGTCTTTTTTATGGCCCTGGGTCTCGAATATCGTTTCATGTAAAGCATAAAAGATTTAACTGGATGAGAAAAAGCCCCGGCGATGAGAACGGGGCTTTTTATTGTCAATAACTTTTGGGGGATCAGCAAACCATGTGGTCGGGGCGGCAGGATTTGAACCTGCGACCTCCTGCTCCCAAGGCAGGCGCGCTAACCAGGCTGCGCTACGCCCCGATCCTCCTGGATGTCAAAGCCCTATTCCCTAACATTTGAGACAGTTTGGAGTCAAGGAAAAAGGTTGAACTTCCCGGGAAAAAGATTTAAATTTCTTTGTTGCTAAGGTATTGACGAAGTTTGCTATATATACTATACAACCCGCTTCTGATAGTGTTCCTCGGTAGCTCAGTTGGTAGAGCAGGTGGCTGTTAACCACCTTGTCGCTGGTTCGAGTCCGGCCCGGGGAGCCAAAAATAGCAAGGGGGTTAGGCTTTTTGGCCTGACCCCTTTTTTTTGTTACGCAACCTCTTGAGCAACCTTAAGGGTATTTGCAATACCTCCTCATTTCCAACATAAATGCATAATAAAACCACCTGCTGTATTTCTCAGGAGAGCTCTACATGTCCACTGTACATGTTGAGACAAATTTAGCTTGCCCAAACCATAGATGTTGGCAAGACATCTATACTTTCTGTTAACTCTTCCTAACCATAAAATTGCGGCTAAACCCCCAACTCATTTTGGTTAAAATCCCACGAAATCTATTACAAGCTATTTCCTGAAATCTGGATTTCAACTCAATACCGTTTTGTATTTATTGAAATTAATTCAAAAAATGTGCTGCTTAATAAAGTAGTAAAGGTAGGCTCAGTTTTTGCATCGTAGCAATTAAGTGGTAATTATTCCCTATCGGAATCTGTTATCAATATAAGCAAGGAAACTTTTTACAAGACACAAAATATTAACTTCCGTTGAAATAATGAATACTCATTATTTTCATAATATATCAATTCTTCTGGTCATGATCGGCTTATGTTTCATGATCGTTTCCGTGAAAGTCAGTCTGAAAATTAATGAAACAGTCAGTCAGGCAACCAATCGAAAATGGTCCGTAATAACCGGCTTGATGATTTTGTTTCTCCTGGGATATAGCGCTTTCCTGTATCTCCAGTTCCAGAGTATGGATCAATATCTGGAACTTATAACAGGCATCGTGTTTCTTGGAGGGGCGCTTTTCGTACTGATCGTTATGGGCGTAATAAAAAAAACTTTGCTCTTAATGAATACCGCTTCCCGGGCACTTGAAAATGAAATGCAGGAACATAAGCTGCTTTCTAATAAGGATGAGAGTACCGATGCGGAGCACAGGGGCGGAGCAGCCCGTAGTAGTGATGAAGTCTCTGTAATGGCGATGGAGCGAAGGGGCTGCATTGTCCAGCTTTATTGATGAGACAACCAGAAATGGGAGGATCTTGTTGGATAAAGCAAAGCCTTTCAATTAAAAGGCTGGACGATAGGAGCCGGATGAGCCGAGAGGCTCACGTCCGGATCTGTGAGAGCCTGGGGGTGAAATTCCCCTGGGCTACTCGACTCTTAACTTTGATCAGACAAAATCTGAGTCAACATATCCATCGTACATCTTGATACTTCAGTAATGGTTTGCGACTGTCAATGTATAGACATAATGTCTGACAAAATATTGTTTTTACTACTTCCTATAAATCTGAGAAAACCTCACTATAATTTATCTCCCAGATATTAGATGTTTTGCCTGATAAATATACAGTTAATAACTTCCCTTCCTCAGTAGTAACATTCCACTTATTTTTCGGATCTCCAATTCCTGCTCTAAAGTGTATCTCACAATTGGGTTTTACTGCCAAATGTATTGAAACTTTATTGGATATATTTTCTTTATTAGAGGCGCCTACTTTCGCATACCCACCTGAACATTTTTCACTAAAACTAAGACAATTTTTTGCATTAATATCAAAATATTCCCAATTAGTTGATTGAATGACTTCTTCCACACAATTGCCATCTGTTTGAATGTTAATTGGAGTGTAATTTGTTATTTTATTATCAACTGCAAAGTTTGCTACTAGCTTAAATTCACTATTTTTAATTTTCTCGTTCTCAGCATAAGCAGCCTTCTTTTCAGATGGCATATTGGGGGCTAATTGACCTGAATTGGACAATGCCTCCTCCATTTCAGATGAATTACATCCTGTCAGTAATAAAAGGATAAGAGCAAATAGTGATATTTTTTTCATGTGAATCTCACTTTTTCTTGTTAGTGGGTTCATTTCCAGAATTGAACAAGTTTATCAAAAGTCAACATTTCTTGCTACAATATTGACTCTATGGTGGAGAATTACCAGTTAAGGTGTGCACTGGCAATAGTAACTTTCTTAGGATGGGACTGCTAGTCCAGGTTCATAGCAGCAATTGATAGTTTTGCATCACAGGATCTCACCTCTGCTAATGCTCTGCATATGAAATGAAAAACCCCGATAATATCATGGGGCAATGGATAGGTCTTTTCTACTTGACACTGTCAGATAAATGATTTGCAAATTTGCAAAAATTAACGCATCCCTTTTGTTGCACACAGCTTTTCTCTTCATATCGAGCACTTATCTTTCAATTAAATACCCTGATTAAATTGCCCCAGCTTTTTTCTTTTAAAGAGGGATATTGTTTGCCAAACGGCACATTAATAATTACATATTTAAAGTGAATGATTATTATTATTATAAACCAGCAAAAGGATTGATATATGAAGATCTTTAAAATTTTACTAATTTCTACAGTGGCTATTTTTATCCTTTCATCAACTGTAGCAGCAAAAGATTTTGGCTGGACCAGGAATTTCAACAAAGAGGCCAAGAGTGCCCCAGTGGTATTTAGATCAAAGCTTGCAGCACGGTTTGATCTAAGCGACATTCAAGTGATTGCCCTGCGCAATATTTTCGCTAGCCCTGCAGATGCCTATATCATGTTGAGGCTTGGTGAAATGCAGGAAGGAGGTCTCAAGAAACTATCAAAGGAAACGGCAATTGAGGCCGTTAATAAATACCGGCTCAACAGAGGTAAAGGCTGGTACAAACTTGCTGAGATCCTGGGAGTTGAGACTGAGTCAAAGGAATTCCTGGCTCTGAAACTCGGTCATGACCTAGAGGGTGGCAGTAAACAAGATCAGGTTGCCTACAGCAATTATGGTCGAGGTAAAGACAGATTGTTTGATTGATCTGCCGAAGTGAGCACGCCAGTAATAGCAAGGGATTCAGCTTATATGGCTGAGTCCCTTTTTCTTTGGGGGGACAAAAGGGTATAGGTTGCTACTCTAAAAAAGGTTGGCCTGACCGGCAAGTGTAAGTTGATTGAAAAATTACTTACTCCTAATGATCTTTGTTAAAATTATTTATTAAAATTATTCCAAATAAATTTTTTTGCACACTCTGGGCAGGTACCGTGAGTAAACTTTGTTTGATAATGTACAATGCTATAAGCTTCTATATGATTCCAAATTCCCATATCGTCCCTAATCTTTTTGCATGACGTACATATTGGTATAATTCCCTGAAGGGTTTTTATATCTTCAGGGTCTTTTTGAAGTTTTTCAATCAATGCCCTCATAACACCCCTCCTTTGCTTGCTAAAATATGAAATAGCTTTCCTGTTCAAGCTAAAGCACAAAAAAACCCCACAGAGGAAAATTAGTCCCTCTGGAGGCTTTACAAAGGCATTTTGGGATAAACCTCTCGCATTGGCGTTCTCTCCTAATAGAGGTTTCTTATAATGAAAAACTATTAAATAGTATAATTTATTAAGAACGTATTATCAAGTGCCACAATGTGTTAGGAATGGGGGCTTAGGAGTACTATACATTTCTTGCCACAATGTTAACTTTTTTCAGGCAGAATCTGAATCAATAAATCCACAATACATCTTAACTTATGCCTCAATATTCAATGACATATCATCAGGAATCGAAACTGTTAATATTGTATTGTTTCCCCGTTTTAAGGTTTATGGCTTTCACCTGTAACCCGGACCCCCAATGGGCCTCTGGGAAGATAAAATTCATAGATGTTCCCGTCTCGAATTACCTCGAGGAGAACTGACTCATTGGCTATCCCTTCGGTCGTGGCGGTTATTAAATCTCTTATATTATACAAACGATTCCCGTCATAAGAATAAGCAATATCTTGAGATTGAATACCTGCTTCCTGGGCCGGTGAACCTTCAATCACACTTTGGATGATCACTCGATTTGGTTGCCCTGTACCATAGAGGTACCGATCGTAATCAGCGTCCCCAAGTTCCAGGCGAAGCTCTTCTTCACGTTCAACCAGGGTCATAATTTCCTGTCGATAACGAGGGGTTCCCAGCCATCCTTCGCGAGTTGCCTGATCATGCAGGTAAAGCCTTTCCATCTCGATATCGTCCAAGAACTGCATTATTGTTTTGGCCTGTTGCGGTTCCAGCCCTGCGGCCACAAGTCGTGTCTCT
>PKTW01000162.1 GCA_002868955.1 Desulfobulbaceae bacterium
GATATAGCAGTAATTTTTGTTTCATATTTTGGGGCCTCTTTATTATTGACAAGTTGTTCATCAAAAGGATTAGGGTCACCACACTCGGGACAACTAATGCTCTCTAACATAATAAATTTTTTGCACACTATTGATTTCTCTGCCCTTAGGAGCCTCTCCAATCGGAGGGTTTTTTTTATTTCATAACTATAAATACCTATAAATCAACACTCGTGAATGATTCTTAAAGTATCAAGATGTCCATTGGACACCAATGATTCTGGCGATTGCGATTTGAAAAGTCCTGCTTTCATAAGTGCGTAAATCTGGTATATTTGTTCTCGAGTGAACTGTCTGTAGTTTCTCATAAGTGTTCTTTTTTCCTTGGTCGGTTAGATAAGCATGAGCCAACAGCAGTTCCCCTTGCATGCCAACTCAGAAGAGTTGCACTTGGAATTTGAATTCAGGGAAATTTATATGAGAAAAAGTTATGAATATGCAAAAATAAGTGATTATGAATTAGGTAAAGAAATTACAAAAGAATTTTTTAAAGATATTTTTCATCCTGAAGGATTTTTTCCTAGACTTATACGGGAGATATTTAAAGATCCAACTGGAATGTTAATGGACCTACCTCTTGAGGCCATTGCAAAAAACCCAAAAGGAGATCAAATAGGTTATGATTTTACAACATTAGAAGAAGATGAACCTTTTATCTATTTTAAGCGTGAGGATTAACCTAGAAAGCTTTAAAAACTAATTTGAAGAGGAAGAACAATTCCGGCTTTTCGGTGCATAACGGGGTGCACCTGTCGAGGGATGACGACGGTTGGCCGCAGTACGAGGAACCGTCTGTTACGATTCATTGAACCTGGCAATTAGATTATATTTTCAGGCTGGTGGATTGTTGCGCTGTTTGTTTTAACCAATAATCTAGATTTATACCTCGCTTATCTATTTACGCATAACTGCTTCAATCGAAAGTCGTGAATAATTCTTAAAATATCAAGATGTACTTTGGATATGTTGAATAAATAACAACGCGTTAGCTATTTCTTCTTCCTGAGCAGAGAATTAACTTCCCAGTCTGTATCAATCCCTGCAGGATATGTTACCCTTATAACATTTCCCGGATTTGCCTGTTCCAGTGGGATTCCATCCTGATCCAACAACTCAAGTACTTCAAATGTAACAGTATTGATATCCCGGCTGAGATATTCGACTGTGTCACCTTTTCGTAAGGGGTTCCTTGCCTCAACTTCAAGCCAATATTCAGCCTGCGCTTTATTCCCAAAACCCTGAACCACTCCGACAGGCATATACTCCTGGTCTGAACGAGGCCTGTCGTAGAGCATGTCCTCTGCACCCGGCGGACCGAAAATAAAATTCTCCGTATAGCCCCTGGTGCCCACTTTCATAAGTTCTTCCATGTAAAGCGGCGGCAGTGTGACATTCCTGTTATCCACCGCGGGGGTTTTCCAATTTGCAGCAATATAATCAAGGGCAGCCCGGTACACCCTTACCACGGCGCCGACATAATAGACGCTTTTCATCCTGCCTTCGATCTTCAGGCTGTCGACACCAATATTGATCAACTGCGGCAGTTTGTTCAGCAGGCAGAGATCCTTGGAATTAAATATGTACGTTCCGTGCTCATCCTCTTCCACAGGAAAGTACTGCCCCGGTCTTTTCTCTTCCTGGAGCGCATACTTGTACCGGCAGGGATGGGCACACTCGCCCCGGTTGGCATCCCTGCCCGTGAAATAGTAACTGAGCAGACACCTGCCGGAATACGAGATGCAAAGGGCGCCGTGCACGAATATTTCTAGCTTTGTGCCGGGAGCAAGGCCTTTCCTGATTTCTGCAATCTCGGCTAGGCTTAGTTCCCGGGCCAGGTTAAGCCGGCGCACTCCCTGTGCTTCCCAGAACCTTGCGTTCCCTGGATTAGTGACATTGGCCTGGGTGCTCAGGTGGATTGGGACATCAGGAATAGCTTCTTTTGCCATTGTGAGTATACCCGGATCTGATATGATGATGCCGTCCACCCCAATATCCTGGAGATGTTGAAGGTGTTTTCCCAGTCCCTGAAGATCCTGCTGGTGGGCAAAAATATTGACCGTGACATAGAGTTTAACATTTTTTTCATGGGCGTATTGTACGGCCCCGCCCAGTTCTTTTTCTGAAAAGTTGCTCGCATGGGCCCGTAAACTGAATTTTTTGCCACCACAGTAAACAGCGTCTGCGCCGTAGTGAATGGCTGCAACCATTTTTTCAAAGCTGCCTGCCGGTGCCAGGAGTTCAGGAATTATGTATCCATGGCTGCTGCTGGTAACGGTATTTTTTGTTGCTGCTTTTGGTGTCATGATTTAAGGGTTCTGTCAGTAGTCGGCAGTTTGTTGGTTAACCACACAAACCAACGATTGACAAATATGCCGACAACGATTCAAGGAAAAGAGTTACAGCATAAGATAATTGCACGAATTTTTATATGTTGCGATATAAAATTATGTTTATCCATTATTTCTTCACTTGCCTGTCAGGACAAATCATGAGTACATAATATTTATGCCCCAGCAAGCTTTATTACAGCAAAGGAAATCAGAAAGCGAAAAATCTCGGATCCCGGTCGGCGTGGCTATGAGCGGTGGCGTTGACAGCTCCGTCACGGCAACCCTCCTAAAAAACATGGGCTATACCGTCCATGGCTTTTTCATGGCCCTGGCTCAACCGGACCTTGACCAGCAGATCGACCGTGTAAAAAAGGTGGCTGCACACCTGGATATCCCGCTTACCGTCATTGATCTTGCAGCTGAATTCAAGGAAATGGTTCTTGACTACTTCATCCAGAGTTACTTTGCAGGCAAAACTCCCAATCCCTGCATTATCTGCAATCCCAGGATCAAATTCGGCAGGCTGCTGGAAGAAATCCTTGCCGCCGGCTGCGATTGCATGGCAACCGGGCATTACGCCAGGATCCGTAAGAGTAAAGATGGGAGCTTTCATCTCTTAAAGGGGCTTGATGCCAAAAAGGACCAGTCCTATTTTCTACACCGCTTGACCCAGGAGCAGCTTGCCAGAATCCTGATGCCCCTTGGGGGGCAGAAAAAAGAAAACGTTTACAGAATGGCAGCGGAACTGGGTATCGCCGGTGTGCACGGCGACGAGTCCCAGGACGTCTGCTTTTTGAAGGGCCAGGATCTCAACAGCTTTTTGGCCGGATTTTTAGAAAAAGATAAAGGCGAGGGACCGATTGTCACCCTGGATGGACAAGAGGTCGGCCTGCATCAGGGCATGCATTGTTACACGGTGGGGCAGCGGAAAGGGCTTGGCATTCACGATGCAACTCCCTACTATGTCGTGGCCCTTGATCCCCAGCACAACGCGGTGGTAGTCGGCAAGAAGGAAGACCTGTGGCAGCGCGAGCTATGTGTTGGAGAGATCAATTGGATTAGTGGGAAAGAGCCTGACCTTCCGTGTGATTTTCTGACCAAGATCCGCTACCGACATGAAGGCGCGCCAGCCCATGTGATGCCTTTTGCTAAAGGGCATTACAGAGTCCACTTTCACGAGCAGCAATTGGCTATAACGCCTGGCCAGTTTGCGGTTTTTTATGAGGGTGATAAGGTTGTTGGCGGAGGTGTAATCCTTTAGTTTTTTCAAGATGTTGACCTGGTTACCCCTTTTGTGTTGCAAGAAACTCTTCTACTTCTTCTTTGGTGGGGATACCAAGCCTTGCGCCGATTTTTGTGCAGCAGAGCGCTCCAGCTGCACTTGCATAGCTGAGGCTTTCCAGCCACTCCTTTTTTTGAGCCAGGCAGGCTGCTAACGCTCCGTGGAAAACATCCCCTGCTCCGGTTGTATCAACTGCCCTGACTGTATACGCTCTCTGGCGGCCTGAACCTGAGACGTTCCTCCAGAACAGCCCCCTGTCTCCCACAGTAATTATGACATTGGGCGCATAGGCGCCTAATTTTTCAAGTGCTTTCTCTTCGGTTGACTCCCCGGTAAAATCAAGGCCAAACCTTTCTGAACAGACGAGGTAGTCCACAAGACTCGCCAGCTCCTCGGTGCCGCTGTGTATTGATCCGGCATCAAGCACTGTGATAATATTTCTCTGCCGGGCAGTCCTGGCCAGGGCTGGTGAAATATAAGGCTCATGCCCGTCAAAGAGGATCACGCTGGTATCGACAATGGAGAAATCTACAGAGCCTGCGGTGAGAAAACTTTCGGGCGTCCGGTAATTGACCAGGGCCCGACTGCCGTCCGGCTTGACCATAACCACGGACAGGGCCGATGAATGCTCCCCTCTTGCTACAAGGTCAGTAATGACCCCTGCCTGCTGCAGTTCCTCAAGGTGGGCGTTGCCGAATATATCGTTGCCAAGGTAGCCCACAAAGGCAGCCTGCAGGCCGAGGCGGGCCACAGTTACTGCTCCGTTGGCTGCCGGTCCGCCCCCGCAGCCGATGAATGAATTTGCCCTAATTTTCTCGTCCGGTTGGGGATGGCGGTCAACGGAATAGACAAGATCATAAGTGCC
>PKTW01000126.1 GCA_002868955.1 Desulfobulbaceae bacterium
ACCACCACAACATCTGTTTGACTGGGATTTTTAGGCACACCCTTTCTCTCCAGGGAAGCCTGGCCGAGCTCGATCTGAGCCTCGGCCGATCCTGATTGCGCCTGCTTCATAAGCATATCAAATTGATTGGCCTGCTCTGGAAGTGTATAAGCTTGTGCGGCAAAGACCGTAGTATACGATAACACGGCTGCGCAGAGCAGTATATAAACAAGCTTTATCAAAACGTTATCCTGATCTCAAAACGTATTTTTATCAAATCATTGTCTATAACGTAACTAGACGATGTTGTACACTATAGTGATGATTATGATTTGACACCAGAGGAAAATCAAAAATATATAGAGAGTTAATAATTGCACTTTTAACTTTCATTAATTTCTCCTCATTTTTTAATATTTTTCATAAAAAAGTGCTCAATAGGCAAACGGGCTGTCTTGTAAGACCCGTAGCTTTCCGTCCCTGCCTCACAGCAGGTTTGGCTTTTCGCCCAAAGCTAACTCGCTAATAATACATAATTTTACATGCAAAAAATGAGCCTCAATTGAGTTAAGAAATAATTAAAAAATAAATACTAATATTTTCAATATATTGTTAGGCGTCAGTGGTTAGTCGGGTAATTGGCACAGGAAATAAATTGGGCATATGGTAAGGTATGGGGTGGGGATATCACCGGCTGTTTTTACCGGAGAATGAGCTGGAATATAAACAATTTTTCACTTCATGCAATAAAACAAGAAAATAATCCCTAAGGAACTAAAGGTTTGCGCAAACAGGGCAGCCGGGATTTTTCTCTGCCTCCAGTTCCTGAAAGCGCATGGTAGAGTAATCCATGATCAGCATGCGCCCTTTCAGGGTTGGGCCCGAGTTGACCAAATACTTTATTGCCTCAATGGCCTGGAGACTCCCGGTGGTAGAAGCGACAGCGCCCAGCACCGGGATTTCATGCCTGACAGGGGCCTTGGGAAAAAGACAGGCCAGGCAGGGGGTTTTCGGTGGGTGGAGGAAGGTGATCCGCCCTTCCATTCCCCATATTGCGCCATGAATCATGGGTATCCCCTTTCTGACGGAACACTGGTTTAAGGCATTGCGGCCGTCAAAGTTATCCAGACAATCGATGATAAGCTGGGCATCGCCTACAATATCATCTACATTGTGGTCAGTAATCTTCTGAGAAATCGGTTCAAGGGAAATTTCAGAATTTATGGCCGCGAGAGTCGTCTGGGCGGAAAGGGTTTTGCTGGAACCAATTCTTTGCTCCATATGTAAGAACTGTCAATTAATGTTGGTTATGTCAACAGTATCGGAATCGCAGATACGGATCCGCCCCACTCCGGCAACGGTGAGATTCACGGCGACGGGGGACCCAAGGCCGCCGGCCCCAGCGACAAAAACAGTGCTGCGTCTTAACTTCTCCTGCGCTTCTACGCCCCAGCCGGGAAGAATTATCTGTCTTCGATAACGGCTTAAGTCAGGTCCTGATGAATTTTCACTGGACATTGCACCGGCCATCCTTTTCTGTCAAAGGACAGAGCCTTTCTCTTTCCGTAATTGTCCCGGTCGTCGACAATTTCTCTTTGACATGATCAATCGTCCGGCGGGTCAACTCCTGTGACATCCCGACATGGTTTGCGGGATCTATAGTTTTTTCAAGGTCCTCACGTTTGAACTTCCCGGCTATCTCTTTGCGAACCATCAACAGATCAAGCAAGGATTGGTTGGTCTCTTTGGCCTTCATGGCCGTCTCATAAATAATTCGATGAGCGGTCTGCTTGCCGATGACCTCTCCCAGGAAGAACATCAACGCCTCGGTTGAAATGAGAGTTGCCGCCTGATCGACATTTTGACGGATTCTATGTTCATGGATGATAAGATCTTTCAAGATGGCCTTCATCATGGACAACAGTCCGCAGACAAAAAGGGAAGTATCGGTGACCGTGACCCATTCCATTCTCACCGCCCGATAATCCCGTTCATGTTCATTAATCATACCTTCAAAACCCAAACCGGCATTGGCCTTGATCAGCCTTGCCAGGACGACAGCTTGCTCGCACATTTCAGGATTTCTCTTGTGCGGCATGGTGCTGCTGCCTACTTTCCCCATTTGAAAGGGTTCTTCCAGTTCTCCGGTTTCGTCCCGGGCCAGGCACCGGATTTCATCGGCAATCTTCGCCAGGGTCCCGGAGATTAGGGCCATGGTGGAGAGAAATTCAGCGATTCTGTCCCGTGAGGCGTGCCAGGCGGTTAAGGGTGGGGCAAGTCCCAGTCTCTGCGAAAATTTGTCCAATAATGCAAATCCTTTTTCAGCAAAGGCATCCATGGTGCCAACCCCGCCGAAGAGCTGACTTACCAATACCCGCTCACGCAACGCCGCAAGACGCTCCATGTTTCGCCATAACTCATCCAGCCACACTGCCATCTTTAATCCCAGGGTCATGGGCAAGGCATATTGGCAGTGGGTGCGGCCGATGGTTACCAGATCCATGCAGCGTTCCGCCAGTTGCATCACCTGCTGGGTAATGGAACTGAGATCACGCGTCACAATGGTCAATACATCGCGAATCTCCAGGCTCTGGGCGGTGTCCTGGATGTCCTGGGTGGTGGCGCCAAAGTGAATAAATTGTCCGGCACCATCATCACACGCCTGCTGTAATGCCCCCAGCAAGGGAAGTAGAGAATGACTGGACACCTTTAAGCCTTCTTTGACCGCATCCAGGTTGATATAGCAAAGGTGCGCCTTCTCATTGATGTTTTTTGCGGCCCAAACCGGAATAATTCCCAGGTCAGCCTGGGCCAGCGCCAGGGCAGCCTCTACGTCCAGCCAACGCTGATACCGGTAGCGGTCGCAGAAAATTTTTCGCGCTTCCGGCGTGGTATAGCCGCCGCTGTAAAACTGGGATTCAACAATGTGGCTGTTCGGTTCACAACCGTTCATCTGTTTCTCCAAGGGTTTCCGGATCCAGTTCCCTTTTCATTTCAATATCTTCTATGGCCTGCTCCACAATCTGTACAGCATGCCCCAGGTATCTTTCCGGTTGGTCAAGATACGCCATCTCTTCCCGGCCAAGAAGGGAACCAATCTCAGGGTCGTCCATGACCGCTTCCTTGAATGAAGTTCCGGCATCCATGGCCGTGTTTGACAGCTCATGGAGTTTCTCCAAAGACCTCATCTTGCCAATCGTGCCGCTCAGACGAAAGAGCAGCCATTCGGAGGTGATCAGGTTTTTTTGCAGATGAAGATTCGTCAGCATGCGATCAGCCCGCACCTCCAGGCCGGAAGTTACATCCACCATGTACTGCAAGGCAGTACCCGTATAAATGCACAGTTGCGGTACCGCCAACCACTCGGACCAGAGGCAGCGGCCATCTCGCTCATGTTCATGGGCCATACTTTCCATAATTGTTCCGGTAAGGGATCTTACATGCCGGGAAAGAGCCACAACCCGCTGACAGATAACGGGATTTTTCTTGTGCGGCATGGTGCTGCTGGCTACGGACCCTGCAGGTACGGGTTCCATTAATTCGCCGATTTCCGTCTTCTGAAGCTGAAAAATCTCATTGGCAATCTTTGCCAGAGTCGTAACCAAAAGGGAAAAGATAGATGCCAGTTCACCTATGTTATCCCGCGAATTATGCCAGGCTACGCTGGAATATTCAAGGCCCAGAAGGTTTAATGTGCCTTTGGCGATTTTCATCGCCTGCGGGCCGAGAGCGGCCATGGTTCCGACTGCGCCGCTTAATTGCCCGACGGCTATTCGCGGGAATATGTGTTTAAGGCGTTCGATATGACGTCGAATCTCGCCCAGCCAGATAACCACCTTCAGGCCAAGGGTGGTAGGCAATGCCTGTTGCCCGTGGGTGCGGGCGGCCATCGGTGTTGCCCGGTGGTTCCCGGCCAGTTTGAGGCAAATCGTTTCCAGAACCCGCAGGTCTCTATAGAGTATGGTGACGGTTGCTCTTAGCTCGAGAATTTCCGCCGTATCTATGACGTCCTGGGTGGTTGCCCCATAGTGAACATATTCCCCGTAACCCTTGCCGCATGCCCTGCGGAGACCACCCAACAAAGGCATGAGAGAATTGCGGCTGTGCAGATACCCCTCATGAACACTTTCCAAGTCCAATAATTCAAGCTTTGCCTTCCTGCCGATCTCCTCCGCTGCCTCTTGAGGTATAACCCCCATCTCCCCTTGAACCCTTGCCAGGGCAGCCTCAAAATCCAGCCAACGTTGGTACCTCGCTTTTTCATCAAAAATTTGCGTCAACTCAACCGTGCTGAACACAGCTGGATTTATCTCAAAGTCAATGGGGTGGGCGGGCATTGTTATATAGCCTCGGAGAAATAGGCAAAGCAACTATCCGCGGCTGTTACCACCTTACTTGTCCAATGGCCCATATGGTCTGGCCTCCGGATATATGGAGGCTTCCGAGCATAGTCTCAAGGCGGCTTCCCTTGTTGGCACTCCATCTTGCTGGCTGCGCTTTATGACCTTTTTGACTA
>PKTW01000173.1 GCA_002868955.1 Desulfobulbaceae bacterium
GGAGCCTGACTGTTATTTTCCTGATGCTGGTTCATTATCTTGTCCGGGTTGGAATACATAAAGTTAAATTATTGACCTTAGTAAGGGAAATTAACACAACACTATACCATTATATAAGATCAAAAAAAAGGGTTTCAAGTACCAAAGTGCGGCTGCAGTTGCGCAGTAGTTGTCTTTCAGCCAGATCAAGGCGATGCAGCTTTTGCTGCAGTTGCCTGAGGCTCCAGAGTTGTGCCGCTGCCGGCAGGAATAAAGCCAAATCCTTATTGGCAATTGAGGCCTCGGGCCCCCCGGCAGCAACCAGGACGAGGTCGCGGTACCACAGACGGATAAGCGCTAACAATTCACTGGTATTTTCTTTCAGGGCCGCACCCTTTTCACTTAAGCGGAAGACCTGGGCTATGGTTTCTGCCGGGTTCTGCTGCCCGAGGAGGAGCCCTTCGACTACCTCCTGCCGCAGGCTTAACAGGCCTTCCTGCCAAAGAAGTTTTGCCCTGCCAAGGCTGCCCTCTGCCACAGCAGCCAGGGTGAAGGCTAAAGATTCCTCCATATCATTTTCCTGCATCAGTACCTGGGCCATGTCTTTATGATCAAGGGAGCCAAAAGATATTATCTGGCAGCGGGACAGGATCGTGGGAAGGACATCCCCTGCCAGGTCAGCGGTCAGAATGAGGAGGTTGCCCGGGGCCGGCTCTTCCAGCGTTTTTAAAAGGCTGTTTGCCGCCTCCCGCCGCATGGTGTGGATATCTTCAAGGACGATTACGCGCACCTTGGCCTCAAGCGGCGGGAATGTCAGCTGGTGCTTGAGTTCCCTGATCTGGCCGATCTTGATAGCCGCGCCATCCGGTTCGACCAGGATCAGGTCAGGATGGTTGCCGGAAAAATATTTGCGGCACGTTGTACAGCGACCGCAGCTATCACCGTCCAGGGGGCTTTTGCAGTTTATGTAAGCAGCAAGGGTCAGGGCCGTTCTCTTTTTGCCGACCCCGTCCGGCCCTCTGAACAGATAGGCATGGCCCATTTTATTTTTGGCCACTGCCTCCCGCAGGAGAGCTTTGGGTTTATCGTGGCCGAGGAGAGAGGCAAAACGAAGATCAGAGGCTTCCATTGGCGCTAGAAAAGGTTCTGCTGTTTCGAATTTGGCCCGGCACCGTCCTCTGCATCCAGCTGCTCTTGCGAGCCTGGATTTTCTGCTTCAGTATGGGGCCTCCCCTTGACATAGAGGAAGCGCTCAAGGGTGCGCTGAAAATCGGTCCACTGGTATCCTGGTCCGGGTGCCTGCTCTGCCAGGCGGTTCATAAAATTGAGCTTTGCATCCAGGTCATCGAGGAAGTTGAGGACAAAAGCTTCGCTTATCATGGGGAGGGTTGGTGAACCAAACTCATAACGGCCGTGATGGCTGAGTATCAGATGCTGCAGCCTTGCCGCCATCTCATCCGGAAATCCGGGAATGGTCTGGATCTTTTCCTGGATCATTTCAATCCCGATAACCAGGTGGCCCACCAAACGTCCCCTGACCGTGTATTCAAAAGGAAATGCGGCAAAGGCAAGTTCCCTGGTTTTACCGATATCGTGCAGCAGGGCCCCGGTCACCAGTAGGTCGCGGTCCAGGGCCGGATAACAATCGGCAACCAGGCCGGCCAGTCTCGCTACAGCCAGGGTGTGCTCCAGGAGTCCTCCCAGGTAGGCATGATGCATGGATTTTGCCGCAGGTGCGTGTTGGAATGCGACAAAAAAAGAGCTGTCCTTGAAAAACGCCAACAGCAGTTTCCGGTAAAAGGGATACTGGACATTGTGGGCCATGGCGGTTATTTCCCGGGCCATTTCAGCAATATCTGTTTTTGCGGCCTGCAGGAAAAGCTCCATTTCTGCTTCCTTTTTGTCCACCGCAAGCACGTTGTCTATCTTGAGTTGCAGGGTCCCCCTGTATGCCTGGCCCTGTCCTCTGACCTGGACCAGGCTGCCGGGCGCACACAGAGCCAGAAAGGCATCGGCATTCTCCCAGAGGCGGGCGCCGATTTCTCCGGTGCGGTCCATGAGGGTAAGCATGAGATAGGGTTTTCCGGAACGCGTTTCGGCCCGGCTCATGTCCTTGACCAGAAAGACCTCTTCGACTGCCTGCCCCTCTTTTATTCTGTTGACAAATACTTTTTTTTCTGGAGCCATCAGCGTATCAGTTAGTCGTATCTATTTCATAGCGCTTCATTTTCTTGTGCAAACCCTGCCTGGTAATTCCCAGGGCTTCGGCAGCCTTGACCCTGTTGCCGCTGCTTTCTGTCAGGGCCTTTTCAATGAGCTCTATTTCCAGGGACTTGACCTGGTCCGGGATGGACAGGCTGCCCAATGTTTTCTCTTTCCTGGCCGGGGCAGGAGTTGCCGACAGGACTTCCCGCGAGCATTTTTCCGGACCGATGACGGTGTTTTCAGGGGTCAGGGCCACCAGCCGTTCAACTTCGGAGCGCAGCTGGCGGACATTTCCAGGCCAGGTATAGTCCTCGAACAGGTTCAGCAGCTCCGGAGAAAAACCGGTGATCTTCTTGTTAAACCGCCGGCTGATCTCTTCGAGAAAGGCAAGGGCCAGCGGCACGACATCCCCTTTCCTGTCGCGCAGGGGCGGCAGCTGGACCTCGACGGAGAACAAGCGGAAAAAAAGGTCTTCACGAAAACGGCCGTCCTCGAGCTCCTGCCGCAGGTTCTTGTTGGTGGCGCTGATGATCCTGAAATCATATTTTATGAGCTTGTTGCTCCCCAGGCGGCTGCCTTCTCCTTCCTGGATGGCGCGCAAAAATTTGGGCTGGATTGTCAGGGGCATGTCGGCGATTTCGTCCAGCAGCAGGGTGCCGCCGGTTGCCTCCTCGAAGCGCCCCTTTCTGCTGTGATCCGCGCCGGTGAAGGCCCCCTTTTCATAGCCGAAGAACTCGCTTTCCATGAGGTGTTCGGGGATAGAGGCGCAGTTGACAGCAACAAAGGGCTGATCACGCCTGTCGCTGGCCTCATGGATCATGCGGGCGATGAGCTCCTTGCCGGAGCCGTTTTCCCCCAGCAGAAGCACATTGACCGGCGTCTTGCTCACCAGGCGGGCAAGATCAAGAACATCGCGCATGGCCTGGCTTTCTGCAACAAAGAGCGTATCAAAGGAAAATTCCTTGTCAAAGCGCTCGTATTCACGGTTCATCTGGTCGGAGATCCTGATGATCTCCTGATTTATGATTATGTTTTCAATGGAGAGCGCCAGGTGGGTTGCCACCTCCTCCAACTGCAGAAGATCGGCCTTGTTAAACGATCCCTTGAGCCTCTTGTTGAGCACCTGGATAGCCCCTGTAATGCCATGGGTCGAGGCGCTTGTAATAGGGACGCAGATCATATTGTTGGCAATGTAGCCGGTTTCCGCCCCGGCATGGCTGTGAAACCCCTCGCGCTTGTCAAGGTCATTCACAATAACCCCCTTGCCCGATGAAATGACCTCCCCAACAATGCTGCCCTCCCGGGGCGGTTCAATCTGGCGCTCCTCAAGGCCCGTACCAAAAATGGAACAGATTTTGTCGGTGGCCATTTCAATGATGTAGATGGTGCACCGTTCAGCCCCCACGATCTTGGGAAGAATCTTGACATAAAACTGTGTCAGGGTCCGGTAATCTTCCGCGGTCCAGGATTGTGCCACCCTATCCAGCCGCAGCTTGAGTTCGGCAATTCGTTTCTTGCCCAGCATTGCCTCAGCAATATCAGTATCTTTTTTCATCTTTGCAAATCCTGTTTACGTTGAGATAACAAAGTTTACTCCTCGTCTCCGGCAGTATTGCTTAATTGACACAAATTGTCAACACAGTTTACGCAAACTGACAATTTATGGTGCAAGAGTATGTTTTTTTGTGTAAAATGACAAAAAGGTGCGGTTCGCCGTTCTTTGCAGCCATGCCGGAAGGATTGTTGTAACATCTTGTTTTGTTTAGTAAATTTTTTAATTTTGCCAGGCGCATGTGCATGCGTTAAAAAAACCTGATTTTTATCTATTTCAGGCATAAATTTTGCATTAACTTTTTAGGGGGTCTCCAGGTATTTAGGTGGTAAGGAGTTCACTTGCCACTCTTGGAAACCCTACGGCCAATGTGATGCTACTCTTTTTTTGCTGAAAGCTGTTCACAATTAACTTTTGAAAAGCACACCCACATTATCATGCAAAACCCTTATTTAAAATGTTTTTTACAAAACTGCAAAAGCAATCGGGGCTTTTCCCTTATTGAGCTCATGGTGGTCCTGGTTATTGTCGGCATCCTGGCAATTGGCGTGGTTTTCATGTTCGCCGACCCCACAGCCAAGGTCAAGGCCGCCGCCTTTGAAATGCGGGGCGATCTCAACCTGGCCCGCGCCGAGGCTGTCAAGCGCAATGAAAATATTTTAATTGAATTTGTTGATTCTGCACAACCGCCCTGCCGCAAAGAGAATCCGACTAATTGTTGCAGCACAGAGAACTCAA
>PKTW01000081.1 GCA_002868955.1 Desulfobulbaceae bacterium
ATTCCCTTGATGATTGTCTCAAGGTCGACACAGCATTTTGCGGGCCCATTCACCCTACGGAAACTTTCAGGCCTTGCTCCATCCAGGGAAGGGATAACGATGTCCGCTGCCTGCAGGTCCTGCCGCACTTCCTTAAGATACAGTTGGGAACCATTTGTCAGGATGGCAACCGGCTTATCGGTCTTCTTCTTGATATGCCGTATAATTGTGCCTATGCCGGTGTGCAGTGTCGGCTCTCCGGATGCAGTAATGGTAAAAACATCTAGGTCGCGGACCCGCGCCTCATCATTCAGCAAATCGTCAATTTCCGCAAGTATTACCCCGGTGGGGACATGTTCGCCGCGCTCACAGGAAAGCTGAGGAGCTTTGTTTATTTCGCAGTAAATGCAATTGAAATTACAGGTTTTAGGCGGCAGCAGGTCAATTCCCTGGGATAGTCCCAGGCGTCTCGAATTCACCGGGCCAAATAGATGTTTCATATACTGAGTGCAGTCCGTTGTCCTGGTTCAGCTTCCTGAACCGGATTTATAGTATTAAGAAATAATAGCATTAATTTGTAAATTTTATAAATTAATTCATACCATTGTGATAATCAAGGCTATTTTGGCTGCATCCCTGCAGCACAGGCATGAAAAGAGGAGGGCGCACTATAAATACCATTTGCGCATTTTCCTTGACACCCGGGACCGCTCTGCGTAGATTCCTCCACTGACACTAAACATCACTTAACAGGACAAGAACATTAACTATTTATTTCGAGCACGGCTTAATTTATGCCGCTGCCATTTCACACAGCCAAACAGCGCGGAAATGTACAACGTATTACTGCATTTTGACAGGAAAAACATTTATTTACTAAAATAACATCAAAATAGGGAAAAATAATGCGAAGTGACCTTATTAAAAAGGGTATTGAAAGAGCCCCCCATCGCTCCCTGATGAAAGCCATGGGATACACAAATGAAGAGATAAGCAGGCCTCTGATCGGCATAGCCCACGCCCACAATGAAATCATCCCGGGCCATATCCACCTCGACAAAATACTGGATGCTGTAAAGGCCGGGGTCAGGATGGCAGGCGGCACTCCCATAGCTTTCGGCACCATAGGTGTATGCGATGGAATTGCCATGAACCACACCGGCATGAAATACTCACTGGCCAGCCGCGAGATCATTGCCGACTCGGTGGAGATCATGGCCCAGGCTCATCCCTTTGACGCCATGGTGATGATACCCAACTGCGACAAGGTTACCCCGGGAATGCTTATGGCCATGCTGCGCGTCAATATCCCGGCTGTCATGGTGAGCGGCGGCCCCATGCTGACCGGGCGTTTCCAGGGCAAAGATGTTCACCTGGTCAGTGTTTTTGAGGGTGTCGGCCGCGTCAAGGCAAACACCATGACCGAGGAGGAGCTTTGCGAGCTTGAGGACTCAGCCTGTCCCGGCTGCGGCTCCTGTGCCGGCATGTTCACCGCCAATTCCATGAACTGCCTTACAGAGGCCATCGGCCTTGGATTGCCAGGGAACGGGACAATCCCTGCTGTTGCCGCTGCCAGGATACGCCTAGCCAAACAGGCAGGAATGGCAATCTTAAATCTGCTGGATAAAAACATCAGGCCTCGGGATATCGCAACTGCCGATGCCTTTGAAAATGCCATGGCGGTCGACATGGCTCTGGGCTGCTCCACCAACACAGTTTTGCATGTACCCGCCATTGCCAAAGAAGCCGGGGTTGATCTCCCCCTCTCTCTTTTCAACACAGTAAGCGAAAAGGCACCGCATCTCTGCTCCCTTATCCCGGGCGGGCCCCACAGCCTGCAGCAGCTTGATGAAGCAGGCGGCGTGCCGGCTGTTATCTCCGAGTTGGCGAAGAATAACATTATCCATACGGACGTCATGACAGTTACCGGTAAAACCCTGGGAGAGAATCTCGCCAGGGTCAAGGTGCGCGACCATGAGATTATCCGCTCCCCTGAAAACCCGTATCATGCCAAAGGCGGCATAGCCGTGCTCTACGGCAACCTGGCACCGGACGGGGCCGTGGTAAAACAGTCCGCCGTTGCTGATGAAATGCAGACCCACGAAGGACCGGCGCGGGTTTTCAATTCAGAAGCCGAGGCGCAGTCTGCCATCCTGGGCAAAAAGATAAAACCCGGTGATGTGGTTGTCATCCGCTATTGCGGCCCCAAAGGCGGTCCCGGCATGCCGGAGATGCTCTCACCGACTTCGGCCATCATCGGCATGGGCCTTGGGAAAAGTGTCGCCCTGCTCACAGACGGCCGTTTTTCCGGAGGCACCCAGGGAGCCTGCCTTGGCCATATTTCCCCTGAGGCCGCTGAAGGTGGCCCCATCGGTCTGGTCAAAGAAGGCGACATCATCGCCATCGACATCCCTGCGAAAAAAATCGAGCTCAGGGTTGATGATGCGGAGCTGGAACGCCGCCGCCAGGAATGGCAGCCGCCTAAGCCCAATATAACTTCAGGCTATGTTGCCCGCTATGCCAAGCTTGTTACTTCCGGCAGCACCGGAGCTGTTCTGAAAGACTAAGCTGCTGCCGCGAAGTTACTATTTGATGAATGAAACAGGGGGCAATGGGTTTGGAACCCGTTTTACACCGCAAAAGGATCATACATGTCTGCCTGGCCATTGTGTTCATCCTGGCACACCAGCCCTTTGCGCATGGCGCTGACGAAGATACTCTTCCCTGGAAAATTTCCGCCGACCGGATCACGCACCAACAGGAACCGGAAAAAATCATTGCAGAAGGCAGCGTTATCCTCCAGCAATATGAGGAGGATACGCCCACCGGTCTTGCAATTGAAGCGGACAGGATCCAATATGATGCTGGTACAAATTCTGTCGATGCTGCAGGTAACCTGCACCTGCAGGATGAAAACGATGAGCTCCGTGCTTCAGAGGCACAGTTCGATCTAACAAACCAGACCGGTTTTTTTAAACAGGCAAACATGTTCTGGCAGGATACCAATCTATCGGCCAGCGCTGACCTGATCGAGAAAACAGACATAAAATCCTACCATTTCATCAACGGCAAGCTCACCTACTGCCCACCTGCCAAGGATAAAGCCCCCGACTGGTCGATCTGGGGCCGTGATGTGGAAATTACCCTAGACGATTACGCCAAGCTGCAGCATGCCACTTTCAGGGTCAGGGATGTGCCGGTTTTCTACCTGCCATACTTCCGCATTGGCCTCCGGGATGATAAGAAAAGCGGGCTGCTCTTCCCAGAGTATTCCTCCTCGGACCGCAACGGCATCGGTTTAATCGCTCCGGTTTTCATTAATCTTTCGCCGAGCTACGACATGACACTCTACCCGGGGTATTACTCTGAACGAGGCCCTTTACTTGCAGGGGAATTCCGCTACATTGCCGACTTCAATTCCAGGGGCACCATAATGTTCAACTACCTTGATGACGATCTGGTGGATACCCCTGAAAATGATTTCAAAGCTGACGGGATCCTGCGTACAAACAAAAACCGTTACTGGATCAGGGGTAAGGCGGATCATGATTTTGGCAACAGGCTGATTGCCAAGCTGGATATTGACGTGGTGTCCGACCGGGATTACCTGCAGGAATTCAGAAAGGGCATCATCGGGTTTGACCGGAGCAACAGCGATTTTCTCACGCTGTACAACAGGGGTTTCCAGGCTGAAACCGTTGATCGGCGCGAAAATACCTTGCAGCTCTCCAAAGTCTGGACAACAACCGACCTGCAGGCAGAGATAAACATTATTGATGATCTCAGGGATGATCCGGAAGAGATCACGCCGCCATGGGCCGTTCCCAGGATTGCCTATTCCGGCCTTCTGCCTTTTCTGCAGACCCCGCTGGACCTAACCTGGGGCTCTGAGTATGTCTATTATTGGCGGGATGAGGGGGTTGGCGCCCATCGGCTTGATCTATTTCCCCAGCTCAACGGGCCCATCGCTTTCACCCCATACCTGGAATCGTCCTATCTTGTCGGGCTGCGCGAAACCCTGTATTTCATTGAACCGCACGATACCTTATCAGAAGAAATCTGGGATGGCAGGGATTTTGAGCACAGGACATTTTACAATGTCCTGCTGACGGGCGCAACAACCCTGAGCCGCGACTATGACATTCCCATGCAGAAGTACAAGACATTCCGGCATGCCATACGGCCGGAACTTTCATATATACTCGTGCAGGGAGCTGACCAGGAAGAGCTGCCCATCCTGGACAACGAAGACCGTATTCTTGAAAAAAACTGGCTGCAATACGGTTTAAATAATTATTTCCGGGCCATCCGCCTGGATGAAATTGCCCTTTTCCGCAGCAATTTCAGCTCGCTCAAAATAAACCAGGTTTATGATATCGATGCCGAAGACCATCCATTTTCAGATCTTTACTTTGAATTTATCGTCAGGGGATTTCAGGATCTGTTCTTCAGCTATGCGACCACCCTCAGCGTATACGGTGAGGGTGTTACGACTTATAGTCTGGAAACGTTATATAAAAACAGGCGAGGTGACAGCATAAACCTAGATTACCGTTATAAACTGCACCCGGATATAGCGTTCCCATACTTTTATACAGATGCTTCAAGTGAATCATTGCATGAAATACGGGGAAATTTTGCAAGCAGGCTGTCGCAGCTCTTTTCAATCAAGTTTGATACAACCTACTCCCTGTCATCAAAAAGCACAGTGGACTCTACCTTCAGCCTGGTGTACCATAACCCCTGCTGGAAGCTTGAGTTTGCCGCCAGCAAGAATGTCGATGATACCAGCTTTTATCTCCTCTTTTCCCTTGCAGGTATAGGCACCCCGATTGGTTTCAGTCTGCCGGAATTTTAGAAGAAAAGGGTCCGAGGGGGCAAGGACTTTAAGATTGAAAATTTGAAAAATTGAAAATTGAAAATTTATGGAAGGTCGTCTTCAAATTATCTGTCATTCATAAATTTAGACACTTTTAACTTTAGTTCACTTCAGGCACTTTTTATGCAATATTTCGATGTTTTCAACGGTGATGCGGACGGCATCTGTGCCCTGCACCAACTGCGCTTGGCCGAGCCGCGGCCTGATGCAAGGCTCGTAACAGGGGTAAAGCGTGATATCCGCTTGCTGCAAAAACTCTCCGGAACCCGTGATGCCCAGATCACGGTGCTCGATGTTTCATTGGACAGCAACCGTGATGCACTTTTGTCATTGTTGCAAACCGGGTGTAAAATCTTATACGTGGACCATCATTTCGCAGGAAAGATCCCCGAGTCTGAAAATCTCACAGCACATATCGATCAAAGTTCGGATACCTGTACCTCCCTCATTGTAGATCATCTGCTAAAAGGAAAATATCGTGCCTGGGCAGTTGTCGGAGCCTTTGGAGACAACCTGCACACATCTGCGCAACAGGCGGCAGAATCACTTTCTTTGAATGATTCTTCTGTGACCAGGCTGAAAGAACTGGGAGAACTTTTAAATTACAATGGCTACGGTCTTTCTGTTTCTGATCTGTTCTACCCACCCCAGGAACTCTACAGAGCGATTATGCCCTATGCTGACCCCCTTGATTTCTCGGAAAATTCAGCTGTTCTTTCGCACTTGCGCATTGGGTTCCATGACGATATGGCGTCCGCTTTGAAACATGAGCCAGTTCGAACCACTGAGGCAGGCAGAATTTTTGAGCTGCCCCCTGAACCTTGGGCCCGGCGGATTTCAGGTGTATTCAGCAACCTCAAAGCCCAAGAGGAACCAAGCCTTGCCCATGGTCTTCTCACGCGCAATCCTGATGGGACATACCGGGTAAATATCCGTGCACCGCTTCATAATAAGCAGGGAGCAGATTCTCTCTGCCGCTCCTTTGTAACCGGCGGCGGCAGGGCAGCGGCAGCCGGTATTAACGCTCTGCCCCAAAATCAGCTTGAACGTTTTTTCAAAGAGTTTGATGCGATATTTGCAGACAGGAAACAATAAAAAAGACATGGAGACCCCGGAGTTGTTATGAGCTTGAATAAAAAACTCGCTTTCATTTCATCTCTTTATTACAATTATCATAGGAAATGAAAATTTATCCACACCTGCTGGAGGTGATACAATGAAGCGACCGGAAATAAACTACTGGATTACCAATATGCTTGAATCGTATGAAAAGGTTTCTGACCTCAACTTTACGGTGGCCAAGCCGCTGCAGGTTGAAACCTCCGGCCAGTTGGTCCCGATTAGCGTAACCCCGGAAATAAAGGAATTGACGCCTTTCCAGACCGAGGTGGCGGCTTTAAACCTGATCCAGAGTAATAAACGGCTGCTGGATGATCTTGCGGTTCACGGTTCCTGTGACCTTTCGCATGCGCTTGGCAACAGGGCTCGTTTCAGGGTCAATGTTTTCACGCAGCAAAGTCATCTCTCCATTGTTATGCGTAAAATGGAAGGTGCTATCCCAACGATTCAATCATACAAGCTGCCAGAGGTTTTCAAGAAGATGACCAATGAGATAAATGGCTTTATCCTGGTCACCGGTGCAACCGGCTCTGGTAAATCCACCACCCTGGCAGCCCTGTGCGACAAGATTAATATGGAAAGAATGGTACATGTGGTCACCCTGGAAGACCCCATCGAATTTGTACATCCGCACAAGAAATGCACCTTCAACCAGCGGGAGCTGGGCAATGATTTCGATAGCTTTGCCAACGGGTTGCGTGCCGCCTTGCGCCAGGCACCCAAGGTCATCCTGGTGGGCGAAATGCGCGATCGGGAAACCATGGAGATCGGCCTCTCTGCTGCCGAAACAGGACACCTGGTGATGAGTACCCTGCATACTGTTGATGCCGGTCAGACCATTAACCGCATCCTCGGCTTTTTTGACCAGGAGGAACAGCCGCAGATCAGAAACCGCCTTACCGACACTGTACGTTACGTCATCAGCCAGCGCCTCATGCCCAAGGAGGGAGGCGACCGGGTTGCCGCCTTTGAAATCATGGCAAACAACCTGCGGGTCCGTGACCTCATTCTCAACGGCGAGACTGAAGACCGTACCTTTTACGATGTTATTGAGGATGGCTCTGCCCTTGGCATGCAGACCTTTGACCAGCATATCCTTGAACTATACGAAAATGGTCTCATCAGTGAGGAAACTGCTAAAATTTATGCTTCACGCAAGAGCGCAATCAACCGCGGACTTGACAAGATCAAGGCAGCCCGCGGAGAAGCCACCTCCGGCATTACCGGTCTGGCCATGAAGAAAAAAGACATCCATTAGATCTTGTTTACAAAACAAGCGATCCAGGAGATTGCCATGATTGAAACCTGCCCACACTGCCAAGAACCGCTCAACCTTACAGACTCCCAAAAAGCAAAGATACAGACAGCCCTGGAAAAACTGCCACCAGGTAACCTGCTGAAGCTCGGTTGTCCACTGTGCCAGAAACCCTTTGAGTTGAAACCCGATGGCAGCCTGCCGGGCAAACAGACAAAAAAAATTGCCCCCGTCGCTCTCACTGGTGCCAGAAAAGTTGCAATAGCGCCTCCACCGCCGCCTGATCTCGGCTGGTTATCAAGCGGTAAAATGCAGGAAAAAGAAGTGATAGAGGACACACTCATGGCCCTTATTCTGATGAACAGGGGTTCTGGGATGACTATTGTCCGTGAGGCTTATGAGGATGAGGGTTTTCTGCCGGTAATTGCTGAAAGCGCAGATGACGCCATTGACCATATGCAGTTTACCGCATTTGCAGCCGTGGTTCTGCACAGCCGCTTTGATGAGGATTCCCTCAGCAGCAACACACTGCATATTTTCATGCAAAAAATGGCCATGATCAGACGCCGCAATATCCACTACACCCTTATCGGGCCTGAATTCCAAACTCTGTATGACTTGCAGGCTTTATCCAACAGCGCCAACCTTGTTGTCAACGATAAGGAGCTCAGACATTTCAGGCTCATCCTGAAGAAATCACTGCACGAAAGCCAGAAACTCTTCGGACCCCTGGCTGAAGCGTTAGTGAATCGAGGTCGAATCCCCAACTCCATCTGGCTGGACATCAAGGCCAGAAACGAACAAAAGATGAAAAGCGCGGTCTTGAAAGATCTGTTGGAAGTGTCGTCTTAAGGTTTTACTCAGAGGGATTAATTTACGGGAAAAATCCCAATAAGTATTTATTTGCTTTTTCTATATTTTGAAACAGCTCTGTTGTGTTCTTCCAAGTTACGTGAAAAATGATGACTTGATTCATCTTTTGCAACAAAATAGAGATAGTCCGTCTGGGCAGGTGAGATTACTGCCTCAATGGAAGCCTTCCCAGGATTAGTGATGGGGCCTGGAGGCAGGCCGGAAATGATATAGGTATTATAGGGTGTAGGATTTTTCAGATCCTTCTGGGTCAAGGGACCTGCATTATCTTTCAGGCCGTACCGGACCGTCGGATCAGCCTGGAGGCGCATACCTCTTGCCAGACGATTCAAAAAAACACTGGCTACCAGTGGCCGCTCTTCAGAGTTCCCTGTTTCTGCTTCTACTATGGATGCCAGTGTAATTATTTCATGATGTGATAGTGTTGGAAGATCATTGCCTGTATTCTGAACAATAGCATTAAACACCTGAAAATGCCTGGCCACCATCATCTGTATGATCTCTGTTTCATCCTGCTGCTCTCTTGACAGAGAGAATGTGTCAGGGAATAAATAGCCCTCCAGGCTTCCGGCATTAATGCCCAGACTTTCTAAAATTTCCGGCGCTCGCGCCAAATCAAGAAAACGCTGTAAATCAACCCAGCCATCTGCGGCCAGTATCGCGGCAACCATTTCCATTTCAGTACCTTCGGGAATGGTCACCGGCCTAAACAGCACCTTACCTTTTTTAAGAAGATCAATGACCTGAAGCGGCTTTTGGCCTGGCTCAAATGCATATTCACCGGCACGCAGTTTTGTGCCTGCCCCGGTCAGCTTGACCAGCATGGAAAAGCGTGGGTCATCCTTAATGACTCTATTTTCAGCCAGGATCTTTTTTATTGCAGACAGGCCCGTTCTTTTGGGAATTAACACTTCGATCTGTTTTGCAGCTGATGGCGGTCCCGGGCTTATGGCATAAACCCCTAGCCACAGAAGCCACAGAAAAGGAATTGCAAGGAAAATAAAGAGTAATACAGGAAGGCGGAGACCGAGGAACGTCATGGTTGCGAGTGGGCTTAATTTGTCAAAATATTGGTACCGGCTTCGTGCGACATAAAGAAACGGGTGTCAAGGTGTCAAGGGGTCAAGGGGTCAAGGGATCAAGGGATCAAGGGAAAGATTATAACGACTATAGATTTAAAGGGGAAATATCGTTTCACAAAATAGTCTTCTGTTTTTGGAACAACCAAATTTTATGGAAGCTTTTTCCAGCACCCAGAGCCTTTAACCCTATACCAACACCTTCTGCAAACGGACGGCTTACAACTGCCAACCTAATCTACAGCACTATAACCTTATAAAATTATTTGTCTTTGTTTTTTTCTCCTAACTCCTCACTCCTTACTCCTAACTAATTATACCTTACACGCCCTCTTACTCTTCTTCGTTTCGCGGAAGGCAACTTTCAAGACCTGATCCATATTCTTTACAGGAATGAACTCCATCTGGGCACGGATGTCCTTGGGGATTTCCACCAAATCTTTTTTATTCTGTTCCGGTATAATAACCTTTTTAATGCCTGACCGGAGTGCAGCAAGCACTTTCTCCTTAAGGCCGCCGATGGGGAGGACACGGCCCCGCAAGGTTATTTCCCCTGTCATGGCAACGTCCCATGCCACCTTTTTCCTGGAAAGCGCGGAATAGAGAGAAGTTCCCATGGTGACGCCGGCAGAGGGGCCGTCCTTTGGGATGGCGCCGGCAGGCACATGAATATGGATATCCACCTCTTCGAAAAATGATTCGCTCAACTTCAGTGTGTCCATCCTTGACCTGCAGTAACTCAAGGCCGCCTTGGCCGATTCCTGCATAACATCTCCAAGCTGACCGGTCAGAATGAGACTGCCCTTGCCCTTCATAATGATCGTTTCAACGTAAAGGATCTCTCCGCCTGTCTCAGTCCAGGCCAGGCCGGTAACAAGACCGGGCTGGTCAATAGTCTCGATATCACACTCCGGCTGAAACTTTGGCGGCCCCAAATACTTGTGCAGGGTATATTTGGAGATGATATACGGCCCCCTGGATCCCTCGGCAATTTTTCTCGCCACCTTGCGGCAGACCTTGCCAATCTCACGTTCCAGATTTCTCAGGCCTGACTCTCGAGTATAATGAGAGATAATGCGTTTTATGGTCTCATCATCGAGTTTAATATGTTTTTCAGAAATGCCGTTTTCATTAAGCTGCCTGGGTAGGAGATAACGGTTAACTATCTCCAGCTTTTCCTCCAGGGTATAACCGGCCAGCCGGATGATCTCCATCCTGTCAAGCAGGGGAGACGGGATCGTGTCGGTAAGGTTGGCCGTGGTGATAAACATCACCTTGGACAGATCATAGGGAATGTTCAAGTAATGATCTGAAAAGGAAAAATTCTGCTCTGGATCCAGCACTTCCAGAAGGGCTGAGGAAGGATCGCCCCGGTAATCTGAGCCCACTTTGTCGATCTCGTCCATCATGAAGACGGGGTTGTTGGCATTGACCGTCTTCAACCCCTGAATAATGCGGCCGGGCATGGCACCGATATAGGTTCGCCGGTGGCCGCGAATTTCCGCCTCATCGCGCATGCCGCCCAGGGAAATGCGGTGGAACTTGCGGCCCAGTGCTCTGGCAATGGACTGGCCAAGTGAGGTCTTGCCCACTCCAGGAGGACCAACAAAGCAGAGGATCGGCCCCTTGGTCGACTTGTTGAGCTTCCGGACTGCCAGGTACTCCAATATCCGTTCCTTTATCTTCTCAAGACCATAATGGTCAGCATCAAGAACTTCTCTGGCAATTTTGAGGTCAAGCCTGTCGCGGCTGCCCTTGCTCCAGGGCACCTCGACCAGCCAGTCCAGATAAGTCCGGATAATGCCTGCCTCAGAAGAATCAGGGTGCATCATCTCCAGACGTTTGAGTTGCTTGGTGGCCTCCTTCCGCGCATAGATCGGCATCCGGGCCTTACGGATTTTTCCCAGCAGTTCCTCAACTTCCTGGGCCCTGTCATCCACGTCGCCCAGTTCCTTTTTCAGGGCCTGCAACTGTTCACGCAGGTAGTATTCCCTCTGTGAACGCGTCATCTCTTCTTTGGCCTCGGTCTGTATCTTGGCCTGCATGGTGGATACCTCAAGCTCTTTGTTGAGGTATTCCGCCACGAGCTTGAGCTTTTCCACCGGGTCGAAACATTCAAGGATGGACTGGGCCTCAGGGATCTTCAAGCGCAGGTTGGAGGCAACCAGGTCGGCCAGGCGACCCGGGTCATCGATATTATTCATGATCATAATGAGATCCGAGGAAAGGATGCCACGCAGCGACATGATTTTTTCTGTCTGTTCCCGTACAGTGCGCATGAGCGCCTCGACTTCAACGGTGATCTCAGATAACTCCTGATCTTCCATCACCTCGACCTTAACCTTGAAAAAGGGCTCCTTCTGCAGGAATTTCTGAATTTTTGCCTTGGTCAGGGCCTGGACCAGCACCTTGAGACGGCCGTCGGGCAACTTCAGGGTCCGCATTATCATGCTCACCATGCCGACCTCGAAAAGGTCTTTGGAGTCAGGATCCTCCTGGGTGGCATCCTTCTGAGTCAGGAGCAACAGGAGTTTGTCCCTGGAAAGTGCTTCATTGACTGCGGCCACGGAAGACGATCTGCCGACAAAAAGCGGTATGATCATGGAGTTGAAAACTACGACATCACGGACCGCCATCAAGGGCAGTTCATCTGGTATCTCAATATCCTGCCGCTCTGCAAAATCATCGAGGTTGGCATGAATAGAATCATCAAAACCCACAGGTATATCCTCCTGTTATAGTAAACGTTTCCTTTCGGAAACATAGTGTCAGGTGTAAAGACTGCCAAGTATTCCGAACTGCTGTATTATTCCGAACTGCTGTATTATAATGGTACTGATATGGTGTTGTGAATCTAAACACTGGGGAGACTGAAGTCAAGCTCTGCATTCTCCCTTGACGCCTGCTTGTTTTTTTGTTGCTTAAATGCGATATTCTTTTTTATGTAATCGGTCAACATTAAATTATAAATAATACATTAGGACCAGCAATTATGCTTTCGGCACACTCTTTTTTTGATTTGTCCTCTAATGAACATCCTGAACTTATGCAGCCTGATGACCAGGTCTGGGTTGCCCTGAAAAACCTGAAGCACTACCTTGAAGTCCAGCTCTATCATGAATTGTCACCGGTATTGATCCAGGACGGAGAGCCTTTAAAAAAGACCCTGGTGTATTACAACGGCAACCTGGTGGAAGCCGGTGAATTCACTATTGAGTATGGTGATGCCACCAAGGGGGGCATCAAGGTATACCATGGAGAAAAGCAGCTGCTTGGGGCTTCCGTTATAATGGCCGGGGCTGCATTACAAGGCCGCCGGCTCAGGATAGGCAAGGGGGTGCTGATCGAGCCGGGGGCTTTTATCAAGTCTCCGACCATCATTGGCGACCAGACAGAAGTGCGCCATGGCGCGTACATCAGAGGCAATTGTTTAATTGGCAGACATTGCGTTGTCGGGCACGTTACCGAAGTCAAACATACCATTTTCCTGGATGGTGCCAAGGCTGGACATTTTGCCTACCTGGGGGACTCCATCCTTGGCAACCAGGTCAACCTGGGAGCAGGAACCAAGCTGGCAAACCTGCGATTTATAAAGGGTGATATTTCCATAGCCACCTCTGGCTCCACAGTGAAGACCGGCTTGCGCAAACTTGGGGCTATACTGGGCGACCACGTACAGACAGGGTGCAATTCTGTTACCAATCCAGGTACACTGCTGGGCAAGAAATCCATGGTCATTCCCAATACCACGGTACCCTCAGGATACCATCCTGATAGTTCGCTGATACGATAAAAAAAAGAGGTTTCAAGGGGTCAAGGGGGCGAGGAGTCAAGGGTAAAAAATAAAAGAAAAAGACGTCCGTAACAAGTTAAGATTTTTTGTTTTTCACTCGAAACCTTGAAACCTGGGAACCTGGGAACCTTAACTAAAAACTGAAAACTGAGCACTGATAACTTTCTACTGTGCTCGCAGCCAATACTCACTTAAGGCATAAAAAAAGCCGATAAAGATACCCAGTGTGCAGTAAATCCTGGCAATCCGGTCCCAGGGGAGGCGCTCACCTGTTGAGCGCTGCATAAAGGATACTACCAGGATGGTCAAGCCCACCACAAAAGGCGCAGTCATCAGGAGCTGCATCAGGGTTGACTTAAATGTGGTAACCAGGCTTTCAGGTGCATACCTGAGATTAAAGAGCAGGTAAACGCAAACCACCAGACCCAATGAAATATTTTTTTTAATTGCACTCATATGAAAAAAGGAACATCAGCACTTATTTTTCCGGAAACAGAGCCATCCATCACTGGTGTGGCGAAGCTTCTCATTTTCTTTACTGCTTTATCCTATTACCTTCCGACAGAAACAGATGGGGCGATCAATAGGAGCAGCAATTTTTTTACAAATCTGTGCACGGGATATGCTCCTGCACCTCTTGGCGATGATCTTTCCCGTTTCAAGCGGCTCCTGCGTGAAATGGAAACAAGCCGGCCCGATGAGCTTTCCCGCCTTTTCTCGACTGCCAAGGCCCCCATGGCTGCCGGACACGCCAGGGACCAGGATGAAACCTCGGCGGCCGGTGTTTTTTCCGCCCTGCATAAGGATGCTGAGATGAAAAGCCGCACCAGGAATAAAGAGCGTTTATGGCAGGCCAGGTTGGTTCTGAAACTGGCTGAAATACTTGACAGAAGAGAGGCGGAAATCCGACAGGGACTGGCGCGGGTTTCTTCTGTTGAACAGAAAGTTTTTGCCTCCCTTGCAGGGAGCGATGAAGCAGAAGTAGCTGATCTGACAGAATTAAGCGGCCGCAATAAACTCCAGCGCCCAAATTCTGACGACAATCTGCCACATGAATCTACGCTGGAAACATCCGGAATGATCATACCCCTGCGGCTCAAGGCATGGGCGGAACTTTACCTGGCCGACTCCCCGGACCTGCATCCCCTGATACTTGCTACTGCCAACGCGGAAACTGGCGCCATTCTTCTTGATGGCTATGAAAACACATGGCGCCGTGACCCGGAAAAAATATTTTCCCTCTCCATCCCGGCTGTTAACCCGGCAAACATTGAAGGAGCCGGGGGCCGGTACCTTGCATCTCGAAACGCTTTCCGGGCAGCTGCACAAGAAAATACAGAATACTTTGCAAGGTTCCTCCAGGAAACTGCAGTCTTTGCTGGACTAGAACCGGGTAACCGGCAGGAAGTTCCCTTGCTGGCGGAAAATGTTTCCGCCTGGGAAAAAAAGGTGCAAGTCCATTATCCAGAAAAAGAAACAGGTTATAAAAAACTTGATTTTTACTGTTTCCCAGGCATTTCTTTCACTGAACTGTTTCAGCGACTTTTCCACATGCAAAGACCTGCGCCCGCACATAAGCCGCAACACGCGACAGCTTTACTGGCAATTCTCAATTGAAATATTTCTAAGCCTTTGACTTACAGGTTTTTATACGGATTGATGGTCAGGACCGGACAGGGCGAAGACCGAACAACTTTTTCAGCCACACTGCCGAACATCACCTTCTCAAGTCCCTTGTAGCCATGGGTGCCCATGATGATCAGGTCCATGCCGCTTTCTTCCGCATGACGGATAATTTCTTCGGAAACATCACCGACAAGGACCTTAGCCTCAACACTTTTATGGCCTTCAAGGAATTTTTCCATTTTCTGCTCAGCCGCCTGTACCATCTCTTCCTCAAATTTTGCAACCGGCATATGGGGGACAAAAAATCCTGAGTAGTCATCAAAGCTCTGGACTACAAACACGACATGGAGCTGGGCCTGGCACATGCCGGAAAAATAACCGGCTTCTTCGAGAATTTTCTTGGAGTTTTCCGAAAAGTCCACCGGTACGAGAACGTTTTTGATTTCCATTATCCTCCTCCTCTTTTTTATTTTTACGCGTAGTCTGTCTTTTCAAAAAATACGGGCAACAACCCAGGCAACCGAACTGGATATTTTAAAATTATACCTGCAATTTCCCATATAGTGTAGTGGAATGCAACAATATTTATACAATCTGAATTCTTGAAAAAGTATCCGGAACAATAAGCTATGTGCAATATCCGAACAGTAATGCTTTCACATTCCTTCTTTCTCATGTAAAGGCAAGACACTACAAGCTTGGTTTTCCTATATTTTACAGTCCTCCTCTTTAGAAAAAAATCACCATTTTTTTACCCTTTAGACATTGACCTGCCATCTCATCGGCAATATAGTACCATCGATATATGCAAATATTTTCAGTTCATTTTTTTTGAACTATCTTTTTTTGAGGCGATCTTAATGGAATTTGACGTAAAATGGATTGCCTGGGAGATAACCAGGCGTTGCAATTTAAGTTGTGTACACTGCCGCTCTTCTTCTACACTGGAGGTTAAAGATCATCCCGACTTTTCCCTTGACGAGGCCAAAAGAGTGCTTGATGACATCGGTTCCTTTGCCCAGCCGGTGATTGTCCTTTCAGGCGGTGAGCCGCTTCTGCGCAAGGATGTTTTTGATATTGCCGCCTATGGGACTGAAAAGGGTTTACGCATGTGTCTGGCCACCAACGGCACTCTGGTGACAGATGAAATATGTCAAAAGATCAAAAAGGCGGGGATCAGAATGGTTTCCCTGAGTCTTGACGGTGCCTCTGCTGAAGTGCATGACGATTTTCGTAACCAGGAAGGTGCTTTTGAAGGCACGATTAAGGCCGCGGGTCTTTTTAGGAAACATAATATTGAATTTCTGATCAATTCTTCCTTTACCAAGCGAAACCAGGAGGAAGTCCCTAAAATATATAAACTTGCCAAGGAGCTTGGCGCCACGGCATGGTATATGTTCATGATCGTGCCAACGGGTCGCGGGCAGGACATACTTGCGGAACTCATTTCGCCTGAGGATTATGAAGAACTCCTGAACTGGCATTACGATATGGAAAAAGAAGAGGACGATATGCTCGTCCGGCCCACCTGTGCACCGCACTATTACCGTATCGTTTTGCAGCGCTCAAAAAATGATAAGGAAAAATTCAAACGTCGTTCCCTGAAATTCTCGACCGGCGGCTCCAAAGGGTGCCTGGCCGGCCAGTTGATCTGTCTTATCGATGTTGATGGAGAAGTTCTGCCCTGCAGTTACTTCCCGAAATCTGCCGGCAATATCCGCACGCAACCATTCAAGAATATCTGGGAAAATTCTGAACTATTCAAAAGTTTAAGAGATTTCAAAAGCTATAAAGGAAGTTGCGGCAGCTGTGAATACATTAATGTATGCGGGGGCTGCCGGGCACGATCCTATTCCATGACCGGCGACTACCTGGCAGAGGAACCTTTCTGCAATTATACTCCAAAGGAGAAAGTGAAAGCGTAAAAAATTATAGGTTTCAAGGGGTCAAGCTGTCGAGGGTTCAAGGGAAAAACTAAGGGAAAAGGTTAAAGGCTAAAGGTGAAAGAAGAAGTTATCAGTTGGCAGTTTGCAGATTTACAGAACCCCAGTAACTTGTAATTTTAGCCCACTTATGCCAATCATCGGCAATCGTGTATGCCGACAAACTTTAGACACTTGTAAATTTAGGCACTTTAGGCACTCGTAACTTTAGGCACTTGCTACTTGTAACTTCCAACTTGAGGACTTGTTTTCATGAACGACACTTTCTTGAAGGCCTGCAGAGGTGAAAAGGTTGATTATACCCCTGTATGGATGATGCGCCAGGCCGGACGCTACTTGCCGGAATATCAGCAAGTACGAAACAAGCTTACCTTCCTGGAGCTTTGCAAAACCCCGGAGCTTGCAGCAGAGGTCACAATCCAGCCCGTAGACATTCTGGGTGTGGATGCGGCTATTTTGTTTTCAGATATTCTTATCCCCCTGGAAGCTATGGGCCTGACCCTTGAATTCCATGAAAAAATCGGCCCTGTCTTTCCTGATCCTGTCCGCGACCGTCAGGCTGTGGACCGTTTGATCATACCCGACCCGGAAGAGCACCTGGACTTTGTGTTGGAAACCATTCGCATTCTGCGCCGCGAGCTTGCACATAAGGTGCCGCTCATCGGCTTTGCCGGTGCGCCGTTCACCCTTGCGACCTACCTTGTCGAAGGAGGTTCCTCCAAATTCTTCTTTGATACCAAGAAAATGATGTTTGCCGATCCTGAACTCTATTCTGCCCTGCTTGAAAAAATAACGGAATGCACCAGCGTCTATCTCCAGGCCCAGGCAGCCGCAGGAGCCCAGGCCCTGCAGATTTTTGATTCGTGGGCCGGGGTTTTAGCGCCAGGTGACTTTGAACGTTTTGCCCTGCCCTATGTACAGCGCATCATTGCCGATCTCAGGAAAAGCACTGATGTGCCCATAATTTATTTTGCCAATAACGGTGCTACCCTGCTTGATCTTTCCAAGACATCGGGTGCCGATGTCCTTGGCCTTGACTGGCGCGTAGATATTGCCAAGGCAGTTAAACAGCTTGGCCCCGATATTTCAGTACAGGGCAACCTTGATCCCATTGCCCTGCTACTCCCTGAAAAAGAGTTGCGGGCCCGGGTATCAAAAATTCTTGCCGGGGGCAGTATGGCCCGCGGCCACATCTGTAACCTCGGACACGGCATCCACCAGTTCACCCCGCCTGCACAGGCCAAGCTCTTTATTGATGCTGTACATGAACTGAGCCGTAAGGGCAGCTGAGCATCATGGAAGATGCGCCTTTTACAATTCCGGGCGTTAACGAATGCCTGGACCTCATGGAGCAGTACCACATGCTGCCCAATATCAAGGATCATTCCATCGTGGTTACGGAAGTGGCGGGAGTCATTACGAACGGTTTGATCGCTGCCGGTTACGACTTATCTCTTGAAACGGTTATTGCCGGGGCCTTACTGCATGACATAGGCAAGACAGCCTGCCTTGACAATGATGATGACCATGCTGCCAGGGGGCTTGAAATATGCTTGGCTCATAACCTGAAGACAATAGCAGATATTGTTGCCGAACATGTAATCCTGAAAAACTATGCACCGCAAAATGGTTTTGCTGAAAAAGAAATAGTTTATTATGCGGATAAAAGGGTCAACCATGACAAGGTGGTCAGCCTGGAAGAGCGCTTAGACTATATCTTAGAACGATACGGCATGAACAATGAAGTGCGCTGCAGGGCTATTAAAAGAAACTATGCTCGCTGCCAGGACCTGGAGAAGCGGATGTTTTCCTTTTTAAGCTTTGATCCGGCAGATATATCAGAGTTGCTTATTGCGCAACAATCAATACTTGATCAGAACAAAAAAACACAGCAGTCAGCACAGGGCCGATAACATAAGTTGGTGATAGACGGAATGCCTGACGGCGGAGTATTTTTTGCGAGACCGACAATAATTTTAAAAAATAAAATTTAAAAGGTATAATACGCGCATTCTTTCACCTGCTACTTGGGCAGGTTTACATATTGGGCCGGTATACATAAACCACAGTTTGGCCTTTAATATTTTAATTTATCTTGCCAGGAGTTGCCCAAAACTGTTATTAGGAATTATTCCCAGTAACTCTCAAAATCTATATATTATTTTTTCATAAGGAGGAAATATGGCCGCATTAAAAGGAACCCAGACAGAAAAAAATATTCTCACGGCCTTTGCCGGTGAGTCACAGGCACGCAACCGTTATACCTACTTTGCCTCCCAGGCTAAAAAGGACGGATTTGTTCAGATAAGTGCCATTTTTGAAGAAACCGCTAACCAGGAAAAAGAGCATGCCAAGCGATTATTCAAGCTCCTGGAAGGTGGAGATGCGCAGGTTTCTGCAACTTTTCCCGCAGGCGTAATCGGCACCACCTTTGAAAACCTCCTTGAGGGTGCCGCCGGAGAAAACTACGAGCATACCACCATGTATCCTGAATTTGCCAAAACAGCCATGGAAGAAGGATTCAAAAATATTGCCGCCATTTTTATGGCCATAGCTGTCGCAGAAAAACAGCATGAAAAAAGATACAAAGACCTGGCAGCAAATATTGAAGCCGGCCGGGTATTTAAACGGGAGTCTAAAGTCACCTGGAGGTGCCGCAACTGCGGTTATCTGCATGAAGGCGAGGAAGCTGTTGAAGAATGTCCGGCCTGCGCCCATGCCAGGGCCCATTTTGAACTACTGGGAGAAAACTATTAACAGTATAAAACTTACTCAGTTGCTGTAAAAATATTTTGTATGCATCCTGAAATAATTTTTAAGGGTGTTATTTTTGAGGTCTAACAAATAGGAGGTTTATCATGGCAAAGAAGCTGGAAGTATACAAGTGTGATGTTTGCGGAAATATTGTTGAAGTCCTTCATGGCGGCCAGGGCACGCTGGTATGCTGTGGTCAGGATATGACCCTGCAGGTCGAGAATACCGTGGATGCCGCAAAAGAAAAACATGTCCCGGTTATCGAGAAAGTCGACGGCGGCTACAAGGTTTCTGTGGGTTCTGTTTCCCATCCCATGGAAGAAAAGCACTACATAGAGTGGATTGAGCTCATTGCCGGCGAAACTGCATACAGGCAGTTTTTAAAGCCAGGTGGAGTTCCAGAGGCTGTATTCAAGGTTGATGCAGCCCAGGTCAGCGCCAGGGAATACTGCAATCTGCATGGTCTCTGGAAAGCCTAATTGGCACTGCTAAATATCAGTTAGCAAATTTTTTTATTTGTAAGAAATTCTAACTAAAATATACCAGCAAACAAGGATTTTTGTCCGAATTCAAGGATTACGATAAAAAATAATTAAATACATATATATAATGTTTCGAGGATTATTTTTTTGAGTATGACGAAGAATTCGGGCCAAAATACAGTTTGTTGAAGGAGTAGTTATGTTGAGTAAGAAGATAGAAAAAGCCATTAACCAGCAGATCAATGCTGAGCTTTATTCCTCGTATCTCTACCTGTCCATGGCCACCTATTTTGAGTCGATCAGTCTTGGCGGCTTTTCCAACTGGATGCGGCAGCAGGCCCAGGAAGAACTTTTCCATGGCATGAAGATGTTTGACTTTGTCTGTGAGCGCGGCGGCAGGGTTACCCTCAAGGCCATTGACGGGCCGCCCTCCAAATGGTCCTCACCCTTGGATGCATTTCAAAATGTCCTGTCACATGAGCAAAAGGTGACCGGCTTGATCAATGATCTTGTCAATCTGGCCCTGGATGAACGGGACCATGCCACTAATATCTTCCTGCAGTGGTTCGTGTCCGAACAGGTTGAAGAGGAGGATACTGCCTCCACCCTGGTGGACAAGATGAAACTTATTGGTAAGGATGCCAATGGCCTGTTTATGCTGGATACGGAACTGGGCCAGCGGGCCTTTACAATGCCGATAAAAGGGTAAACAACAGGGCCTGTTTTGGTGCAGTTTGCGTCTGTCTTGCCCTGACAGGATAAAAATTGAGGCAATGCGGGTTCTCTCTTTCTCTGCACCACAGGAGGCCTTAAGTTCCTAAGCTTATACTTCACAAGGAGACAATATGAAATCCCTTGAAATCAAAGATAATATTTTCTGGGTCGGAGCCATTGACTGGAATATCCGGGATTTTCATGGCTACTCAACCTACAAAGGAACAACCTACAATTCCTTCCTGGTCAAGGATGAGAAGATTGCGCTGTTCGATACGGTCAAGAAAAGCCATGTGAATGAACTGGTACACCATATAAAGCAGCTCATGGACCCGACTGAGATTGACTATTTGATCGTCAACCATGTGGAGATGGACCATTCAGGCTCTCTGCCCGAGATAGTTGAACTGATCAAGCCGGAAAAGATCTTCTGCTCGAAGATGGGACTGAAGGCCATCCAGGAGCATTTTCATCCCGAGAACTGGCCTCTAGAAGCGGTTGAGAACGGCCAGACCATCAGCCTCGGCAGCAAAACCGTACAGTTTCTTGAAACCCGGATGCTGCACTGGCCGGATTCCATGTTCTCATACCTGCAGGAAGACAAGCTACTCATCTCCAGCGATGCCTTCGGCCAGCATTATGCCTCCAGCGAACGCTTTGATGATGAGGTCGATTTTTCCGGACTCATGGAACAGACCGCCAAATACTACGCCAACATCCTCACCCTCTATTCTCCCCTTATCCGAAAGCTCCTGGCCAAGGTGCAGGAAATGGGGCTTGAGATCGATATGATTGCCCCTGATCACGGGCTTATCTGGCGTTCGCACATCAAGGATGTCCTCCATGCCTATGCTGACTGGAGCCAGAACAAGGGCAAAAGAAAGGCCCTGGTTATCTATGACACCATGTGGGCAAGCACTGAGAAAATGGCCAAGGCCATCACCACAGGCATTGACATGACCGGCGTCAGTGTCAAACTCATCAACCTGGCCCAAAGTCATCGCAGCGACGTCATGACCGATGTGCTTAATGCCAAGGCCGTTGTTCTCGGCTGCGCCACCCTTAACAACGGGCTGCTGCCAAGAATGGCCGGCTTCCTCATGTACATGCGGGGACTGAAGCCGACCAACAAGATCGGGGCCGCCTTTGGATCTTTCGGCTGGTCCGGGGAAGGAGTCAAGCTCATGAATGCAGCCATGGAAGAAATGAAGTTTGATATCATCGAGCCGGGGTTACGGGTCAAATACGTCCCAAATCACACAGATCTGCAGGAATGCGTGGAAATGGGCAAGAGGATTGGGCAGGCAGTGATTGAGCAGACTCAGGAATAATTTTCCCACATTTTTCTTAGCACATGGGAATCCAGGAAAAGCGACGTATCAGCAAACTGCTGGGATCATCCGATATTGAAGCTGTCATACAGGAGTTACGCCAACTCCCCCCTGCCCGGGTCATAAATCCGCTCATCGGTTCTCTGTGCAGCAATGATGAGACTGTGCGCTGGCATGCTATCACTACACTTGGCCCGGTTGTTGCTGCTTTAGCCGACCGGGATATGGAGGCAGCCAGGGTGGTGATGCGCAGGTTCATGTGGAGCCTGAATGATGAATCCGGCGGTATCGGCTGGGGCGCCCCGGAGGCCATGGGAGAAATCATGGCCTGCCATGATGCTCTTGCCCAGGAATATGGACATATCCTTGTAGCCTACATGCGGGAAGACGGTTTTTTTCTGGAACTTGAAATGTTGCAGAGCGGCCTCATGTGGGGGCTTGGCAGGCTTGCCCAGGCCAGGGTTTCTCTGCTCTTGGAAAGAAAAGCTGCGACCTACCTCCTACCCTATCTTCAATCCGCCGATGCTGTAGTACGCGGTCTTGCTGCCTGGACACTTGGCCTGCTGCATGAAAAGGAGGCCGTTCCCGGCCTTGAGCATCTATTGCCAGACCCTGCTCAGGTCAGACACTATCTCAACCGCACTTTTGTTGATGAAACGGTGGGAAGCTTGGCGGAAAAAGCCCTTGCCAACATTAAAAAAGAAGCGTAGCCTTGCAGGGTCATGTCTGAAATCATCTTAAAAACACCTTCTTTTTTTGCAGGGTTTCTGCAATTTGATGTGCAGAGCGGTGCAATCGAAAAAAACCTTTCCCGGGTCAGGGAAGGGCTTGCAGAAATTGCCGAATCCCATAAGCAGATATCTCCGGGAATCATTGTCCTGCCTGAACTCTGGTCCACGGGCTTTGCCTATGCAGAACTTCCGGCTCTGGTCGGGACAATACCCGATGTCCTGGAAACATTGCAGGAATTAAGCGCAAAATACCAGGTCTCCATAGCAGGCTCGCTGCCGGAATATACTGATAACAAGTATTACAATACCCTTTTTATCACCGGCCCGGCCGGCACTTTTGGTACTTACCGGAAGCAGCGCCTTTTCTCTCCCATGGCCGAAGATACCTTTTTTTCCCCCGGCACCGATCCCAACCCGATTCAAACCACTGTAGGTCCTGTTGCCGGACTGGTCTGTTACGACCTGCGCTTCCCGGAACTCCTGCGGCAGCAAACGGCCCTCGGGGCCAGCCTCCTCGTGGTTCCGGCCCAATGGCCGGCTGCAAGGATCAATCAGTGGCGCATCCTGGCCCAGTCCCGCGCCATAGAAAACCAGATGTTTATAGTGGCGGCAAACCGCTGCGGCACAACAGGTGACACGGTCTTCGGCGGTCATTCCATGATAGTCGCGCCGGATGGAACAATTTTGCTGGAAGCAGGCGATGGTATGGAATACAGAGGAGCCATGCTGGACCATGCCATGGTATCGTCTGCCAGGTCCCTGTTCAACACAATTCCGACATCAATATAGGAGGCAAGGGTTTAAGATTGAAAATTTAAAAAATTGAAGATTGAAGATTTTCTATTATGCCATCTCACGCAGCCGAACAGCGCAGTAAAGTGCGGTTAAACGGTTCGGCTGAGCACCCCGCAAAGGAGGTATAAACTCTGCGACTTTCCGAAACGTCCGCACTTTAAGAGCAGCACAGGGCAGTTCGATGCAGTCGAACCATGTGACTGGCTGCCCTTTTGGGTTCGTTTTGGGGCCCGCAAAAATGAACAAATTTTGAGATGTTTAGGAAGTTCCCTGGCTATCTTATCAAGTCTCCTCCTCCGAACACAACCCTTTCCACCCTTCGGGCAGATCATCCATTGAAAGCCCCAGAGAGTCTGCCAGCTTCTCAATTTCTGCTCGTGAGCAATTTATAGATGAAGAGCGCTTTTTGCTTTGCACATCAGCCAGTTCCTGCTGTAAAAATCTTTGCAGCGCTGCTGCTGTTTCAGTCCGTGCTGCTGTAAAATCCAGGCTCTCCCTGGAGCAGAATCTAAGCAAGCGCTGCCAATTCACGACACAGCGTGCCAGCCCCCTGTAAATTCCTTTATCACGATTCTTGGGCTCAAGGTCCCGGAGGATTATCTCCTGGTATCGTTTGACCACCCCCTGTTTAAGAGGGAGAATCTCGTCTGCATTAAGCTCCAGGCCAGGACCGTCAGGGTCTTCTGTAAGGTAGTAGAGACTGCTGTGCAGGACGATTTCTGGAATCTCGCCTGAATGAAGGACCATAAAGGCTTCTTCAGCAATATATGCTTTTTTATCCAAATCTTTCATAGCTCGAAGGCCAACCAATAATACTTTTTATTATAGCCCCTCAGCGTTTATGACATTTTAGATGGCCGCAGATACGCGGAGCAGGGAAATCGGCTATATTCTGATATACCGAATTCCTTAAGACAGGTAAGCGACTGCAAGGAGACTCCGCTGTCGATGGGGCTCTGTATCGGCTTTTAAGAAACGTGGGTTATTCTGAATTGTCAGGGTCCAGGTTGAAGAATTTGCGGACCATAGCGAGTTTAACTTTTTTGTCTTTGTGGGTATCTTCTTTTTTGAGATACACAATGGGATGGTGCAATATTTTATTCATCATGGCCGAACTCATTTTTTCAATGGCCTGCTTTTCCCTGTCAGAGAGATGGGCCATGCCTGAAAGCGTTTTATCCAGCTCTGCCTTGCGGATCGCGTCGGCTTTTTCCCGGATGGCTACTATTGTGGGAGTAACCTCCATGGAACCGAGCCAGAGCATGAACTTGAGTGTCTCTTCAGTGACGATGCGGCCGGCGCGAACCGCTTCCTTGTCGCGCTCAGCCTTGTTGATATCAACAACACTATTTAAATCATCAATGCCATACAGATACACATTATCCAGGTCGTTCAACTTGGGGTCAAGGTCACGGGGTACTGCTATATCAATGAGGAAGAGCGGCCGGTTGCGGCGCTGCCGCATGAGCGGTTTTACATCACTGCTGTGCAGAATAATTTCAGGGGAACCAGTGGAACTGATCATGATATCCACCTGGCCAAGCTGCGGGATAAGCTCTTGCAGGGAAACGGCCTTGCCATTGAAACAGCGGGCCAGATTCACCGCACGCTCAAATGTCCTGTTGGCCACAACCACCTCGGCTACCCCCTGGTTCATCAGATGCTGGGCTGCCAGTTCCGCCATTTCGCCTGCCCCGACAAGCATGGCCCTTTTATTCTTCAGATTGCCGAATATCTTTTTTGCAAGTTCAACAGCGGCATAACTGATGGAAACAGCGCTGGAACCGATCCCGGTCTCTGTCCGTATGCGTTTGGCCACGGAAAAAGCCTTGTGCAGCAGCCGGTTCAATATCATGCCCGTACAGTTCTGTTCTGTGGCGTCCCTGTATGCCTGTTTCAGCTGTCCGAGGATCTGCGGTTCTCCGACTATCATTGAGTCGAGGCTGGCGCCAACCCGAAACAGATGCTCTATGGCCGCCTCTCCCTGGTGCAGATAAACATACTTGCCCGCTTCATCATAACTCATGCTTTGATTAAAAAGAAAATCACGGATTTTCCTCTCGGTTTCCGCAGGAGTTGAAGAGACAAACATGACCTCGACCCGATTACAGGTGGAAAGGAAGCAGAACTCCTCGCAACCCGGGATTACCGCAATTTCGCGGTATGGCGTACCGGGATCATTGGAAAAAGCCAGGCGCTCTCGGATTTCCACCGGGGCGGTCTTGTGGTTCACCCCCAATATCATGATTTTTTCAGCCGACATAGGAATGGGCACCTCCCAACAGGTATGTCACCCCCCACAGGGTAAACATAGCGGCTAAAAAACCTATTATGGTCATAATAGCGGCACGACGTCCCCGCCAACCAACGGTGAAGCGCTGATGCAGCAGACCGGCATAGAGGAGCCAGGTGATCAAAGACCAGGTCTCCTTGGGATCCCACTGCCAGTATGTGCCCCAGGCCTGCTTGGCCCAGATGGAGCCCGTAATTATGCCGAGGGTCAACAGGGGGAAGCCTACAGCCAGGCAGTGGTTATTCAGGTTATCAAGGGCATCCAGGGAAGGCAGGCGGGTGTAAAAAAGACCGAATCGCTTTTTCTTCAGCTCCCGTTCCTGCAGGAGATACATGATACCGCCGCAGAAGGCCAGGGCCAGGAAACCGTTGGCCATAATGGCTATACTGGCATGCACCGGCAGCCATGCACTTTTCAAGGCAGGAGGCAGCGGTATAATTTCGCGCGATGAAAATGTAGCGATGAGCATGAGAATTGTTACGACAGGGCTTACAAATGAACCGAAATTCCTGACATTGTATCTCCAGTGGAAAGAAAGATAGCCCCAGGTCACCGACCAGGCAAAGAAAGAAATCGTTTCATGATGATTTGTCAATGGTGTGTGGCCTGCTTCGAAGTACCGTACTATAATGTAAAGCGTATGCAGAAGGCCGCTAGCGATCATTATGCCACGGGCCGCTGTCCTGATATCATTGCGCTGGGTCCAGAAGTATACCATGTACGCGGCAGTTGCCAGAATATAGGCAAGCAGGGTTACTTGAAATAATATATAGCTCATCCCAATATACTCCTGTGATCAGTTTTATTGGTCTTCATAAGTAAATGGCCCGTATTTGCTGCAGCCAATTTCCCCCCACCCTGTCGCCTAAAACTCTCTCAAAATGATTTTCCAAACTGGACCAATTACTGGCCTTGATCCAGCCAGCCATATCATCATGCAGCAGTTGTTTAAACAGCTTTTCATTGTCTGCCTGTGACAGGCCTGATGCAAGAATTAGCGGTCGAATGGCACCCAGAATATCGACCAGTACTCTATATTCCACTCCAAATCTTTTTACAAGTTCCATACGCAGCTTTCCAGCCAGCGCCGGGCTCTTTCCGGCTGTGGAGATTGATATGGTCAGGTCTCCCTGCCTGACCGTAGCCGGCAGAATGAAATTACACCGCTGGGGCACATCTGCAACATTGAGTAAAAGATCCAGAGCCGCGGCCTCTTCAAACACCTGCTTCTGGGTATCTACATCATCCGTTGCTGCAATGACCAGAAAGGACTGTTCCAGGTCGCCCGGTCGATATTCCCTGTTTATCCATGTGATGATGCTTTCATTCTGCAGGCGCAAAAGCTCTTCTGTCAATTCAGGACTTATGACTGAAACCTGTGCGGCACAGGAAAGCAGGCCTAAAACTTTGCGCTCAGCCACCCTGCCGCCACCGACAACAACACATGTTTTCCCTTCCAAATCAAGGCATATTGGATAAAAGGACATTATTTGCTCGCAA